>JANPKQ010000118.1:0-31033 GCA_031426115.1 Gemmatimonadaceae bacterium | reverse complement strand
CCCGCACTGAGCTCGGCGTGGCCAAACCCCTGCGACTCGGTAAGCGGTGGGCGGCGGCGCCTCAGCAGCGAGGGCACGTATCGGGACGCAGGGAGACGCGTGTGAAGCCTGTCATCCGATCGCTCCTGGGTCGATGCCGCGCGCCGCAAAGATCCGCGCAACGGTCTCCCCGATCTTGTTGTTCGGTGTGCTGGCACCAGCTGTGAGTCCTACGCGCAGGTCGGGCGCCGACGGGAGCCAGCCGGCGACGGAGACCTCCTGCTTGCTCCCGATGGGGAGATGCCGGATGACGCCCGACTCAAGATCGATCCCCTCAGCATCCTCGATATGGTACGTCGGAACACGCTCTGCGCAGAGCGCAGCAAGCGAGATGGTGTTGCTCGAGTTGTAGCCGCCGACGACGATCATGACATCGATGCGCTCCTCGAGCAGCGCGGCCACGGCATCCTGTCGGTCCTGTGTCGCGCTGCAGATCGTGTCGAAGGTCCGGAAGTGCTCGGCACGGTGATCGGCTCCATACACGCGCTCCATCGCCGCACCGACCTCTTCGCCGATGGCGAGCGACTCGCGCGCGAGCATCGTCGTCTGGTTGGCGACGCCGACGCGGCGCAGGTGCTGGTCCGGATCGAAGTCCGGCGATGACGCGTGCCGAAAACGCTCGGTGAACGCGTCGCGCCCGACTCGGCCCTCGATGAAGTCGCACACGAAGCGCGCGTCTTCCATGTTCCGGACGACGACGTATCGACCGCCAGGATAGCGCTCCACCTGGGAGGCGGTGGCCCGCGTCTCCTCGTGGTAGTACTTGCCGTGGATCAGTGCGGTGAAGCCATCGCGTGCATAGGTATCCACGCGCTTCCAGACGTTCAGCACCGACCCGCAGGTCGTGTCCACGACGACGCAGCCCATGCCGCGAAGGGTCTGGAAATCGGAGATCGTCACACCGAACGCCGGCAGGATGACGACATCGTCCACCCTGACCCCGCTGTAGTCGAAGCCCGCGGGACCGGGAACGAGGAACTCGATCCCCATGTCGCGGAGCTTTGCGTTGACGTGTGGGTTGTGGATGATCTCCCCGACGAGCAGGATGCGCCGGTCCGGGAACTTGTGGCGGGTCTGGTACGCGTAGTCCACCGCGCGCTCGACCCCGTAGCAGAAGCCGAACTCGTGCGCCAGCCGGACGGTGACGCCCCCCGCGCTCAGGGTGTAGTTGCCGGCGCGCAGCATCTCGACCAGCCGCCCGCTGTAGTCCGAGGCGAGGACTGCCTCGACCTCGGCCTTCAGGCCAAAGCCCTTGCGGACATAGGTATGCTCGGCGGCGGACATGCCTCAAATCTAATGGGGACCCGCCGCCGGCGTCGCCGCTCCCCGGGTTCCGGGCGGGTCGCTACATTCGTGGGTCCCGTGAGGTCGCGCTGCTCCCTCCCCTGCTCGATGAGCCCAGAAGACTCGACCTCCGCACTTCCACCGCTCCTCAAACCGCCAGCACTGGTCAAGGGCGACACGATCGGTGTCGTCGCGCCTTCCTACGCGCCAAGGCCCGGATGGCTCCAGCGTGGCGTGAAGGCGCTCGAGCGAGCCGGCTACGGCGTGATCCTCGACGGCGAGATCGAGACCCTGCGGCGCTTCCAGCGCATGGAGGATGAGCGCCGCGCGGAGAACTTCATGGGGATGTGGCTGGATCCGCGGGTGAAGGCGGTCATTGGCGGCACCGGCGGCTACGGGGCGGTCCGAATGCTTCCCCATCTCGAGCCCGAGGTCTTCCGCCGGAACCCGAAGGCCTTCGTCGGCTACTCGGACATCACGGCACTGCACCTGTGGCTGATGCGCCGTGCGGGCCTGCGCGTTTTTCATGGCCCGACGGTGGACGACCTCATTCCGAGCACGCGCGATCCGACGATGTCGTCGCTCCTCAGCGCACTGACGACGCCACGGCCGACGACGAAGATCGGCCGGGATGTCGCTCGCGTTGTGCGTCCGGGGCGCGCCGTGGGGCGCCTCATCGGCGGCAACCTGTCGCTCGTGCAGCAGACCATCGGGACCCCGTACGAGGTGGATACACGCGGCGCGATCCTCTTCCTCGAGGAGACGCGCGACCCGATGTCGGTCGCCGACGAGCGCCTCGTCCACCTGCGCGCAGCGGGACTGCTGCGGAGCGTCCGAGGCGTCGTGTTCGGTCAGCTTTCGCTCGATCGATCGGAGGAGGACGAGTTCGAGGACTTCCTCCTCGATCTCCTTTCCGACCTCGATGTGCCCATCCTCATGGACTTTCCCGCGGGCCACGAGATTCCGAACCTGACCCTGCCCATCGGGACCGAGGTCGAGCTGGTCGCCGAGGATGTGACGGGGTGGCTGGTCTATCGCGAGGATGCGCTGATTGCGCCGGAACCGGCTGGCGTGCCGGGGCCAATGGGCTGAGCCGCCTTCGACGCGCGAGCTTCCTCCGGCGTCATGACGTAGGGCCCGATCGCCGTGACAACCTCCGGCGGCAGCGGCCGCTTCACGAGGTTCTCGCGACTCACGCACACGAGTACCTGATATGCCGTTGCGTGGAGCGCTCCGCGGTCTGCGTCCATGACGTCGAAGTTGATCGTCACCGACGTGTTGCCGACGCGGCTGAAGTAGGTGAGCACCGCCAGTCGTTCATCCAGCAGGGCCGGGGAAACAAACTCGGTGTGCATCACCTTGCGGGGGAGCCAGATGTCGTAGCGCTCGAACATCTCGCGAAAGGGCAGGCCGACCGCGCGGAAGATCTCCGTCTCGGCGAGCTCGTAAAACCTGATGTACGCGCCGTAGCAGATGATGCCCGCGAGGTCGATGTCCCCCCAGCGGACGTATTCGGAGATCACGAACGGCGATTTCGATGTCGGCATGTTTGAGTCGGCAGAAGACCTTCAAAGCTAGCGGATCGGCATCGCCGGCGAGGCTGCGTTCGGATCGGAAGCGGCGAAGATGCGTGATATATGGCTCGCGGCGTTTCCCGACTCACCTTCGTCTTGCTGGCGCCAACGGAGGGGGCTATGCTTGGCCGCCCGATGTCACTCTCCACCAGGCGCACCCGGTTCACTGTTCCCGAGCCCGCAGCCCCGCCGTTCGTCTTCGTCGGGGGCCGCCTCTGGCTCGACTTCGTGAACACCGAGGACGTCGCGCGCGACCGGCGCGTGGACGCGCTCGTGGACTTCGACGCATACATCGACTGGCTACATGCGGCGTCGGTGTTGGACGCCGAGCGGACCGCGGGGATCCGGCGACGCGCACTCCAGCAGCCAACGGGCGCGAGCGCCGCCCTCGTCGATGCCCGGCGGGTGCGGGACTCGCTGCGCGGTCTGGCGGAGGTTGGCGCCCAGTCCTCGGTCGTTCGCAGTTCGACGCTCGCCGAGATCAATCGCGTCCTCGGCCGCAGTGCCGGAACGCGCCGTGTCGAGCCGAGGGATGATGGCGGATACGCGCGCGCGTTCGTCCCCGTCGGCGATGCCTTCGCCGGACTGCTCATGCCGATCGTCGAGTCCGCTGCCGACGCGCTGATCCTCGCCGAGCTGCTGCGCGTGCACCGCTGCGCGTCACCGCGTTGCACTCGGGTCTTTCACGACGCCACGAAGAACGGCGCCCGCCGGTGGTGCGACATGGCGACCTGCGGCAATCGTGCAAAGGTCGCCCGCTTTCGCAGCCGACAACGCTAGTCCCGAACGCCGTTCGCTCTCGTACGCCGTTCCAGGTGTGTGTGCGCAGTAAGCAGTGGCCCTGACCTGCGCCCTTCCCAGGTCTCCGCCGTTTACCCCGGCCGCGCTACGCGACGCGTTGCTTGATATAGCCCATGTCCACTGCATACCCGACGAGCTTCTTCTGCAGAATCCGCCGGCCGCGAAAGAGCCGCGACTTCACGGTGCCTTCGGGCACGTCGAGGATCTGGGCGATCTCCGCGTAGCGCAGGTCGTGGATGTCACTGAGGATCACGGCCTCGCGGTACTCCGGCGGCAGTGCATCGATCGCCCTGGTGATCTCGTCGTCGAGGAACGAGTCGTAGAAGCGCCCTTCGGGGTCGGCCTCGCCGACGGCCTCGTACCCTGACCAGCCGTCGGCATCGTCGGGCGCCTGGACCTCGCGCGCGTCGATGCGACGCTTCCGGCTGACGAACGAGTGGTACAGGATCGTGAACAGCCACGCGCGGATGTTGCTTCCGAGCCGGTACTGCTCCCACCGTTCGAACGCGCGCAGCATCGTGTCCGATACGAGGTCTTCGGCATCATCGCGCGAGTGCGTCAGCTTGAGTCCGAAGCTGTACAGGGCATCGAGATGCAGCAGCGCTTCAGCCTCGAAGCGTGCGCGATTCGCGGCTCGGGTAGCGTCGTCCACCGGCGCCGCAAGCGAGATGTCGCTCACGACCGCCGGCGTCGATGCGTCAGTTCCTGGGTCGCTTCGCGCTGCCTTGCGGGCGACGTGCTTGTCGAGTGCCATCATTTGTTCCTCCCCCCGGTCCACCCACTCCCACCCAGTCAATTGCAAATCTCCGCGCTTCCACCATCCACTCGCATCCTGTCACCGCGTCCCCCCCAGACACGCGACGTCAGGATGTCGGTACTCCATCGCGGAGGTGCATCCCGATGAATCGCTTGAGATCCGCTGCGATGTTTTCCATGACCCCGATCTCCTTCGTGACTCGCGACATCAGCACCGCGCCCTCGAGCGTCGCGATGATGAAGCGGGCCAGTCGTGCCGTGTCCGCGCCATCCTGGAGCTGCGGGCGTACCTCCCAAAGCAGCGACTGGATCTGCGAGGCCCACCGCTCGAACACCATCTCGATGCGCTGCCTGAATCCCTCATGCGCATCGGCAAGCTCCGACGCCAGCGTGCCGAACGATGAGCCACCCCGACATCCGCGCTGCGCCTGCAGCGCGACGACCGAGTCGATGAACAGGAAGAGTCGCTCGATCGGATCGATCATCGGCTCGCGCAGGACGGCGAGCCCGCGATCGGCGAAGCGCTCGAACTGTCGGTTGAGCACCGCGTACCCGAGCTCTTCCTTCGACTTGAAGTAGTGGTAGAAATGACTCTTGCCGCACAGGCCGGCGTGCCGGATGACGTCGTCGACCGAAGTCTGCGTGTAGCCACGCTCCGAGATCAGCTCGGCGGCGGAATCGAGGATTTGAACTTTGCGGTCGCTCACGGTGCGAATACTAGGACTGGTCGGTCCAACTGTCAAGCGTAAAATAGGACTGGCTGGTCCAAACAGGCGTTCAACCGTCCAACGGTGCCGCAAGTCGTTACATCACTGGCGCTTGTAGTTGACGCCGCGAGCCCGGTGTGGATGGGATAGTAGGCCGTCGCGTGGATGTGGCAGACCGTCCGGTCCTATTCTCCGGCCCCGCTTGCAGTCAGCGCGAGCGCTTACCGCCGCTACGTCCGCGACCGCCTGGACGCTTGCCGCGACCGGAGCCCCCGCCGCCACCGGGACGATCGCCGTGGCGGCCGTCGCCGTCGGGCGCGCCGGCGGGTCGGGCGCGACCTGGACCGCGCGAGCCGCGCGACCGCCGAAATTCGGATGCGGCCTCCCGCGTCCGGCGATGCCGATGCGAATCATGCTTCTTCTGATGATGCTCCTCGCGGGCCCGCTCGTGCCGCTCGACTTCCTCGTCCGTCCACGGGCGGTCGAGCAGCTCCTGAAGCTCGTCGAGCGTACTCGCGCGAACGGAACCACGTTGCCCGCGCGGCACGACGAACCGCACTTCCCGATCGAGCACCGGCAGTTCATCGGTTGACAGTGTTCGTGCGAGCTTCTCTGGAAGCCGAAGCCGCGCGATTCCCATTGGGCGATCGTCGCGCTCCTCGACGTCATAGTCGATCTCGACCTCCCGATCGCGCACCAACACCTTGTTGGGCAGTGCGAGGTATCGCGCTCGAACCTCCGGCGCGACGAGCGAGTCGAGCTCGAGCCGGAGCGGCGCGGAGCGCAGATCGTCCAGCGACTGCACACCGGCGAGCGCCGCCTCGTACATCGCGGTGAGCTCCGGCAAGCCAAGCCGCGGTGTCTCACCACCGGAGCGCCGGTAGATCTCTCGGAGCTCCTCGATCGCCGGGCGGTTGTGCTTCACGGCGGGATGCCGCGCCTCGAACCGCGCGAGCGACCCGGCGATCGCATGGCGCGCCTGATGAGCAAGCTCCGGCGGGAAGTCGTGAACCGGCTCCGCCTCGCGCGAAAGCTCGAACCCGAAGTACTCCAGCTGGCGCTGGAGCATGAGCGGCGCCTTCCGTCGTTCCGGATCGTACACGAGCAGCGGCTCGCCGCGCGTCGCGTACCGCTTGATGAGGTCCATCGGAATCTGGGTGCCCTCGATCGACGCGCGCGGGATGCCGAAGCGATCCGCGAAATACCGAAGCTCACCCGTGATGGCTCCCCAGCTCCCGGCGACACTCGTCTTCGACACGCGCGCCTCATCTCCGTTCGCGGTCTGCTCGTCGATCACGAGATCGAAGGGCATCACGCGCGCGAGGAGATCGGCGAAGTCGCGACGGGTCGCGTCGCCCGCGATCGTCAGCTTCGTCGGAAGCGGGAGCCCGACCGACCGATAGACGCTCGCCATGCCGAGCGCAGCGTCCTCGATCGCCTTCACGAGCACGCCACGCCGCTCGGCCCACTGCTCGACGCTTTCGTCGAAAAGATGCCGCGGAAGGCCATACACCTCGCCGATGTATCCGGCTTCCGTGAACGCCTCGGCGTACAGGTTGTACGCGGTGAGGTGGTCGCTTCCAGCGACAATGAGGTCGTCGATGTTCCGCTCATCGCGTGTCATGCGGTGCAGCGATTCGACGGCGCTCATTACGGCGAGATACGGAATGAGTGCGTCCTCACCGTGCACGAGCAGCTCCGCCCACGGACGGTCGACCGGCATCGCCTCGACGGCTTTCCCGTAGCGTGACAGTCGGCCGTTCTCGACGATGCCGCGCCGTTCGAGGAGTGCGAGCGCCGCACGATACGATTGACGGTCGAGGGGCACCGGGAGCTCGAGCTCATCTGCCCGGACCCCGAGGTCGGCGCAGGTGATCGCGACGCGCTCGGAGTCTCCCGCGAGCTGGAACTCCGGCTCGGTGGGCCGCAGCGTCGGGAAATTGATGTCGCGGTCCGACAGGATGTAGACGTGGCCGCCCTCGACACGCCCGTGCACCCGCCCCGCCATCTGAAGGATTTCGTTGGCGCCGAGGTGCAGGCGGGTCAGCACGTTCTTGCCGCGCTCGATGATGTTGGTGAAGCGCGTATCGTCGATGACGACGGTGTCGAGCCCGCGAACGTTCAGCGCGCTCTGGCCCGCCGCGGTCATCGCGAGGAGGAACGGCTTGCGCTCCCCACCTTCGAGGAATGGCCGCAGGATCCGGATCGGCTCGCCACCGTGATAGAACGCGACGTTGATGCGCGGGAAGCGCGTCCGCACCTGGTCTGCCGCCTGCTCCACACCGGCGCGCGTCGGGAGGAACACGCCGACACCGCGCTTCTCGCGAATCACCTGCTGAAGGAAGCGATCGCCGAGAAACTCCAGCGGCTTCGAGCGGATCACCCGTACATCCGCAGCCTTTGCCGGGTCGAAGGCGTAGCTCTCGATGACATCGGCCGAGCTCAGGTATCGCGAATAGAAGCTCGGGTCCACCGTCGCGGAGAGCCAGATGAAGCGGCAGCCGACGCGCTTGCCGAGTGCGAGGCAGAGCTCCAGCTCGGCCGATGTCTGGTGGATTTCGTCGACGATGAGCGTGTCCGTCCTGAGGATGTCGCCATCCTGGAACCACCGCCGGGCGATACCGGTCGTGACGATGATGACGTTCCACGACGGCGTCTCGGGGGTCGCCTCCCGCTCGCGATTCACCACTCCGACCTTCAGCGGGGCGCGCAGGATCGTCTCGGCGATCGGGCGGACGGCGAGTGTCTTGCCGGTTCCCGTTCCTGCAACGATTCCGAACCCCTTCCCTCCCGCCGCCAGGCGCCGCACCTGCTCGCCATGATGCCGTTCGAGGAAGGTGTCGAGGGTCAGACCGAGCGCGAGCTCGATGGTCTCGCACGCCGCGCGCGTCGGCGCGATGACGATGACGCGACCCGTCGGGGGATCGCCGGCGATGAACGCGTCGCGATCGGGCGGGAGGTAGCGGTCCTGAACTGGTCGCAGCATGGCGAGGGGTGTTGCAAAGAGAACGCCGCCCGGACGTGGTCCGGGCGGCGCAGGCGTCGCGGTCAGCGGTGGAAGTTTTCCGGCGGAGGGATCTTCGGAGGTCCACCCTTCTTCTTCTTCGACGGCGAATCGGTGGGGACGAGCGGAAGAGGGGCGACGGGTGAGCTGTTACCGGGCCTCACCGAACCCCTGTTCGGCAGTGCGTCACCGAAGATGACCCGTGCGTTGGCGGGCCGGTTCCGTACCGCCGTCGGGCAGTCCGTCGGTGCCGCCTGCTTGCTGGCCGGCACGTTCGGCAGCCAGATCCGGCACATGCCGGCGGGCGGCCGCGCGCTCGCCGGGACGCTGTCCGACTGGCGCGGCTGATCCTGCGCCGAGAGGGGCGCGGCGATCACGGTTCCGAACAGAAGGACAGACAGGGCAAGACGCATCCAGATCTCCAGTGAGGCAGCCGCCGGACGTCGGCGACACTCCCTTCCCATGCAGGGCCGGTGCCAGCCAAACAGCTCGGCAGTGCGGGTGCAACATATTGGTATTCAACAACTTGTGAAACGCCACCGGCACCGCCTCTTCGGGCCGTCCCCTCGGTGAGACGAATTCGTCCACCATCCGGGAATGTGCCCTGCGACGGTGACAGTAGTACCGCTCAATCGCCGAAGGAGATCCCCGTCGCGCGCGCTGTCTGGACCGTGTCGTGGTCCACTTCCACTCGTTTCGGCTCGCGAAGGGCCTCTTCGAGCGGGATGTATACGATGTGCGGGGACTGGAGCGCTACCATGTGCGCCCACTTCCCCTCTGCCACTGCGCGAACCGCGGCGCCGCCGAAACGTGCCGCGAGGAGTCGATCGTACCCCGTCGGCTGGCCACCGCGTTGAAGATGGCCAAGTACGAGAGACCGGGCTTCCTTGCCCGTCGCGTCCTGGATCTGGCGGGCAATCGAGTCGCAGATGCCGCCGACGCGCTTGGCCTGGCCGGGGAGCGACTCGCCCATCGTCCCGACCTCGCCCCCCTTCGAGTACGCGCCTTCCGCGCAGACGACGATCGAGAACCCGCGCCCGGCACGATCGCGCGCCATCACCTTCTCGCACACCTTCTCGATGCTGTACGGAATCTCCGGCAGGAGGATGACGTCGGCGCTGCCGGCGAGCCCGCTGTGCAGCGCAATGAACCCGGCGTGACGGCCCATCACTTCCATGACGATGACGCGCGAATGGCTCTCGGCGGTCGTGTGCAGCTTGTCGATCGCCTCGATCGCGGTGTTGACCGCGGTGTCGAAGCCGAAGGTCGTGATCGTCCCGCTGACGTCGTTGTCGATGGTCTTCGGAACGCCGACGATACGCATGCCTTTCTCGCACAGCTGCTGGGCGATGAGCAGCGACCCGTCCCCGCCAATCGATATCAGCGCATCGATGCCGAGGCGCTTCGCGTTTGCAATGAGTTCATCCGAACGATCGATCTCGGTCCACGTCCCGTCGGCGGCCTTGATCGGGTAGTGGAATGGATTGCCGCGATTCGTCGTCTGGAGAATCGTTCCGCCGAGGTGGCCGATGCCGCGCACCGAATCCTTCGTGAGCGGGACGACTTCGTCCTCTCCCATGAGGCCGGCAAAGCCGCGCTTGATGCCGAGAACTTCCCAACCGCGGTTGATGGCCGAGAGAACAGCCGCACGGATCACCGCGTTGAGCCCTGGCGCGTCGCCGCCGCCGGTGGAAAGTGCAATTCGCATTGAGGATGCTACAGGTCCCGCCGGCGAATGGCCGGCTCATGGTGGAAGCGGAGGTGCATCGAACGATACCACGACACCCGACGTCGTGCGGGCGTCACGGAGCTCCGGGTGCCTCCCCGAGGAGCCGCATCACCTCGCCGGGCGCCGCATGCCGTCCCAGCTTCGACTTCTGGAAGATCGGCACCCCGTCGCGACTGACCTCGAAGCGCCCGCCCCCTGACGGCTGCATCGTCACGCTCGCTTCGGGGAACTGCTCGCGAATCGCGGCCGCCAGACCGACGGCCCGTGACTCGTAGTTTCAAACCGTGCAGTACTCGATGTTGATCGTCATGGCTCAGCCGAAGGAAGTTGGGAGCGAATGCGGTTCACCACGCGAAGGTGCAGGTTGCCTGCCATGGCCTACTGCGGCGGGATGATCTCCGGCGGCTTTGGTGGCATCGGCATTCCCTGGAGATTCGCGAGCGCGCGAATGAGGCTGTCCTGGCGCGCGAGCACGAGATTCAGCGAGTCGATCTGGACCTGGAACCCCGCGAGCTCGTCACGAAGTCCCGCCACCATTTCCTGGGTCTCGACGAGCAGCTCTGCCGTGTTGACGGCAGGCGTGTCCGTGAGGCCGCACCCGCTCGCGGCGATGAGCGCGATCAGCGGAACGATTCGGGACAGGTTCATCGGTTCAGCTCCTGGATCGGAGCGCGGCAAGCGCCCCCAGTATGACGTTGATGACGCGACTCTCCGCCTCGATCGCGAGGCGTGCTTCGAGCGCGGGGATGGAGATGGGCTGGCCGAGGCGGCCAAGTGCGCCGGCGGCGGCGCTACGGATAAACAGGTCATCCTCGTTCAGCAGCGGTGTGAGAGCCGTCGCGAGCTCCGTTTCCCGCCCCGCGGCGCGCGCGAGCAGGGACCGGACCGCGGTCGTGCGCGTCTCGCGACTCGTGCCATGGGCGAGGAAGCGGAGCGTCAAGGTCCACGACTCGGCGTTGTCGAGGCGCCCGAGCGCCGTCACGGCGGCCGATCGTTCCACGTCGAGCCACGAGTCATGCGCAAGCGCGGGCTCGATGACCCGGAGCGCATCGCCTGGCGAGATGGTGGCGTACGCAATGAGCGCGGCCCCGCGCACGTGGCGTGAGGAATCCGACGCGGCGAGCTCCCGCAGCCGTGCTCGCGCCGCCTCGTGCGTTCCGGATCCGATCGGATTTGACGTGGAGCCGCCGTGCTGCGGTGCGTCGGGCGGCCGAGGCGTGGACAGCAGGCGACCCACCGCGTCGCCGACTCCGGCCGCCGCCTCTCGACGCACCCGGGAATCACGGTCTCGTGTCGCGGCGAGCAGCGGAGCGATGCCGGCGGAGTCCATTGCCACCCCAGCGATCGCCGCCGTCGCGTGCCGTCGCACTGCCCACGCAGTATCCGACTCGACCGCGGTCGCGAGCGCCGCAAGCGCCTTCGCGTCACGGGGACGCGCAAGGAGGTCGGCCGCCTCGATCCGTCCCAGGATGTCGTCGTCATTCCCGAGCTGGTGAGCGACCATCACCGTCGGTCGCGGAAAGTCGACGACATCGAGCAGCCTGCCGCGCCTGTCCCAACGGATTGCACTTGGCGCGGACGGTATCGCAACCGTCACCGTCGATGTCTCGCCTCGTACTGGAAGTATCGCGAGCACGCGCCCCGCATCCGTGGTGACCTCGACCTCGACGTCCGCGTCGAAAAATCCGGTGAGGCTGTCGCGCGGCTGTACCTGCCGCGCGGTCAACGTCAGCGACCGCGCGACACTGTCGTAGACGTACGTGACACGGAATGCGGGCACTCCGGCACCGTACACCCACTGGGCAAAGAAGCGCGAAAGATTCCGCCCGGAGACGCGCTCCATCGCGCGCTGAAAGTCTTCGGTGGTGACGCTCCCCAGCGCGTGCGTGCGCGTGTATGCCTGCATTCCCGCCCAGAACAGCGAGTCACCGAGCTCGTACCGAAGCATCTGCAGGACCGTTGCACCTTTCGGGTAAATGTGCCCGCTGAAGAAAAGCTCGAGCGGGTCGGTCACCCACCGGTCGTAGACGAGCGGGCGACGCGCCGCGCGGTCAGCGGCGATGGCTTCATTCTGCGCAGCGAGTCGCGCGAGCGCACCCGCGTCCGGGCCATGCGTCTCCTCGGCCCAGATGGCCTCGAAGAACGTGGCGAAGCCCTCGTTGAGCCAGATGTGCGACCAGTTCCGCGCGGTGAGGTAGTCGCCGTACCACTGGTGGGCGAGCTCGTGGACGACGAGCGGCTCGGCGTTCGCCTGCGGCTCCGCCCACACTGGGTGGAGAATCCGGTCGTCGGCCTGTGTCGTCGCGGTGACGTTCTCCATGCCGCCGAAGATGAAGTCGGGCGCAACCGACTGGTCGTACTTCGCCCAGGGATAGTTCACCCCGCTCCGCTCCGAGATGAGCTCCACCATCCGGGGTGTCCTCGCAAAGCCGCGCCACGCCGCCTCGACGGAATCCGGATACGTCCAGTAACCGATCGGGATATCGCGCCACACATCCTGGAGGACGATGTAATCGCCGGTCACGACCGACATGAGGTAGGTCGATGCAGCCTTTGTCTGCGACCAGTGCCACTCGATGCCATCGGGCACGGGCCGCGACGACACCAGTCGCCCGTTCGACAGGGCGCGCTCGTTCCGGTCGGTGGTAACGCGGAACTCCCACGTCGTCTTGTCGTTCGGGAAGTCCCACGTCGGAACCCAGTAGCGGGTGTCCTCCGTCGCCCCCTGCGTCCAGACGCTGTGCCTTCGGTCCACGAAGTACACGCCCTTCTTCGGCCGGACAGTTTCGTAGTCCACGACGACGGTGGCTCTGGCGCCTGCTGCAAGCCGCGGTTGCAGCGTGATGCGGAGCTCGCGGCCATCATACGCATGCTCGAGAGCTGCCCCCGCCGCCGTACGCACGGCGGCGATCTTCATCCCCACTGCATCGAGGACGAGCGTCGAGAGGCCGCTGTCGAGTGCGGCGAAGCGCACATTGGTCGTGCCGACGACCGCGCGACGTGTCCAGTCGAAGCGCACCCGCGTGTCCTGGTGCTGCAGGTCGTACGCTCGAGCGCGCTCGGGCCGCTGCGTGCCGGGGGGCGGTGATCCCCACTGAACGAGCGGGTCGGACAGTGGCGGCGGCACCCGATACGAGACCATCGTGTCCGGGGGCGGCGGAGCGGTGTCGTTCACCGTGGGCGCGAGGACCGGCGGCGCTGGCGGCACATCCGCGACGCGAGGGGCGCGGGCGCAGGAGACGAAAAGCAGCGCCGACGCAATGGCTGTCCGCATGCTGGAATCCACGGGAATCCGAATGGCGATCGCGGCATATATCCGATGCGCGCCACGGCCGCACGTCGCTGCATATAGGAGCCGACCCGACGAAAGGTATCATGCGGCGAGCCATGACGCTCCTCGAGGTGACGGTGGTGCTGTTCGTGATCGCGCTGATCTCGGCCATCGGGACGCCCGCGCTCCTGCGCCGGCTCGACCGGGCCAGGGTCCGGCACGCTACGAACGAGGTCATCAGCGCACTTGCCCTCGCTCGAACGACGGCAGTGGCACGGGAAGCGTACGTCGCCGTCCTGTTCGATGCATCTCGCGCAGCCGTTACCGTCGCGGAGCGAAGCGACACGTTGCTCGACCGCCATCTTGGGGACATCTATGGCGTCGACCTGCGATCGAACCGCGATTCCACGACCTATGCGCCGACAGGGTTGGGGTTCGGCGCCGCCAATCAGAGTGTCGTCATTGGCCGTGGCGCAGTAGCCGATACGGTGATCATCTCGCGGCTCGGCCGCGTGCGCCACTGATCTGAACGTGACATTCGCCCATTCGGTGCTATCGTTCGGAGGATGTCGCTGTAACAAGGCCGACCGTTCACTCGTATTGCCCCCATGCCAATACAAGACCGCCCAGCGGCGCCGACACCGCCAACCGCGCCTACGCCACCAGTACCGCCGCTACCACCGTCGTTGCCGCCCGGAGCCTTCGCCGGGTTTCAGGACCTGTCCGGCCTTCCCGGGGCGCTCGGCCTGTTACCGGGAATGCCCCTGAGTGAGGAACAGCGGGAGGCCCTGCTCGAGGCACGAGGCGAGATCTCCAATCAACTCACCTCGGCAACCGGCCGCCGTAACGACATCGCCGCGGAGCTGAGAAACGCTACCGGCGCGGACCGGGCCGGCCTCGAGAGTCGGCTCGGCCAGCTCGACGCGCGGATCGTCCAGCTCGAAGGCGATCTCGCTCAGATCGGCCGGGTTCTGAGCTCGGCTCCCGCCGAAGGCGCGGACCCCTTTGCCTTCGCAGGCGTCACGAGCTCTCCGCCTCCATTTGGTGGCCTCTCGCCGGAGAACGTGACGATGCTCGCCGTCGTCTTCATGCTCTTTGTGCTCGCGCCGATGGCGATCGCGGCCGCCCGCCTGATGTGGCGGCGTGCGGTGTACCCGCGCCAGGCCACCCCGGCGGCCGATTCGAACCACCGGCTCGAGCGCGTGGAGCAGGCCATCGACGCAGTCGCCGTGGAAGTCGAGCGCATCTCCGAAGGCCAGCGGTTCGTCACGCGACTCCTCACCGAAGGCCCGGCGCGCATCCCACTCGCCTCGCAGCGGAGTCCCGAGCCCGTTGGTGTCCCACGGCGTGACGCGAACCGGCCACTGAGGGACGAGCCCTGAGCATTGGTGCAGCGGTTCCGCGCGGCACCGCGCACGACGACGCCTTCCCATCGACGACCACCTCCACCGCAGCGACGACTCCGCCAGCCTGACGTCCACGCTCGCGCACAAGGTGACCTTGCGAGCCAGCGCCATGGGATATAGAGTAGCCTAAGAACCTTAGGTTACTCGGAGGTACCATGGCTGCTACCGATCTCGACCTCGTCCGCGGAACGCTGGATCTGATGGTCCTCAAGGCGCTCAGCTGGGGTCCCATGCACGGACTCGCGGCGCTTCGCTGGATCGAGCGTGCAACCAACGATCGCCTGCAGATCGAGGAGGGTGCACTCTACCCGGCGCTCCACCGCATGGAGCAGCGTGGCTGGCTGAGCGCCGAGTGGGGGTACACCGACGCAAACCGCAAGGCGAAGTTCTATCGCCTCACTGCAGCGGGACGGAAGCAGCTCACCCACGAGCTCTCACGCTGGTCGCGATATACGGAAGCGGTCGGCCTCGTCATCGCCGCGGAGCACGCCCTGTGACCCGCCGCAATGATCCTCGCTGGCCCGGCCTGCGGCGGGCGCTGCACATCGCGCCGAGTCGGAAGGGTGTGCGAGACGACGTCGACGAGGAGCTCCGCTTCCACCTCGAAGGGCGCGTCGACGACCTCATGGCGCGAGGGATGACGCGCGCCGAGGCGGAAGCCGAAGCGCAGCGCCGCTTCGGCGATGCCGATCGAATCGGGGCAGAGCTGGCGACGATCGACACCGCGATGCACCGGCGCCAGCGACTCGGTGAGCAGTGGTCGGCCATCATGCGGGATCTCCAGCTCGCGCTGCGCGGGATGGCGGCGCGGCCGGGGTACACTGCCGTCGTCGCGCTGACCCTCGGCCTGGCGATCGGGGCCAACACGGCGATGTACAGTGCAGTGCGTTCCGTCCTGCTTCGGCCGCTGCCGGTCGCCGGCCTCGACCGCGTCATGGCCCTACGCGTCGACATGCCGAAACTAGACCTGCTCGGCACCCAGATGTCGCCGGCCGAGATCGTGGATTGGACGAAACGGCCAGACCTGTTCGAGGGATTCACGGGAATCACCTCCGCGAGCATGACACTGACCGCGAGCGGCGAGCCGCGACGCATTACCGTCGCGCGCACGATCGGCGACTTCCGAACCGTGTTCCAGCTTCATCCTGCATTGGGTCGAGTGTACGAGCCCGCCGCATCCGAGCCGGGTCAACATCGCGTCGTGGTGCTGAGTCACGCGATGTGGCGCGAGCAGTTCGCCGGCGACCCGTTGGCGCTCGGCAAATCCGTGATCCTGAACGACAGCTCGTATCAGGTCGTCGGCGTGATGGCGGAAGATTTCCGGTACCCGCGTCGAGCAGCGCTGTGGATGCCCTATGTCCTGACTCCACGCGTATTCGAGCCGGCGCAGCGCGGGACGCTCATCATGACACCCATCGTCCGGGTGAAGCCGGGAACGACTCCCGAGGGACTCCGCACTTCGCTGCGAAGCGAGCTCGCTGCATGGGAGGAGCGCTTCGCGCGCAGTCGGTACACGGACGAGAGCATCTATCGGCTCCGCCCCGTCCCGATCGCCGAATTTCTCTCCGGCGAGCTGCGGCCGGTGCTCCTAACGCTGCTCGGCGCCGTCGTCATCGTGCTGTTCATCGCCTGCGCGAACATTGCGAGCCTCCAACTCGTGCGCACCACCGGCCGGTTGCGGGAGATTGCAGTCAGGGCGGCGCTCGGAGCGGGACGCTGGCCAATCGTGCGCCAGTTCCTCGTCGAGAGCCTTGCCCTCGCCGTGATCGGCGGTCTTCTCGGAGTCGCCCTCGGAATGATCGGCTTGATGCTGCTCGGGCGCTGGGACGGCAGTTCCTATGAAGCGTTGCGGGACGTTCGGCTGGACGGCGCCGTTCTCGCGCTCACGACGGGCATCACGCTGCTCGCGGGCCTCGTCTTCGGGGTGGCGCCAGCGTGGAGAGCCTCGCGTGTCAGCGCGCACGAAGCGCTCAAGGCGAACGGAGCGCGCGGCGCATCACTCGGCGTGGGCCGTCACCGTTTTCTTCAGGTGGCAGTCGTCGGGCAGATTGCGATGACACTGGTGCTGCTGCTCGGATCCGGGGTGATGGTGCGAAGCCTCGCACGCCTCCTTGACATCGATCCGGGATTCAGCGCGTCGAACGCCATCAGCATGCAGCTTTCGCCGCCCTCGGCGCGCTACGCATGGGCCCAACGTCCCGCGCTGTACCACGAGATCATCGAGCGCGTTCGGGCGCTTCCCGGAGTCGACGCCGTGGCGATGACGGCGTCGATTCCGTTCGCCGAGATGGGCCTCGACAGCAGCCCCTTCGACGTCATCGGGGCGGCACCACTGCCTGATGGCCGGAAGCGCCACGCCAACGCCATTCCCGTATCGTCTGGCTTCTTCCAGACGATGGGGATTCCAATCCTCCGTGGGCGCGCGTTCACCGACGCGGATCGGGCCGATGCCCCTCTCGTCGTCATCGTGGACGAGCAGCTCGCAAAGGAGTACTTCCCGAACCAGAACCCTGTCGGGCAGACGATCAACCACTTTGGTCGGGGGCTCACGATCGTCGGCGTCACCCGCAGCGTCCATCAGCTGGCGCTCGGCGCGGCGTACAAGGCAGTCGTGTACTATCCACTGTCACAGCAGCCCTTCCCGACGGCCGGCCTTGTCGTGCGGAGCGAGATGAGTCCCGACGTCATGGTGCCCGCGCTGCGCGCCGCGGTGCGGTCGGTCGATCCGCTGCTGCCCGTGTACGATGTCCAGTCGATGCCACAGCGCGTCGAGCGCTCGCTCGGCGCCCGGCGCCTGGCGGTCACGGTGCTCGGCGGATTCGCGGCGTTAGCGCTCCTGCTCGCCATGCTCGGGACGTACGGGGTGCTGAGCTACAGCACGAGCGAGCGCGCGCGCGAGCTCGGGATCCGGATGGCGCTCGGGGCCAACCCGGGCGACGTCGTCACGATGGTCCTGCGGAATGGCCTCACGCTGGCGGTGATCGGGATTCTCCTCGGAGTGACTGCGTACGCCGCGGTCGGCGGGCGGGTGCTCGAGGCGCTGCTCTACGGCGTCGGGCCTGGAGACCCGCTCGCGATGCTCGCAGGCATCGCGCTGCTGTCGTGCGGCGCCGCGCTCGCCTGCTGGATTCCTGCCCGTCGCGCCGCGTCGGTCGACCCGGCGGTGACGCTCCGGGCGGAGTGACTGATCGGCCGCGGATGCGCACGGCACGGCGGCGACGGCTGACATGAGCCGCGGAAGATCACCGGAGCACATTCCCGGCTGTCGCCTGGGCTCGGTGCATTCGCCGTGCTGACCAAGCAACGAGGCGAGCAATCGCCTCTGGCGAGGCCGGCGACCGGGTAGCATTGTTGCATCGGTCGCCGGAACACGCCGGGACCGGTAGCACGGGTTACCAGTATCGCCCGCGATGACTCAGGTAGTCGCAATGACGTGCCACGAGTGTGGCGTTGATTTTCCCGCGATGGGGGGCGGCGTGTGCCGAACGTGTGGGCGTACGCTGTGCGCGTCGCATTACGGGCGTCCCGCGTCCGATGAGGAGCCGTCTGCGGGAGATATCCTGACCTGCGACGACTGCCGCGCGAACGCTCCCGGCGGCCGCAAGCGCTGACAGCGCCTCCTCAATAGGCGGCAGCGAACTGGGGCAGCACGTGTGCGGCATACGCGTCGATGAACGCGCGTTGCGCAGTCCCCACATTATGCACGTAGACGGCGTCGAAGCCGAGCTCCGCATACTCCGCGATCCACTCTGCATGTCGTGAGGGATCAGCCGAAACCCGAACATGCTCGGCGACATCCTGCGGCGTCACGAATTCCCCCGCGGCCTCGAACTGTGCAGGACTCGATAACGCCGCGAGGACCTCACTCCCCATGACGTTGCCGCGCCATTGCTCGTGCGCCCGCCGGAGTGCGGTGGCGTCGTCGCGGTCGTAGGCGACCTTGGCCTGGAGGAACATCGGCTCGTCCTCTCCGCCCCCGTCGCGAAAGGCATCGATCACCTCGCGCAACGTCTCCACGGGCTGGCTGACGGTGAGCAGGCCGTCCGCCCACGCGCCGCCCCACCGCGCCGTCGCCGGCGTCACAGCGGCGACGAATACCTTCACGGGCTCGGCCGGACGCGTGTAGAGCCTCGCGTCCACGACATCCACGAGTCCGCGGTGGGTGACCGTCTCGCCGTTCCACAGCGCACGCATGATGTCCACGCATTCACGCAAGCGCGCGTTGCGTTCGCACTTTGGCGGCCAGGGCGCACCCGTGATGTGCTCATTCAGTGCCTCGCCACTCCCCGCGGCGAACCAGAACCTGCCGGGATACATCTCGCCGAGCGTCGCCGCCGCCTGCGCGATGATCGCGGGGTGATAGCGATCGCCGGGCGCGTTGACCGTTCCCATCGAGAGTGACGTCGCCTGCAGCGCCGCTCCGAGCCAGGACCAGGCAAACCCGCTTTCCCCCTGCGCGCGGGTCCATGGAAGGAAATGATCGGAGCACATTCCGCCGGCGAAGCCGGCCTCGTCCGCAGCGCGGACGAGATCGAGGAGCTCACTTGGCGGAAACTGCTCGTGCGATGCGTGATACCCGATGCGAACCACGGTGCGACACTCCTGGGTTTCGTGGGACCGCGATCCTTTGCGGATTCCGTTCCACCGGAGCCTGGACGCGCCTCTTACCGTCGCGCATTCGACGTCGCACCGGTGGCGCCGCGGACCCGTCGGAGCGGATTACGGCGCGCGCCCAGCCCGGCTAGCGGACGACGCGGTATAACGACCAATGACCAGAGCCAAAAAGCCTAAAGCCCAATAGCCGACGACCAGCCGTCGTCAGTTGTCTGTCTGGAGCTGTCAGCTGGTCGTTGGCCGATGGGCTTTAGGCTTTGGGCTCTGGTCGTTGGTCGAAGACCCCCGGTGATCAGTCCGCGGCGACGGTCCCGAAGTCGTAGCCCGGAACAGAGATGCGTGGAATGGGGGTCCCGATGACCCGTTCGATGGTTCGAACCATCGCGATCTCATCGGGGGACATGAACGTGAATGCGTCGCCCGTGGCTGCGGCGCGGCCAGTGCGTCCGATGCGGTGCACGTAGTCCTCGGGCTGCTGCGGCACGTCGTAGTTGATGACGTGGGAGATGCCGGTGATGTCGAGTCCGCGCTGGGCGATGTCGGTGGCGACGAGGACACGGATCGATCCGTCCTTGAAGCCGTCGAGCGCGTTCGTTCGCTGGACCTGGGTCTTGTCGGCATGCATCGCCGTCGCGCTGATCCCCGCCTTCTCGAGATGCTTCACGATGCGGTCGGCGCCGTGCTTCGTACGGCTGAAGATGAGGACGCTGTCCATGTTCGCTTCCTTCAGCAGCTCCACGAGCAGCGCGCTCTTCCGATCGCGCGGCACGGGATAGACTGCGTGCGTCACGGTGTTCGCCGCCTCGGAGCGCCGTCCGACCTGCACGACGATGGGCTTGCGCAGGTAAGTGCGTGCCAGCGCTTCGACTTCCGGTGACATCGTGGCGCTGAAGAGGAGCGTCTGGCGATAGCGCGGAATCTGGGCGACGATCCGGTTCAACTGCGGAGCGAATCCCATGTCGAGCATCCGATCGGCTTCATCGAGCACCAGCACCTCGAGATCGTCGAACACGACGTTCTGCCGCTCGAGGTGGTCGAGGAGACGGCCGGGTGTCGCGATGACGACATCCACGCCGGCGCGAAGCGCTTTCTCCTGCGGCTCGAGCCCGACACCACCATACACAGGGATGCAGTCGATGCCGCCGTGCCTTCCGTATTTCTGGAAGCTCTCCTCAACCTGGACACAGAGCTCGCGCGTCGGCGTCAGCACGAGGGCGCGCGTGCGCCGCGGACCGCCGGCGAGGCGATGAAGGATGGGAAGGGTGAACGCGGCGGTCTTGCCCGTGCCCGTCTGCGCGAGCCCGATGAGGTCGCGGCCCTTGAGGGCGACGGGGATCGCCTGCAGCTGGATGGGCGTCGGCGTCGTGTAGCCGGCGTCGCGCACCGCCTCGAGCAGGTCGGGCGACAGCCCGAGATCGTCAAAGGTCAGTGGCGCTTCGATATCGATTGTCGTGGTGTCCATGATTCCCTGTTCGCACGCCGGGGCCGCTCGCCGGGATTCGACCCGGACCGGCGCATGCATCACGCGGCTCGGCAGTGCGTCTGCCGGGCTTCACGTCTTCGCCACCGCGCGGAAGTGCGCGGCATTCGATTGTCGAAGGCGTTCTGCGGGGGCAGAGCCGGCTCTCCGGTGAGCCAATGTCCCCAAGCGGTAGGAATCGGCTCCATGATCGAAGTCTGGCCGTTCAGGCGAATGCGCGCTGGTGCAGCGCCGCCTCGATCATTCGATCAATATACGCATTTCGGGGGCCGGAAGCCACGTTGCCTCCCCCGGGGCTCACACCCGGTCGAAGCGCCGAGAAGCGACGCCTCAGGGCAACGTCGCCAGAAACTCGAGGAACGCCTCGTTCACCCGGTCAGGGCTCTCGTCGTGCGGAAGATGACCCGCCTTCTCGATCACCAGCTCGCGGGACCCGGGCGGAAGTCGAACCGGGTCGCGTGGGCGCTCAATGATCGGATCGCAGCCGCCGCGAACGAGAAGGCACGGGACGCCGATGGCCAGGATCTCCTCCGGAGTGAACCTGGTCCAGCGGAATCGATGGAGCAGCGCGCGCATGGCAGGCACGAACCCCGGGAACTGCGACGGCGCCCAGTACTCATCCACGTTGCGCGCGGTGACACACTCGATGTCCTCATAGAGGACACGCAGGCCGGTGGCGACGACGGCTCGGCGCAGCACCGCGCGAGCGATCGGCGTGAGCCACGCGGGGGAGAGCGCGCGGCCCACGTCCGGGATCCGCGCGACGCCGAACCCGATCGCGCTCACGACCACGACGGCGCGCAGCCTCCCCGGGTTGCGGATCGCGAGGTGCGCCGCGATCGCGCCGCCCATCGAGTGACCGATGACAACCGGCCGTTCGAGCCGAAGCGCATCGAGAATCTCGACAGCGTGCGCGACCATTGCGTCGGTGGTGTACGGTTCCTCACCCGACGGCATGTCCGAGAGCCCGTGCCCGCGCAGGTCAACGCCGATCACCCGGTATCCTGCCGCAACGGCGCTGGGGTAGGTCCGGTTGTAGTCCCAGATCGAGCACCCCCACCCACTGACGAAGACCAGCGGCGCGCCCGACGCGGGTCCCGCTTCCATTACGCGAACGCGATCACCCGACGGTAATTGCTCGAAACGCGTACGGTACTCGGGCGCTCCCGCGGGAAACATCGAGGCCGGCGCGAGGCGCCCGCGCACGCGCTTCGTGGGCCCGGGCACCGACCCGTCGTCGGCGCGCGCGGGCGCCGACGGAGCGACGCTCGACGTCAAGAGAGCTCGATGGGTCGTCCGGAGAGACGCGCGATGAGGCCGAGGCGGAAGGTCACATCGGTCCAGCGCTCCTCGCCGACCGCTGTCGATTCCAGCGGGAAGGTCGGCCAGACGTACGGGTTCGATGTCGTCGGCATCGCGATTCCCTTGTGCGGATGCCAGATCCCCTGCCGGTCACGGTCATCGAGGAACCGTTCGAACAGGCGGGACCACGTCTCGCTGCGCCGCAGGAAGCCAAGTCGAGCCATGAGCTCGAGCCAGGTAAGCGCAAACGGCACATCGGCATCGACCGCGTTGCGATGTGGCAGCATGTCACCGAGCACGAGATGCGGCTGCGGAACGATCTGCGAGCCGAGCTGCTGAGCCGACTCCTGGCGCGGCATCGGCTGCGAGATGTAATGATAGATCCGGTCGATCAGCATGTGATGCTCGTTCCGGAACAGCGGCATGTACGAGAGCATGTTGAGCGCGTAGATCGACGGAGGCGCAGCGTCCGCCGCCAGGACCTGCCGGTTGCCGACCCGAACCCACGGCTTCGCCGAGGTCTCCGATCGCATGTAGACATCGATGCGATCGAGGATCCGGCGTGCGGCACCGCGCAACCGGGGATCGCTCTCATAACCCGCCTGCGCCAGCGTCGCCGCGGCTGCTTCACGCAGAATGCCTCGCGCGCGGAGCGTCAGTTCCGGATCGGGCTTGGTGCGCGGCGCGAGCTCGTACACGAACGCCGGGTCGGTATCGTCGGCGAGGAGCCGGAACAGGAGCCGTCGAGCGCGCACCAGCGGCGGCGACTCGCGGTCCCAGCCGTACTCGAGAAGGCGGCGCACGGCGTTGATCGTCCCGACCCCCTGGATCGCGTCGCGGCCCTTCGGGACACCGAGCATGCTGTCGCCCCACGACCCGTCCACCGTCTGATGCAGAGCGACCGTGAGCGCAGGACGATAGGTGAAGGGCAGCAAAGCAAACTTGTGCGTCTGGTCGAGCGGGATCCGCGCGACCTCGAGCAGCGACCGGTACTGGATCGGCGGCGACGCATGATCGAGCAGCCACCCGACAGGAAACCGGACCGACGATGTCGGTGCCTGGTACGGTGGCGGCGGGGGAGCAGGGGTCAGCGGCGGAAGCGCCGGCTCTTCAGGGGCAGGCAGGAGGGGAACCGTCACTCTCGGTGCTCGCTCTTAAATCATTGTGAGATAACACGATTGCAACTCCCGACAGCCAGGCGGCGGGCAGCGTGTAAGGATGCACGGTTTCACACGATGATGCCAGTGGGCACACGCTAAGGCGCGTCCCTGTAATGGTTTCGCTTCGACGCGAGCACCCGTCCGGCTCGCATGCACCCGCCGCGCCGACGGTCTGGCCCGCTTGACCCATGAGCCCGCTATGTGCGCGACCGTCCGCTTGGGGCCACCGCCCTTAACGTGCTCGCCCGAGCGGCGTCACATAGTGGCGAACGCGCTGGGCGCGCGTTGCGTATCTCACTCCGGAGGCAGGATGAAAGGTATTCGCATGGCGGTGCTGGGCGCCGCTCTCGTTCTCGGCGTGACGACGGTCGCGTCGGCACAGGGTGGTGGTGGCCAGGCCCGGGGCGGCGGTCGCGGGCTTGTCTCGCGCCTCATGACCGACATCACGGTCTCGGCCGACGTGCAGACGAAGATCGACACCATCGCGGCGAAGTACATGGCGCAGTCGCGCGGGCTGGTGATAGCCGGCGGCGGGCAAATGGATGACGCAACCCGCGCCAAGGTGGCCGAGATCAACACGAAGAGGAACGCGGAGATCCGCGCGCTCCTGACGCCGGAACAGCAGACCGTGTTCGACAAGAACCTCGCAGCGATGCCCGTCCGCGGCAATCGCGGCGGCGGTGGTGGTGGTGGTGGTGGTGGTGGTGCTCCGCCCCCGCCCCCTCCTGGCCTCTAGGCAGCACGGGGTACCGTTCCAGAGCAGGCCGCCGATCGATCGGCGGCCTGCTTGTTATGGGGGGGTGCGCTCGGCATCTTGAGCCTTCACTTCATGATGCGCCAATGACCGAGAGCCTGCTGACCCGTTCCGTCTCCAAGGTCCCCGATCGCGTTCGCTTTCAGGGGCGGGTGCTCTTCCTCACGGAAGACCCCGTGCTGATCCAGCGCCAGCTCGCAGGCGACGACCTTCCGTTCGACCCGTCCGCACCCACCGGATCGCCGGCTCGCCCGAAGCTGCGGGACAACATCTCGACCGACGAGATCACCCCGGCCTACATCTGCTACTACTTCGACGAGACCCTGGGAGAGTTTCCCTACCTCGGGCTGAAGGCCGGAGAGGAGTTTCCGATCGTTCGCGGGTCCGTGAAGGCGGGCCACTTCGTCGCCAGCGTATCCGGGACCCGGCGGGGCAAGGGCTCCTCGCGCGAGCAGTCTCCGTACGCCGAGATGATGGCGGGCATCCGGTTGGTTATTGCCGAAAACATCGAGCGGATCTATCGGGAGAACTGCCAGAACCTCGGCGTGTTCACCTCGACCAACCTCGACCTCATCGAGCGCGTCAGGAAGGGCGAGGAGATTCCCCTCACCGAGTTCACGCAGGGTGAGGGCGGGATCTCGCGCGGAATCATCGAATACGGCGGACTGTTCAACTACAACGTGGCGCGCCTGCAGGGGAAGGCGATCGTTCCCGAGGTCGCGACCGCGCCGCGCCCGATGACGATCGCCGAGAAGATCTTCGCACGCCACTGGGTCGTGGACGCGGCAGCGGGGCAGGCCGGGATTCCCGCGGTGAAGCCGGGAGACCAAGGGTTCGTGCGCACCGACATCCGGTTCAGCCACGAGTACGTGACGCCGATGTCCGCCATCTTCTTCGAGGATCTCGTCGGGAAGGATGAGCCGGTGAACGATCCCTCGTCGGTGTTCTTCTTCCGCGACCACCTCACCTTCCTCGACCAGGTGATGCGCCCGGAGCACATCGAGATGGGCCTGCTCGATGTCGCCAACCAGCTCGAGGCCAAGCAGCGGCTCTTCGCGCAGGAGAAGGGGATCAGGCTCTACGGCGAGCTGGAGAAGAAGATGAACCTCCATGGCGCGCTGACCTCGTCCGGCTCCGAGGCGATCTGCCATTCGAAGATCCTCGAGGCGCACGCTCTCCCGGGCCACGTCATCATCGGCTCGGATTCCCATACGCCGCATGCCGGCGCGGTGGGCTGCATCGCCTTTGGTGTCGGCACGACGGCGATCTTCAACTCGTGGATCACGAAGGACGTGCGGGTCGAGGTTCCGAAGTCGTTCCGGGTGATCGTGCGTGGGGAAAAGCCTGAGAACGTGACGGCGAAGGACTTCATGCTCGAGATCCTGCGCCACCCGTACATCAAGAGCGGGCAGGCGATCGGCCAGATCATCGAGTACGCGGGTGAGGCGGTCGAGTCGCTCTCCGTGGACGAGCGCGCGACGATGACGAACATGGCGGCGGAGGTCGGCGCGTTCACGGGCATCATCGCGCCGGACGAGCGCACCGTGGAGTATCTCGTCGCGCAGCGGGGCATGTCCACGGCCGAGGCGCGCGCCCTTTGCGAGGGCCTGTTCTCCGATGAGGGCGCCGAATACGTCGAGGAGATTGGGATCGATGCGTCGTCGCTGCGGCCGATGATCGCGCTCCCGGGGGATCCCGGGAACGGTCTCTACATCGATGAGCTGGGCCACGATGTGAAGGTCGGCATCGCCTACGCCGGCTCATGCACGGCGGGCAAGAAGGAAGACATGGACATGTACGCTCGTGTCTTCCGTGAGGCGCTTGCGCGCGGCGAGCGGGTGGCGGAGGGCGTTCGCTGCTACATCCAGTGCGGAAGCCAGGAAGTGTTCCGGTACTGCCAGGAGCAGGGCTACGACGCCGTCTTCCGGGATGTCGGCGCGACGTTCGTCGAGCCGTCGTGCGGCGCGTGCATCAATGCCGGCCCGGGTGTGTCACGGACGCGGGACGAAGTCACGATCTCGGCTATCAACCGCAATTTTCCCGGGCGGTCCGGCCCCGGCCAGCTGTACCTCGCCTCGCCATATACCGTCGCGGCATCTGCCGTCGCGGGGCGGATCGTGGCGTGGGAGGCTCCCGAAGCCGTCGAAGCGTGACGGACGGCTCGTCCGCTCGTTCCCGCCCCTCATGAGAGGAGAGTTCCTCGACCTCGACGGCGCGAGGATCTACTACTACGCCGCAGGCAGTCGTGGAGCGGGAGAGCCGGTCATCTTCATTCACGGCTTTCCGACATCGTCGCACCTCTGGACAAAGGTTGTCCCGTTGATGCCGACGGGCCACCGCATCGTCGTCGTGGACCTCCTCGGCTACGGACGAAGCGACCGACCCGAAGGCCGGGACGTCTCCGTGCGCGGCCATGCCGATCGCATGCTTGGCGTCATGGACATGCTTGGCATCAATTACGCGTGCCTCGTCGGCCACGACGTTGGCGGAGGGATCGCTCAGGCGCTGGCCGTTCGGGCGCCGGCACGGGTGTCGAGGCTCTGCCTCGTCGGGACGGTCGCATTCGATGAATGGCCCGTTCGCGAGGTCAAGCTCGCGCGAGCGATGCTTCCCCTGACGCGCCATCTCCCTGCGCAGTGGTTGTTGTCGATCCTGAGGACGGACCTGATGCGTGGCTACACGGAGCCGGAGCGCGGGGCGCACTCCATCGACCAGTACGTCCTCCCCTTCGCGAGCCCCGAGGGACGCGACGCCTTCATGGAGCACCTGCTCGCCCTCGACTCGGCCGACACGGCTGCCCTGACGCCGCGGTTGAAGGACATCCCCGCGCCGACCGCGATCGTGTGGGGTGCCCATGACCCCTTCCTTCCGCCGGCGATCGCGAGGCGCCTGCACGAATCGATTCCCGGCTCGACACTCGATCTCCTTCCGGACGTCCGCCACTTCACTCCCGAGGAAGCGCCGGAGAAGATCGCATCGATCATCACGAACCTCCTGGCCCGATGACGCAGCGACTCGATGCATTTCGCGCGATGGTCGCGAAGAATCCGTCCAATCCGCTTGCGCGGTTCGGCCTGGCGAACGAAGCGTACAAGGAGCAGTTGTTCGAGGAGGCGCGGGAGAACTACGAGGCGTACCTCGCTGCGTCGGACGATGAGGGCAACGCCTACGGGAAGCTCGCCGAGGTGCTGCACGCCCTCGGACGGTCTGACGAAGCGCGCGCCGCGTTCCGCCGCGGGATCGAGGCGGCTGGCCGGTTCGGCCATGCGGGAATGGTCAACGACCTCGAGGCGCGACTCGAGGAACTGGAGTCGGAATAAGCAGCAAGTGGGCGGCACACCGCGATCGCGGTTTCGTGGCCTATGCCGTGCAGATATGTGTTATCTTTCCGTGCAGTTCACGTCCCGTCCCTGGAGGAGTTCATGCGTCGTCTCGCGATCATCTCTCTCGTCGTTGTCATGGCCGCTTGCAACCGCGGGCAGGCCAATGTCGGGGAGCAGAGCGTGTCCTTCACGACGCCATCCACTGTCGATACGTTGATGGCGCGCATGGGAACGGAGCTATCGCGGCTCGGTTTCGACGCGACGGCGACGAGCGAAGGGCTGCTCTTCACCGCCCCACGCGCGCTTCCAGTGGCGGTGGCGCCAGCGACGGGTGGAACGCCGCAGATGTGGTTCGTGCACGTCGTCACCCAGTCGCAGCGCTTCACAACCGGGGCGAATGCCGTGGTTCGCGGCTACCTCGTTCCGTCCCACGCGATGCCGACGCCGGGCAACTCGGTGCTCGAGTATGCGATTCCCATCACGAGCGAACGTCAGGCGGCGTTCAACGAGCTGCGGAAGGTTGCCGAACAGCTGCGTGAGGCGGCAGTACGGGGGTTGGTCAGGTAGCGATCAGCGCGGCGGAGGTGTGACTGGCGGCAGTGCCGCGGTCGAATCCTTCGGCACAGCAGGTCCCGTGGAATCGGCTGGCGCACTGGCGCCGGCCGATTTTTCATCGCGGAGTGCGCCGAGCGTGTAGTTGCTCGACGGATTCCAGAGGATCCAGCTCGGCACGCCGTTGTCGTACCCCGCCTGCATCTGGGCCCGAACCTGCGCGACGCCGTACCGCGGCGCCCCGAGGGTGAAGTCCTGGTACCATGGGATGACCTTCGCGGCGCCCGCGATTCCGTCGGTGCGACGCTTCGCATCCTTGAGCGCTGCGTCGATGATGCCGTACGGGTTGGCGTTCGGCTGCGCGATCCGGTAGCTGCCCGGCGCGTAGTGGGATGGGTAGGTCATGGGGAGCACCGCGTCAGCCTGGTCAATGAAGGCTTCCCACCGCTGGCCAATCCCCATGTCGGTGGTGTCGGATGTCGTGAGCCCGAACACGTCGATGGTCATGGGGACATTTCCCGGCGCGAGTCGCTTCCGCGCATCGCCCAGCTGCTGCCGAATGACATCGGCGCGCGTCCGGCCCGCGGCGAGCGGAAACGACGCTTCCCGCACCAGCCGCTTCTCATCGGGAAAGCGAACGTAATCGAATTGCACCTCGCTGAACCCGAGGTCGATGGCTTCGAGCGCGAGATCCACCGCGTAGTCCCAGACGCCCTTCTGGTGCGGGTCGAGCCACGGCTTGCCGTTCTTGTCGAGCCACGGCTCGCCGTCCGACTTCCGCTTGATCGCCCATTCGTGCTTCGCCACCGCGAGCATCGGATCCTTCACGACGACGATGCGCGCGATCGGGTAGATGTCGTACGCCCGCATGGTGTCGAGGATCGCGCGCAGCCGCTTGTGCGACATCGGCATGATCTCGCTGTTCTGGGCGTCCGCGCCGATCTCGCGGGCCAGCGGCACGCGCGACCGATACAGCACGTAGCCGCGGTCATCCTTGACGTCGATGACCAGCGCGTTCACCTCGGTTCGCTTCGCGACATCGATGAGCTTGTGGATCTTCTGGCCGATGGCGGCCCACCGATTGACGTAGAGCCCGCGAAGCGTGTCGGGCGTCGGGACGAGTGGCACGCGCGGCCGCGCCAGGGAATCAGGGGCCAGCGTATCGGGCGCCTGGGTCCGAGCGGCGTGGGCAGCGGTCCGTCCAGTGTCAGCAGGGGGCTGTGCCCCGGGGACGTCGGAACACGCGGCGAGGAGGACAGCGGCGGCAACAGCCGTGAAGGGGCGACGGTGCATCGAGAGCGAGATATCCGGCGGGGTGAAACGGGGCAGGCGGCCCCGTGCGGCTACCCTACGGACTGTTCGACCCCGTCCCGCGGCACACGGGCGAAGCCATCGAGGTCGAGCCGCCCGAGGGAGTAGTGTCCGCCTTGAGCGTCGTCCGCATCTGCTCGAGGGCGGACGCGTGGGACCGCGGATCGATCGCCGCGACGCAATCCTCGGGGACGACGACCCGGAGGTCGCGCATGTATGCGTCGCTGGCAGTGTACAGCACGCAGTTGTCCGTAGCGATCCCCGTGAGAATGACCGTGGTCACCTGGAGGTACTCGAGCAACAGGGGAAGCGTCGTGTGATAGAACCCCGAGTTCTTCGGCTTCAGCACGAAGTAGTCGTCGTCATCCGGGACAAGGAGCTCCACGAGCGGCCGCCCCCGCACATCGTCGTTCAGGCAGTGCTCAAGCTGCTGGCGGAAGTCGGAGCGCCACTTCCCGAAGTTGTCGTTGACGTAAACGATCGGGAGCCCGGCGTCCCGTGCTCTCGATTTCAGCCTGGAAAGGGCGCGCGCCATCGGCAGCGCGGACTCCAGCAGCGCATCACCGCCCTCGAACTCGAGATCGTTCAGGACGTCGATGAGGAGCAGGGCGGCGTCGGCCTTGTCCGGGACATTGCCGTCGAGGTCCGGGTTCTGGTGCGGCATCGAAGCGTTGGGTGCGATGTGAGGCCGTCGTAAAGGGCAGGAATCGAACCGCGGAGAAGTCGCTTTTGGGGGCCGACGGTCCACGTTTCGACGGGGGAGAAACGGCGCGAGAGAGCCGCTGGTCCAACGTGCGAATGCGCTTGCGGCGGGAAGCGGGGACGTCCAAGATAGGACGTCCTCCCTTCCCGCTCCCGCCTACGTTTCCCACAGGGTTTCCGCATGCCGCGTCGCTTCTCGTATGCGCTGTTCGCCATCTCGCTGCTCGCTCTCGCCGGCTGGTCGTCCCGGCGGGCCGAGCCGATCAGGTTCGCACGAACCGCGCACGTCAGCAGTCAGGGACTGATCGCGTTCACCTATCAGGACGACATCTGGCTGGCAAAGCGCGATGGCTCGGAGCCGCGACGGCTCACCTCACATGTCGCGCGCGACGCGCACCCCCGCTTCTCGCCGGACGGGCAGACGATTGCGTTCACGAGCAATCGCATGGGAAACAACGACGTCTTCGTCGTCCCGGCCACCGGGGGAGAGCCGCGACAGCTCACCTTCCACACAGGAAGCGATGACGTCGAATACTTCACGCCGGATGGCAAGGCCGTGATCATCTCGACGAGCCGGGGGACACACCCCTTCGGGTCACCGCTGTACACCGTGCCACTCGACGGCACGCTGCCGATGCCGTTGCCGATGGACTTCGGCCGCGCCGGCATGATCAAGCAGGACATGACGATGGTGGCGTTCAACCGGTCCGCGCCACCTTCCGGACGAAAGGGCTACCGCGGCAACAACAACGCCGATCTCTACGTCCAGGACCTGCGCTCGAAGGAAATCCGGCAGCTCACCGACACGAACACGAAGGAGTTTCGCGCCCACGTGCACGACGGGTTCCCGATGTGGGGAGCCGATGGGCAGATCTACTTCGTCTCGGAACGGGATGGATTCTTCAACATCTGGCGCACGGATCCGCAGGGGCGCACGTACACACAGGTGACGGCGCACAAGGACGACGGCGTCGCAAACCCCGCCATCAGTCCCGACGGAATGACGATCATCTACGAGAACGACTTCGACCTCTGGACGGTGGACGTTCCCAACGGGAAGCCCCAGAAGGTCGTCATCACGATGGAGCTCGACCCGAAGGACAACGTCATCGAGTACATCACCGCGGATGACCGGGCGGATGGCTTCGCCATCTCCCCCACCGGCGACTACCTGGCAGTGGACTTCCACGGCGAGGTCGTCGTCGTTCCCACCGATTCCGCGATCGGCGAGAAGATCCAGGTGACGAGCTCCCCGTGGCGCGAG
>JANPKQ010000117.1:0-8713 GCA_031426115.1 Gemmatimonadaceae bacterium | reverse complement strand
CCGGTCGCTGCGAGCACCGCGAGCGATTGCGGCGGCGGGGACGACCCGACTTCACCCGCGATGCCGGTCGGTGGGCGCGTTCCGCGCAGCATCGACACCGCGGCCCCGAGCATTGCCAGCCCGAGAAGGGAGAGCTGCATTCCGCCGCTGATGAAGAGGGCCAGTCGCGCGCCCGCGTACGACCCGACCATCGCGATCAGTCCGAACGGGATCGCAGTCCGCAGCCGCACGTTCCCCGATCGCCAGTGTCCAATCGCGCCGACGAGGCTCGTCGTCCCCACGATGGGGAGGCTCATCGCGATCGCCGGCTTCGCGGCAAAGCCGAGGACGTAGACGAGCACTGGAACGGTGAGGATCGACCCGCCGGCGCCAAGGAGGCCCAGTGTGACGCCGATGAGGCCGGCGAGAACGAAGCCGAGGGGGTTCATTCGGCGAAACCTAATCGTCGGCGATTCCCTGATTCGCTGTGCTGAAACCCCCGACCAACGTTCAGTGATTCCTCTGGCGGACACTCCGCTTCCGCGGGCGTAGCTTGGACTTTGAAGCACGAAACCCGAAGCACAGGGCCCTGAATCCGACGGTGGCTCAGCCACCGCCACGTTCCGGGTCCGGCGCACTTCCGCGAGGGATCCATGATCTCAGCACCGACCGCCCCCGGAATCGTGACCGACGTCGTGGCCACGCTCACGATCACTCGACCGGCCGTTGCGCCGTCCTCGCCCCGGACCTTTACACGGATTCTCGTGGCGACCGACGGCTCATCGGCTGCTGACGGCGCGGTGAAACTGGCGGACATTGTCGCCGCGCGTGACGGAGTGCCGGTCGCCGTGTTGTCGGTGCTGGATCCGGAAGCCCGTCTCACGATCGCGGGGCCGCTGGTCGAGCAGGTCGAGCGTCGGTTCGCATCGCTACGCGGCCAGATCGGAATCGTCGTCGGTACACGCCCGCGGTGGGACGGAGCGATCGACATCGGTCCGGTGGGCGAGACGATCTGCCGCGTCGCCGGCGCTCGCGGATCGGATCTCACCATCGTCGGGTCCGGACTGCATCGCAGGCTCCGCGACCCTCTCCCCGGGAAGGCAACCGTTCGCCGGATCGCCGAGCTGTCATCGACCCCGGTGCTCGTCGTCCCATCGCAGGTACGGTCCCTGCCGACCAGGGTGATGCTGGCGCTCGACTTCAGCCGCGCAAGCATCCGCGCGGGCTGCGCCGCGATTCGCCTGATGGGCACCGCAGGAAGCGTCGTGCATCTCGTGTACGTCCATACGAGCTCCGAGCCATTCCCGGGCGCGCCGATCGAGCGCGATGCGGCGTACGGCGCCGGATTCGCCGGATTCTTCGATGAGGTAGAGCGCGAGTTGTGCGCGCCACCGTCCGTGTCGTTCGAGCGCTCTGTCGTCCAGCGCGGAGATCCGGTGTCGGAGCTGCTCGCCTACGGCTCCGCGAACGGCATCGAGCTCATCGCGGTCGGCAACCATGGCAAGGCAACCCACGAATGCCTTCACCTCGGCCGCGTGCCCGCCGCCCTCCTGCGGTTCGCCCAGTGCACGGTGCTGGTGTCGGGTACTGGTGCCCGGCACATCGCGTCGCACGCTGGTGTCGCTGCCGATTCCCGCGGGCGGTGAGCTGCCCACTGCCCCGTCTCACTCCGCGAGCAACACGCGCGCGTCCACCGCGACCGCCCGATCGGGGAACGCGAGGAGAGGATTCACATCGAGCTCGGCAATCGCGGGGAAATCCACCGCGAGCTGGGAGATCCGCCGCAGCACCGAAATGAGCGCCGTGCGGTCCACGGCCTCCCCACCGCGCACCGCGCCCAGCATCGTCGCGCCACGAATGCCGGCGATCATGTCTCCGGCCTCGAGATCACCTACTGGCGCGATCCGGAACGTGACGTCGCGCAGCGCCTCGACATAGATCCCGCCGAGGCCGAACATCACGAGCGGGCCGAACAGGCGGTCGCGGGCCATCCCGGCGATGAGCTCGCGTCCGCCACGCACCATTCGTTGCACCAGCACGCCGGTGATGACCGCGTCCGGGGCCGTGCGTCGGACGGTTTCCACGATGCGCGCATATCCAGCCCCTGCTTCCTCCGCACTGTCCACCCCTGTGACAATCCCACCGACGTCGCTCTTATGGACGATGTCCGGCGAGACGATCTTCAGCACCACCGGATATCCAAGCTGTTCGGCGGCGTGTCGGCACTGGGCGACGGTCGTCGCGACCAGCGCAGGGGCCGTCCCGATCCCGTAGGCGTCGAACAGCTCCAGCGCCTCGAGCTCGCCGAGCTTGGACCGTGATTCGGCGCGAGCGCGCTCGATGATCGCGTGCGCGCGAGCCCGATCCACTGGCAGCGGCGCCCACGATCCGGCCGGCCGATCGAGCCATTCGCGATGCGCGTTGAGCGCCGCGAGCGCCCGCGCTGCCGATTCGGGGAAGATGTACGCGGGAATACCGGCCGCGTTGAGCTCCGCGCGACCCTCAGGCAACCCATCGCGTCCCATGAGCACGGCGAGCACTGGTTTCTCCGGATGCGCCTTCGCCGCTGCGACGATTGCCTCGGCAACATCCTCCTGACGTACGCCGAGCGGGGGAACGAAGATCGCCACCGCGGCGTCGATGCCGGGGTCACCGAGCACGACGCCAAGCGCGGAGCGGTACGAGGACGGCGTCGCTGCGGCGATCATGTCGAGTGGATTGCGCAGCGACGCTTCTCCCGGCAGCAGTGGGGCGAGCGCATTCACCGTCGCGCTGGCGAGCTCCGGAATCTCCATGCCCTGTGCCTCGAGGGCATCGGCGGTGAGGATGCCCGGCCCGCCGGAATTGGTGATCACCGCGGTGCGACGGGAGCGTGGCAGGGGCTGATCCCCGAACGCCATTGCCATGTCGAACAGCTCTTCCATCGACCGCGCGCGAAGGACCCCAGCCTGGGTGAGGAGCGCGTCCACCGTCGCATCGCTCGCGGCCAGTGCGCCGGTGTGGGATGCCGCGGCCCGCGCACCGGCGCTCGACCGTCCCGACTTCAGCGCGATGATCGGCTTTCGCTTCGTGATCCGCGAAGCGATCTCGAGAAACTTCCGGGGATTGCCGAAGTTCTCGACGTACATGAGGACCCGCGAGACGGCGGGATCGTTCTCCCATTGCAGGAGAAGGTCGTTGCCACTGACGTCCGGCTTGTTCCCGATCGAGACGAATTGCGAGATCCCGATGCCGTACTCCGCCGCGTAATCGAGGACGCTCAGCCCCAGGGCCCCCGATTGCGACACGAATGCGGCGGCGCCGAACGGCGGCATCGTCGGCGCGAACGTCGCGTTCATGGAGAACGCAGGATCCGTGTTGATGACGCCCATGCAGTTCGGGCCAACCATCCGCATCCCGTGGCCCCGCACGATCTCCATCAGCGCTCGCTCGCGCTCGACGCCCTCACCCCCGATCTCGCGGAATCCCGCCGAGATGACGACGAGTCCGCGCACCCCCGCCACGCCGCATTCCTCGACGACGTCGCACACGCGCTCCTTCGGAACGACGATTACCGCCAGGTCCACCGGCTCGCCGATCGCGCGGATGTTCGGCGCCGCGCGGATCGAGCCGACCGACGGAGCCTTCGGGTTCACCGGGAATACGGCACCAGTGAAGCCGTGGCGAACGAGGTTCGTCAGGACCTGGTGGCCGATCGTGTTTGCGGATCTGGATGCGCCGATGACGGCGATCGTCCGCGGCTTCAGGATGGGATCGAGCATCTGCGAAAGCTATCAGCGCGCTACAGCACCGAGGACTCGCCGCTGCACGACTTCCCGCGGACCATCGATCGTACGCCAGATGTTGTAGATGAAGCAGTACGCGCCCATGGCCGAGAGGCTGCCCCCGGTTGCCAGCAGGATGGTCCGCAGCCCGCGCGGTCCGGTCACCGTCATGAAGCCCGCCACGAACAGCGCGAGACCCGCGTTCGCGATCCACCAGTGCGCGCCGGCGAGCCGGCGGTTCTGGAGCGGATGACCCGTGAAGCGTGGAATCACGTGGTACGCTACGCCGAAGATCATCATCGATACGAACCCGAGGAGGTTCATGTGAAGATGGGCCGTTCGGTATGCAGTCCACGCCGGGTGCATCACCATCGCGAGGCCGAGCGTGACGCCGAGCCCAAGCCAGGCAATGCTGGTCTTGAGGAACGCCTTGACGAACCACTCCATCAGGTCGTCGCGATGGGCATCGCGGCTTCGAGCGCGCTCACGATCGCGTCGAGATGAAGATCATGGTGATGCGCGACTGCGGTCAGGGAGGTGCCGCCGCCGCAGCAGCAGCTGTCGATCCCGAACCCATTGAGGACCGTGATGGCCGCCGGATTCTGGGTGAGGATCTCGTTGACGGTGAGTCGGGGATCGATCTGGCTATCTCTCATGTTTGTCTCACGTGATTGGCAGGAGGCGAGCAGTGTCACGAAAGCCGGGCGCACCTCGCGGCGCGCCCGGCCGAACGTTCCTCAGTGGACCATCTTCGCGTTCTTCGGCGCTCCAACCTGGATGATCCCGACGGCACCCTTCTCTGCATCGGCGAAGCTGTGGGTGACGAACGGATAGAGTCCTTCACCGCTCGCGCCCTTCTCGAATACCGTCTCGAACACCGCCCCGCCGCCGGCCGGAATGCCGACCGTCTGCACTTTCTCGATGAAGTTCTGCGGACTGCCGCCGGGATAGACGCGGTCGAACACGGCGCCCACGATATGGAAATCGCTTCGGAAGCTCGGGCCCGCGTTGACGACGAAGATCCTCACCCTGTCGCCGATCTCGACCTTCAGCGGACTGTCCTTGTACTGGCCAGCGCGTCCGTTGAACACGACGTAGCTCGCGGTCTTGGCCATCGCTGCGTTGAGATCGGGATGGTGGCGGGTCGTGGTAACGGAATCCGGCGCCGTATAGAACTCGCTCTGCACCAGCACGAATTCCTTGTCGGCTTCCGTCCCCCAGCCGTTCTTCGGATCGACGATGATCGTGAAGTACATCCCCTGCATGATGTGCATCGTGATCGGCGGCGTCCCGCAGTGCACCATGTAGGCGCCGGGATCGCGAGCGATGAACTCGAAGCTGATCGAGTCACGCGGGACGATCATTCCATAGGCGATGTTTGCCGGAATCTGCGCGGCGTGGAAGTCGATCGAGTGCGGCATCGGCGACTTGTTGATGACCTTCACGCGAACCAGGTCACCTTCGCGAACGCGAAGAACCGGGCCCGGAACCGTCCCGCCGAAGGTCCACCCCTCGTACTTCACGCCCTTCGAGATCTCGATGGTGTCGTGGGTGATCGGGATGACGAACTCGCGGATCCTGGCGTCCGACGCCGGCGCGATTCGCGCATCGTAGGCGGGTGCGGTAGCCGTGATCACGGTATTGAAGTCGATGTGCTCGACGTTGTCGCTGCGGCGCGCCGCCGTGAGGGCAATGCCCGACCCGAGCAGCGCCACGAGGGCGATGGCCGAGGATACTAGGTAGCGAGGACGCATCGTTGATCTCCCGATTGGTGAGCAGGATGGCTCACGCTCACAAGTTGCGTCGGGCCCGGTGCATTGTCGGTCGGGAGAAGGCGGAAATCCTGTGGGGGGAAACCCGGCAACGTGTCAGGGAAAGCCTTCGCCGGGCGAGATAACTGGCTCTCGGTGGGGGCGTTGACATCCCTGCAAGCGTTCCGTACCCTGATCGCAGTGCGCATTGGGGCGCCTCCTGTCCGCGGCAAGGGAATCCTCCCGCCCAACGGTTCTCGGCAGCACCGTAGAGCCTTCTTCCAGCCTGTCACTCAGCGGACTTCAGGCATCATGGGAGAATGGTCATGTCCGGAATCACCCCCCGACGCTCCATCGAGAGCCTCCGGAAGGAAGCGAAGCGCTGGCTGAAGGCCCTCCGCGCCGGCGACGCCACCGCGAGAGGTCGTCTCGCGAACGTCTTGCCCCAGGCACCGCTCGAGCCAACGCTCCGCGATCTCCAGCATGCACTGGCGCTCGAGCATGGGTTCCCCGGCTGGACATCGCTGCGCGATGCGACCTCCGGTCGTCCGCCCGCCCCACACGACATCGACTGGGTCGCGCGCTTCTTCGATGTGGCGTGCCCCGACCATCACGTCAGGGGTGGTCCCGACCATGTGCGGGCGATGCACACCGCGATGCGCATCCTCGAGCACTTTCCGCACGTCGCGACCGACAGCGTCTACACCGCGATCGTCACCGGCAACCTTGCGAAGTCCAGCGCGTCCTCGCCCTGCACCCGCACGTCGCGAGAGCGAAAAACGGTCCGACGACGCGCGATCGCTCGAATGTCGGCGGCGAAGGCGACTGGTTTCACGACATCGGTCCGAAAGGATGGGAGCCGCTGCTCTACCTGGCATTTACCCGCCTCCCGCTCGCGGCGACCAACGACAACGCCGTGACGATCGCGCGCCTCTTGCTCGATCACGGCGCCGATCCCAACGCTTCCTTCATGGCGGGCGACAGCAGCTACACGCCGCTGGTCGGCGTCATCGGTGAAGGCGAAGAAGACCGCCCGCCGCATCCCCGCCGCGACGAGATCGCGCAAAAACGATCTCGAGCTGCCCGAGTGGATTCTCGATCATGGCGGTAGCCCGAACGCAGCCGGTCCCACCGACAAGCGGTTCTCGCAGCGACCGCCCTTCCTCGAGATTGCCCAGCGCCATGGCCTGACGCAGATGGCCGAGTTGCTCCGCCGGCACGGTGCCACTGGAGCGACCGTCGAGCCGCAGGGTATCGAAGCGTTCGTCGCCGCGGCGATGCGCGGCGACCGCCCCGCAGCTGAGGCGCTCCTCGTGCAGCATCCCGACTACCGCATCTCGCACCAGGCGATGTTCGTCGCGGCAAAGCGTGACCGCGTCGAAGTCGTCGAGCTCCTCCTGGAGCTCGGCATATCACCGGACGTGCAGAACGAGACGATGGAGCGCCCCCTGCACGTCGCGGCCTGGAGCAACTCGCTGCGTGTGGCGCGACTGCTCATCGAGCGCGGCGCAGCGATCGATCCCGTGGAATCCAGCTACGGGAATACCCCGCTCGGTTCGGCGACGTGGAGTCAGCACCGGGAAATGATCGACCTGCTCTCGCCACACAGCAACGACGTCTGGGAGCTCATCAACAATGGCAAGGTCGAGCGCTTGCGCGAGGTGCTCGCGCGAACTCCCGAGCGCGCCAAGGCTGCCTGGGAGCGCGAAACACTGCTAATGTGGCTGCCCGATGATGACGCCCGTGCAATGGAGATCGCGCAACTCCTCCTCTCCCTCGGCGCGGACCCTTCCGTGACGAACGGCGAAGGGCAGACCGCAGCCGATCGCGCCGAGCGACATGGAATGTTTGCGGTTGCCGAGGTGCTGCGATCGCACGTCGATCCCCAACTCACGCAGCGTGCTCCTCATCCACCGTGAGCATGAACAGCAGCGTCCCGGCCAGTCCAACCGCTCCGGCCACGAGGAACGAGATCGATGGCCGAACCTGCCAGAGGATGCCGCCGATGAGGGCCGACGGCGTGATGGCGAGGCTCCGGAGGAGATAGTACAACCCGACGGAGCGCGCCCGCAGATGCGGCTCGGCGAGATCCACGATGAGCGCCTTCCTGGCGGGCTCCCCGATCTCCCGAAGACCACCGACCACGAACGCGAGCAGCAGCATCTCGAAGCTGCGCGCAAAGACCACCGCGACCGGGAAGAGTGAGAAGGCGAGGAACGTCGCGACCACGAATGGCTTCCGCCCGAATCGATCGGCGAGGCTCGCGGCGGGAAGATAGACGAGGATCGCCGTGACCATCTGCACGGCGATCAACGCGCCGAACTGCGGAGCCGAGATGCCCACCACGTTGGTGGCATACAGCACGAGGAAGACGTCGGTGAGGCCTTCACTCGTTCGAATGAAGACATCCGATGTCAGCAGCCTTCGGAATTGCGGCGGCAGGGCACGCCATACGCCGACGATGTTCGTCGGCCCATGCTGGATGGCGACCGGGATGTTCACCCGCCTCACGAGCACGATCGTGCCGACGGCGAGGACGATGGTCACGAGGAGGCCGGCGCGAACTCCGCCGCGCACTCCATATGCCGCGATGGCGAGCCCACCGAGCGTCGGGGCGATGACGATGGGAATGCGCCGCAGGATTGACTGCACCGTGAAGCCCATCGCCCGGCGCCCCTTGGGCAACGCATCGCCGACGACGGCGAAGAGGGTCGGCGAGGCCATGCTCGTCCATGCCATCGCGAAGACGAGCCCGACGAACACGAACGGCCACGATGGAGCAAACCAGTACATCGCATAGCCGACCGCGGCGAGACTGACGAAGAGGATCAGTGCGCGACGTCGCCCGTAGTGGTCTGCGACCCAGCCGCCGGGATACTGATACACACCGTCGAGGAAATCCCGCGTCGTCCCGTACAGCCCGATCGCCGCCACGGGCGCGCCAAGCGCCTCGAGGTACTTGGGGATGAAGCGCTTCCACAGCTCCTCGCCGAGCCCCATGAGAAACATCGCGCCCGACACCGCGACGATGTTCCTCTCGAGCCCGAGAAACGCGGACATCCGTTCGCGGCGAGTACGGGTGTTCATGGCGCCTCGATCCCGTCGTGCGCGTGTGTGCATGCTGACCGCACTGCCATGGCCGGCGGTGCGCTGGCGACCTGCCTCAGCCGGTCACTTCAGGTCGAGTCGCACGCCGGCATTCGCGACCCTGCCCTCCAA
>JANPKQ010000116.1:0-19037 GCA_031426115.1 Gemmatimonadaceae bacterium | reverse complement strand
CCGCCACACCGGAAGAATGGCCCGCCTACGGCCGCGACCCTGGCGGTGCCCGCTTCTCCCCGCTCACCCAGATCGACCGCACCAACGTCGCCGGACTCCGCGCAGCGTGGACCTTCCGCACCGGCGAGCTCGACTCCGCCTTCGCGACACGACGCCAGCGAAAGTTCGAGGCGACGCCGCTCATGGTCGATGGCTCGCTGTATCTCTCCACGCCACTCGGCCGCGTCTTCGCGCTCGATCCCGCGACGGGCGCGATGCGCTGGAGCTACGACGCACGCATCGACCGACAGGCCAACTGGGGCGACTTCGCCAACCGTGGCGTCTCGTGGTGGCGCGATCCGGACGCCGCGCCGGGGTCCGCATGCGCGACGCGCATCATCCTCGGCGCAATCGACGCCCGCCTCGTCGCGCTCGATGCAGCATCCGGCCTGCCGTGCACGGGTTTCGGCGACAGGGGCACGGTGAGCCTGCGCACCGGGCTCCGCAACACACCCTTCGAGCTCCCCGAGTATCAGCTCACGTCGCCACCGGCGGTGCTGCGCGACCTCATCATCACCGGGTCGTCGGTCGCGGACAACAACCGAACCGATGCGGCGAGCGGCGAGGTCCGCGCCTACGACGCGCGCTCTGGCGCACTTCGCTGGAGCTGGGATCCCGTGCCCCGTGACAGCACGGATCCGCATTGGAACAGCTGGCAAGGACCTGTCGCCCACGGCACGGGTGCATCGAACGCATGGTCGGTGATCGCCGTTGACGCCGAGCGTGACCTCGTCTTCGTGCCGACGAGCAGCCCGAGCCCCGACTACTGGGGCGGCGAGCGACTCGGCGACAACCGCTACGCGAACTCCATCGTCGCGCTTCGCGGTGCGACGGGAAGGGTCGTCTGGCATTTCCAGACGGTGCATCACGACCTCTGGGACTACGACAACGCGTCACCGCCTGTCCTGGTCAACCTCCACCGAAACGGCCGCACGATTCCCGCCGTGCTTCAGGCGACCAAGTCGGGTCAGCTCTTCGTGTTGAACCGCGAGACCGGCGTGCCGGTCTTTCCGGTCGAGGAGCGTGCAGTCCCCGCGAGCACGGTCGCCGGCGAGCGCGCGTCGCCCACCCAGCCCTTCAACACCGTCATTCCGGCGATCAGTGGGCAACGGCTGTCACCTGATGATGCGTGGGGACCGACCGATGCCGACCGCGCCGCGTGTCGCGCCGAGATCGCATCGCTCCGCAACGAAGGCTCGTTCACGCCCCCGTCCCTCGAGGGGACGCTCGTCTATCCATCCAACGTCGGCGGCGCGCACTGGGGCGGGCTCGCCGTCGATTCGACGAGACGAATCGCCGTCATCCCGGTGAACACGCTCGCGGCGATGGTGCAGCTCATCCCGGTCGAGCGGTATAATGCCGAGGAAGCGCGGCGCGAGGGCTCGCGCCTCGACTACGAGTACACGCGCATGCGCGGCACGCCGTACTACATGCGACGCCGCATCCTCACGAGCCCGTCGGGCATGCCCTGCACGCCACCGCCGTTCGGGTCACTCGTCGCCATCGACTTGAACACCGGCGCGCGCCGCTGGGACGTCCCGCTCGGCGCAATTCCATCGGGACGTCCAGGCGTCGCCGATTACGCCGGCCTGCCGAATCTCGGTGGCCCGATCGCGACAGCGTCCGGGCTCGTGTTCATCGGTGCGACCTTCGACCGCGCGATCCGCGCGTTCGACATCGAAACGGGCCGCATGCTCTGGAAGGGCGACCTCCCCGCCGGCGCGCGCGCGACCCCGATGACCTACCTGTGGAAGGGACGCCAGTACGTCGTCATCAGCGCCGGCGGCGGCGATGAGTGGGGCCCGGGCGACAGCGTCGTCGCGTTCGCGTTGCCCGTCACGCCTCCTTGAGCGCCGCCCGCATCGAGCGAGGACTGACCGCAACAACGGAACAGAGCGCGCTGGGCGCTGATCGCTGACGGACGCTGACCGCTGGTCGCTGACCAGTTGAACCCGTCGCGGTAGAAGGCCCCAGCGGTTCACCGGTGTTCCGGTGTGCCGCCGGCGCGATCAGCGATCAGCGTCGTTCAGCGCTCAGCGCTCAGCGCGCCGGTGACGCCGCGACGATGCCGACTTTACCCGATCCCCGCCGCCGGGCAGATCAGGCCATCCCCTGTTTGACCGCGATCACCACCTTGTCACAGAACCGATCGATCTCATCCAGCGACGTATAGACGTTCGGCGTCACCCGGATCCCCATGATCTCCGGGTGCCCCTGGCCCCCAACGGCGATCTTGTGATTCGCCCAGAGCCAGCCGGTGAGCTTCTGCATGTCCATTCCCTCGATCCGGAAGGTCGCGATCGCGCCGTTGGTGTTCGGACCGGTCGCGGTCAGCATGCGGAGGCGATCGGTTTCGCCGGCGAGGCGCTTGATCCAGCGATCGCGAAGGAAGCGCAGGCGCGCGATCTTTCGCTCGGCGCCGATGCTCCGGTGGAAGGCGAGCGACACCGCCACGGCGTTGTGGTTCGCCACCGGGTGCGTGCCGATCTCTTCGTACTTGCGAATGTCGGCATCCTGCGTCGCGGCGGCGGCCATGAGAGGCCATAGCGCCTTGATCCGGTCGCGACGGACGTAGAGCATCCCCGCACCGATCGGGGCGAGGAGCCATTTGTGCAGGCTCGCCCCGTAGTAGTCGCAGCCGAGCTCGTCGCGGGTGAAGGGAAACTGCGCGAAGGCATGGGCGCCGTCCACGAACACCTGCACGTCATGACGCCGGGCCATGTCCACGATCTTCCGCACCGGGAAGATGTAGCCCGTCATGAAGCTGATGTGCATGACCTCGATCACCCGCGTCGCCGGCGTGATCGCCGCCTCGAATGCCCGCACCACATCCTCATCCGACTTCGGCGGCGTGTCGAGGGTGATCTGCTTCAGCACGATGCCATGGCGACGCTCGCGCTGCTTCCACCCGTTGATCATCCGCGGATAGTTCTGGGTGGTCACGATAATCTCGTCGCCGCGCTTCAGGTCGAGCCCGAAGGTCATCGTGAGGTTCGACTCCGATGCGTTCCGGGTCACCGCCATCTCCTCGCGGTCGCACCCGAACTCCCGCGCGAGCCCATCGCGCACGCTCTCGATGCGCGGCTCGAGGAGCCGCTGCATGTGCTCGACCGGAAGCTCGTTGGAGAAGCGCAGGTCGCGGATCATCTGCTCCAGCGTGTGCGCCGGAGCGGGGCTCGACCATCCGTTGTTCAGGTTGGTGAGGGTGTCATCGAGCGTGAACGCGCGGCGGATCTCCCCCCAGTAGGTCTCCTCCTCGGCCAGGGCCGCCGGCGAGCGCGCGCCGGCGATCTGCGTCGCGGCTCCGAGCCGGCGGACGGCGAGGGCGTTCAGCACCGGCGCGCCGATCGCGGCGGAGAGCATCGTTGACACAAACGCGCGACGATCAGGCATGGTGATCTCACTCGAAGGGAGTGAGGGTATGATCGTCGCCCCGGCGGGCGATGTCCAGCGCGGCCCCTCCGCTACCTCTCAGGCCGCGCCCGGGTGAAGATGACGATGTCCGCGCGCCCGCCCTGCGACGCCACCGGCGCGGCCGCGGGATCGGTCACGGGGACGGCGGTCACCACCGCGAGCTTCCATCCGCGCTCGCGACGCCGAACCCGCTGGACGGTTCCCTGGGCGAAATCGCTGTGAAAGGCACCGTTGACGTGCAGGACGATCGCGTTGCGCTGAGCGCGGCGCCGCGCCTCGACGATCGATTCCGCCATCGCCTCATCCTTGACGCACTGGGCGAGATAGAACCGTTCTGCGGCCGCGGTCGGCAGCGTATCCCCGGCGGCGGCGGATCCAGCCCCCCCGCCGTGCCCCTGCATTTGCTCCATGAACCGCGCATGGTAGTCATCGCTCGGGCATGAATTGTCGCGCGCCGCTCGAAGGCGCTCGGCCGGCGTCAGGGTGTCGAGCGCCGCGAGCCCCTTCCTCCCGACGGCCGATGCGAGCGGCCTTGGCACATTCGCGGCGATAACCGTCCAGCCGCGCGCCTTCGCCATTTCGACGAGCGGACGATAGTCCGTCGCGTAGCGCGGCCATGGACGCGATCGGGCGAGGAAGTCTGCCTCGCTCACCTGACCGGCGAGATAGTCGTTGAGGACACCCTGCACATCCCGCTCGAACATCTCGAGGGAGAGCACCACCGGACGGCCCGTCTGGCCGAGCGCGCTCAGCACCGCCGCCTCGGCACGGTGGGTCTCCGGGTCATCGTGCTGTTCGCCGAAGAAGACGACATCGGCGCGCGCCAGGCGCCGGACCATCTCTGGGAAGGTCATGTCGTCGCGCGAGTCCGGATCGACGACCCGGAATCCGTCAGGGGCCGGGCTGGCGGGCGCGATCGACGTCGTGCGTGCGCAGGCGCCTGCCAGCGCGAGCAGTGCGAAAAGCGGGAACCAGCGGGGGATAGGCATAAGGACAATCTCGCCGCGACGTCCCATTCCCGCGAGATCCAAGCGTGCCCCCGCGCGCGGCGGAGTCTCGCTTTCGTGCATTCACACCACGGGGAACGTGTCCCGTCCCAGGCGGCTTGCTCCGCGTCGCCGCTCGCCTCATACTCGGCCGGCGCTCACGCCGCACCCTCACCCGAACAGGGGTACCCATGACGACCGTTCGCACTGGATGCATCGCACTGCTTGCACTCGCAATCGCCGCGTGCTCGGATGATCCCGTCAGTCGCGACCCGGCACTCGCCTCGAGCGCCGGGGCCACCGAGACAGCGGGCCTGTCGCGCAATGGAGGGAACGACCGCGACGGAGAGCGCCAGATCCTGATGCTCGACGATTGTGACTCGCGCGATCCGGGTTGGGCCCCGACCGGAGGCTGCCTGCTGAGGGGCGGTCGCGTGACGCTCGCCGAGTTCAATGCCCTGGTGAGGTCACCGTTGTCGCTGTCTACCGTTGGGCATCCCGCATGGCGAAACGAGCCGTCCTACCTGGCCATCCGGGAAGGAAAGAGTGTACGCGTGAAGAACGTCGGGGGACGAGTGCACACCCTCACCGAGGTCGCGAACTTCGGTGGCGGTCGCGTGCCGCCACTGAGCGTCGGGCTGACGCCTGCGCCCGAGTGCCTGGCGCCTACCGTCAATGTGCCCCCCGGTGGAAGTATCCGCATCGCCAACCTCAGTGTCGGTATCCACCGGTTCCAGTGCTGCATCCATCCATGGATGCGCGAGCTCATCGCGGTGAGTCGAAAGGGCGAAGGAGCAGACCACGTCCACTGATTCGCTTCGTCCGTCCCGCAGGGCGACCCTTCGATTGACCGGGGTCGCCCTGCAGGCCGGCAGTACCGAGTCGGCGCCGTGACCAGTGGCGCCTACCGCCCGTCCCACCCCGCGCCGCGCAGCACCTTGCCCGCCGCCGCACCGGTATGGCGTCCCCGCTCGATGGTGATGACGCCGTTCACCAGCACCCACTCGATGCCCGTCGGTACCTGCGTGGGCCGCTCGTAAGTCGCGTGGTCGGCAATATCCTCGAGATCGAAGATCGCGACGTCCGCCCAGTTGCCTTCCTTGATCATCCCGCGATTCGCCAGGCGCATTCGCGTCGCCGGCCATGACGTCATCTTCCGGATGGCGTCCTCGAGGGTGAGGACCTTGCGCTCGTTCACGTAGCGCGCGACAACCCGCGGGAAGTTGCCGAAGCCCCGCGGGTGCGACAGGCTCGTCGGCGCCGAGTCGGTGACTGCGGCCGCGCCGGCATCGCTGCCGATGCTCGTCCACGGATAGCGCAGCGCGGTCTCGATGTCCCCCTCGCTCATCATGTGGTAGATCGCCGACACCCGACCGCGGCCCTGGGCCACGAGGTCGAAGGCAGCGTCGGCCGGATCGCGATTCGTCTCGCGGGCAATTCGCGCGATGCTCTTCCCCTGGTGCTGCGCATTCGCGGGATTGCTCGCGTTGCTCAGCACGACGGCATCCCAGCCGCCCGATGCTTCGAGGATGTTCCACCATCCCGGCGACCCGGTGACCTGCTCGCGCTTGAGGCGCTCGCGAATGTCGGGCCGGCCTAGTCGCGCGCGCAGGGAATCGGTGCCTCCCTCCTGCGCCCATGTCGGAATCGTCGCCTCGAGTCCGGTGCCGCCCGCGGTGTAGACGTACATGTCGGCGGCGACATCCACGCCGCGCGCGCGAGCCGCCTCGATCGTCGTCCGCACCGAATCCATGACGAGCCCCCACCCGGGCTTGTGCGCGACCTTGAGGTGGAAGATCTCGACGGGCATGCCGGCGCGTTCGCCGATCGCGATCGCTTCCCGCACCGCGCCGACGACGCCCTTCCCTTCATCGCGCATGTGCGTTGCGTAGATGCCGCCGAGTCGCGCTGCCACCTTCCCCACTTCCACCAGCTCGTCGGTGGACGCGTAGCTGCTCGGTGGATAGATCAGCGCCGTGGTCATCCCCATCGCGCCGCCGCGCATGGCGGTGTCCATGATGGCGCGCATGCGATCGAGCTCCGTCACCGTCGGCGGACGATCCACGCGGCCGATGACCGCGACCCTCGCCTGCGACTCGCTGAAGTAGCTGCCGAAGTTGATGCTGATCCCCTGTCGCTCGAGCGCCGCGAAATACGCTGCGACCTCGCCCGCGGGCACCGGCGTTCCACCCTCACCGCCGATCGCCGTGGTGACACCCTGCCGCAGCTTGTTCTCCGCGAGGCCCGAGCTTCGCAGCGCACTGCCCGACTGGTCCATCATGTCGATCCAGCCTGGCGACACGTACTTCCCCGTCGCGTCGATCTCGGTTCGCCCGCGGGAGGGTACCCGCCCGATCTTCACGAAGCGCCCCTGGGCGATCGCGATGTCGGCAGCGATCCATGGGTTGCCGGCCCCGTCGAGCACACGGCCGTTCCTGATCACGACATCGTACACCGTGTCGCCACTCGTCCCGCGTCGCGCGGCTTCGGGCGCAACATCGCCGCCGACCACCCTCGGTGGCGTCGGCGCGGATGTGGGAGTCGGCACGGCAGCCGAGCAGGCAATCGCGGGCCCGAAGAGAATGCAGGTAATCGCAGATCGGAATGCGGACATATCCGTGTCGGTCTCGGTGAGGGGTGACTCCCGACGATGATCGGCTACATGTTGGGTGTTCGCAAGCCACGGATCTCGGCGGGCGCGTGGACAAGCATCTATGACGAGGGGTTCTTACGGATAAAGCGGATTTGAACGGATCAAGAGCAAACCGTTCGTTACCGGCACTACACGGCCTGAAGCACTTTCATCCGTTCAAATCCGCTTGATCCGTTCAAACCTTTGTCATAGATGCCCTGAGAGCGGTGTTCCGCAGTCACACCCGGTCTGCGCGCGATTATCCGGCCTGAACTTTTTAGAGACCTGACCCTCAATGTCCGCGACCTCAAGGCACGCCGCGGTTCCAGTCCTCGGCATGCGCGCACTCAACCGCGCCCTGCTCGAGCGACAGATGCTGCTGCGCCGCGCGAAGCTCGCGGCCATCGATGCGGTGGAGGCCCTGGTCGGACTCCAGGCGCAGTCGCCGAACCCCCCCTACATCGGACTCTGGACGCGACTGAAGGACTTTCAGCACGCCGAGCTCGGCGCGCTCCTGACTGATCGCAAGGCGGTGCGCCTCGCGCTGATGCGTTCCACGATTCACCTCGTCTCCGCACGCGACTGCCTCGCGCTGCGTCCCCTCATCCAGCCGGTGCTCGACCGGGAGCTGAAGGGCAGCGCCCATGGCCGCATCCTCGGTGGCCTCGACATCGACGAAGTCGCGGCCGCGGGACGAGCCCTCGTGGAAGACCGACCCCTCACCGGCCCGGCGCTCGGCGAGCTCCTGCGCGAGCGGTGGCCCGACCGGAATCCGCGCTCGCTCGGCTACGCCGTTCGCAATCGCGTTCCGCTGGTGCACCTGCCGCCGCGCGGCGTGTGGGGAAAGAGCGGGGCGGTCACCGTCACGTCCGCCGAGTCCTGGCTCGGCCGCCCGCTCGATCCCGCGCCGTCGCTCGATGCGATGATCCTTCGCTACCTCGGCGCATTCGGGCCGGCGTCGGTGCAGGACATCCAGACCTGGTCCGGCCTGACGCGCCTGCGCGGGTCTGTGGACCGGCTGCGGCCTCGCCTGCGGGTGTTTCACGACGAAAATGGCACCGAGCTCTTCGACCTCCCCGATGCGCCGCGCCCCGATCCTGAGGTGCCAGCGCCTGTGCGCTTCCTCGCCGAGTTCGACAATGCGCTGCTCTCGCATGCCAACCGGCGACGGATCATCGCCGATGCCCATCGCAAGCGGATGGCGACGAGCAACGGGATGGTTCCGGGAGCGGTCCTCGTCGATGGGTTCGTGCGCGGAACGTGGAGGGTCAGTCGGCTGCGGCGTACGGCGACTCTCACCATCCAGCCGTACGAGCGAATCCCGAAGTCAGACCGGGTCGCGGTCGCCGAGGAGGGCGCGCGGCTGCTCGACTTCGTCGCGCCCGGATCGGCCCCGGAGGTGACGCTCGCTCCAATGGCGTGATGATCTCCGCACCGCCGAGGATGGGTCGAGGCGCGGCGTTAGCTTTCCGGTGATGGGTTGGCGTCGCAGATCACCTCACGGATAGAGCAGAAGTCATGGCCCTGTTGGGCATGCAGGATGTCAGCATCGCGTTCGGGGGCCCGCCGGTTCTCGATCGCGCCGCGTTTGGAATGGAGCGAGGCGAGCGCGTCTGCCTCCTCGGCCGGAACGGGGCAGGCAAGAGCACCATCATGAAGCTCCTCGACGGGACGATGACGCCGAATACCGGCGAGATCGTCCGCGAGACCGGCGTGACGGTGTCGCGCCTCGAGCAGGAGATTCCCGCTGACGTCGACGGGACGACCTTCGACGTCGTCGCCGAAGGGTTGGGAGAGACCGGTCTGCTGCTCGCTCGCTACCACGCCGCGAGTCATCGCGTCGGCGCTGACGCGAGCGAGAGCGCGCTGCGCGAGCTCGACCGGCTGCATCACGCGCTCGATAGCGCCAACGCGTGGCAGGTGAACACCCGGGTGGAGACGGTGCTCGTGCACCTCGGGCTCGACGCGGATGCGCCCTTCGCGGCGGCGTCCGGCGGCCGAAAGCGGCAGACACTGCTCGCGCGCGCGCTCGTGCGGCAGCCGGACATCCTCCTGCTCGACGAGCCCACGAATCATCTCGATGTCGACGCGATCGAGTGGCTCGAGAGCTTTCTCATCGACCGTGGCACGACCCTGCTCTTCGTCACCCACGACCGTGCCTTCCTCCGTCGCGTCGCGACCCGGATCGTGGAGCTCGATCGCGGACGGCTCGTGGATTGGGGAACGGACTACGACACCTATCTCGAGCGGAAGGAAGCCGCACTCGCCTCCGAGGCGCGCGAGTGGGCGCAGTTCGACAAGAAGCTCGCGCAGGAGGAAGTCTGGATCCGCACGGGGATTCAGGCGCGGCGCACGCGCAACGAGGGCCGCGTTCGCGCGCTCGAGGCGCTGCGCGTCGAGCGCGGTGCACGCCGCGAGCGAACCGGAACCGTGAGGATTCAGGCGCAGGAGGCAGAACGCTCCGGCAAGCTCGTCGTCGAGACGAAGCGAGTGAGCCTCGCGCGCGGCGCCCGTCCCATCGTGAAGGAGCTCACGACGACGATCACCCGCGGCGATCGGGTCGGCCTCATCGGCCCCAACGGCTCGGGCAAGACGACGCTGCTCCGCCTCCTCCTCGGCGACCTCGCGCCGGACTCGGGGACGGTTCGCCAGGGCACGGGCATCGAGCTCGCGTACTTCGACCAACTGCGAGAGCAGCTCGATCCCGATCGCTCCGTGTTCGACAGCATCGCCGACGGTGCGGACTTCGTCGAGATCGGCGGCGAGCGAAAGCACGTCACCGGCTACCTCCAGGACTTTCTCTTTCCTCCCGATCGCGCGCGGACACCGGTGCGCGCGCTGTCGGGCGGCGAGCGCAACCGGCTGCTGCTCGCGCGCCTGTTCACGCGAAGGTTCAACCTTCTCGTGCTCGACGAGCCGACGAACGATCTCGACATCGAGACGCTGGACCTCCTCGAGGAGCTGCTGCTCGACTTTGCGGGGACGCTGCTCGTCGTCAGCCACGACCGCGCCTTCCTCGACAACGTCGTGACGAGCACGCTCGTCTTCGAGGGCGGCGGCCACGTCGGCGAATACGCCGGTGGTTATTCCGACTGGGTGCGCCAGCGCCCGGTACTGGCGGCCGTCGCCGCCTCAGCGCCTTCGCCGAAGCGCACCGCCCCGCCGACCGCCGCGGCGCGGCCGTCAAAGAAGCGAAAGCTCAACTTCCGCGAGACCACCGAGCTCGCTGCCCTCCCCGACCGCATCGACACCCTCGAGCGCGAGCGCGAACGCGCCTACGCCGCCCTGGCCGACCCGGCGGTGCTTCGCGATGGGGGTGCAGTTGGCACGGCGCGGGCGCGGCTGTCTGCGCTGGATGTGGAGATCGCCGAGCTAACCGCGCGGTGGGAAGCCCTCGAGACCATCGCCGGCGAGGGGTGAGCGGGGGTGTGCTTGCCGGGATCGGGGGCGGGGCTCATCGTAGGGTGTGGGGCTGTCTTCCCCGTCCGTATCACGACGCCGCTCGTGGGCAGGCTTTCCAAAAGCCGAAAGGAAGAGCATGAAGGGATGAAGAGCATGAAGGACTGCAACGGCAGCGGAAAAATGCATTCTTGGCTTTTCTGTGCACGCATCTGGAAAGCCCGTTGCAAGCGGGGTCATGAACGTCGGGATGATACCGCCGCCGCACGGAACCCTTCATGTCCTTCGTTCTCTTCATGCTCTTCCTTTCCGGCTTTGAAGAAACCCTGCCTACGATCGGCATCCTGACCGCTACACGACATCAGTGACCACTACACTCGCCGCACGACTGGCCTGCCTCGCCCTTCTTACCACCGCACTCGTATCGTGCGGAGGCGATGAAGGCACCGGCCCGGCGTCGGCGGCGACCGTCACCATCCAGCCCGATTCGATCTCTCTCATCATCGGCGGCGCGCACCAGCTCGCCGCCACGGTGCGCGATCGAAAGGGTGGGCTGCTCGCGGGCCGCCCGGTCACCTGGACCACGGCGAACGATGCGGTCGCGTCCGTGACGCTGGGCGGTCTCGTGACTGCGCGCTCGGCGGGCCGGGCAGTGATTTCGGCGAGCAGTGACGGCAAGGTCGGCGAAGCCGTGATCCGAATCGAGGCCGCGCCAGTGGCGTCGCTGACCCTCGCATCCGACTCGGCGTGGACCACCGTTGGGTCGAGCCTTACTCTCGGGACCACCCTTCGCTCCGAGACCGGTGCGCTCCTGCTGCGCCCGATCACCTGGACGTCGCGCGATCCCGCGAAGGCGGCGGTGTCGCTCACTGGAACGATCACCGCACTCGCTCCCGGCGTCGTCGTCATCACCGCGACGAGCGAAGGAAAGTCCGACAGCGCCGTCGTCAGCATCACGGGCACACCCGACTTCGCGATCGTCGGTGCGCACGTCACCCAGGGCGTGCAGGCCGCGGATGGGTCGATCCCGATCGTGCTCGGCGGGAATGCCGCAGTGGTGAACGTCGTGATGCGCGGCAACCTGTTCCAGCCACGCGCGATGCAGGTCGTGCTGCGCCTCTTCGACTCCAACGGGGCGCTCGTGCGCGCCGACACGGTGACGCGGCAGGGCGCCATCGATGCCGAGCCCGATTACGCCGCGCCGGACGCCCAGTTCCTCATCCCGGCTTCGGCACTCCGCCCTGGGCTGCAATGGCAGGTCATCCGCGATCCGAAGGGCATCTCGCGGGACGACTCCGCGGCGAACGATGTCTTCCCGCGCACCGGTACGTTGGCGCTGGCGACGGTCACCGTGCCGCCGCTCGACATCCGCTTCGTCCCCATCATTCTTGCTGCCCACGGCGGCGAGACCGGCGCAGTGTCGCCGGCGACGGTTCCCCAGTACCTGCGCGTCGTGCGAAGCGTGCACCCGCTTGGCGCGATCACGGCGACGGTTGGCGAACCGGTTACCACCCAGGCCGTGTTCGGGACGGCTCCGCGCGGCGGCGATGCGCCCTTCTGGACCCAGCTCCTCGGAGAGCTCGACCTCGCGCGGGTCGCGAGCGATGCCCCGCACGCCCACTGGTACGGTGTCGTCGTCCCGCCCTCGGGGTTCAACTTCACGATCTTCGGCGGCTTCGGATACATCCCGTCAGCCGGAGCCGATCTCGGTGGACGATCGCGCACCGCGCTGGGCGTGCAGGTCGGATGGTTCACGAACGAGGCGCACGCGCGCGAGCTCGTCGCTCACGAGCTGGGACACAACTTCGGCCGCCGTCACGCACCCTGCGGCGCCGCGGGTAATCCGGATCCCGCCTTCCCCGTGGCTGGTGGCAGGATCGGCCGCGCGCAGCACGACGTGTTCTCCTGGGCGACGGGGATCGCGACATCGGCGGCGACCTATCCCGCATCCACGGGCGACATCATGGGCTACTGCGACCGGCCGTGGTCGAGCGAGTACACCTACCGCGGGGTGCTCGCGTTTCGCAGCCCGCTCACGGCGATCGCGGCCGCACCCCGAGCCGGGCAGCGCACGCGTGTTCTCGTCATTCAGGGGACGGTGGACGCGGGACGCCCAACTATCGACCCGACGTTCGTCCTCGATGGACATCCGGTGCAGCCGCGCGAGGGTGGATCGTACCGCCTGGAGGGACGCGCATCCGACGGGCGCGTGCTCTTCGCGCACGCATTCGAGCCGACCGAGCTGGATCACGCACCCACGGTTCAGCGATTCCTGTTCGCCATCCCTGTCACCGGCGGGCTCGAGGCGTCGCTGGCCGAGGTGGTGGTGCGGGGACCCTCGGGCGCGAGCTCGCTGGTGCGTTCACCTGCCACGCCGCGACTCGGACCGGGGGGCGCGGCGAGCGGCGTCAGCGCCATGCTTCAGCGATCCACCTCGCGCGGCGCCAGTCTTGCCTGCGTCGATCCGGGAACGCGAGCCATCCTCGTGCTCGACGCCTTCACCGGTGCAATGCTCGCGACCGCACGCGCGTCGAGCGCGAGCGTCGCGGCGGCACGGGGAACGCCGCTGTCGGTGCTGTGCTCGGACGGCGTCCGAACGACGCGCCAGACCATCACCGCTCCATAGCGCGGCACGACCCACGATCGGAGATCACATGGCGCAGAACGACCGCATCGACTCGCTCCTCGGCAGGACTGTCGTATTCACCTTCGCGGATGGGCCAACCGCGGGAGCCGCCTACGAGCACGTCTTCGAGGAGGATGGCTCGATCGGTTTCAGGGCCGCGGGCGACGCGACGATGAAGTTCAGCATGGCGAAGACCGGCACGACGATGAAGGCCGGTGACGGGCTGTTCCTCGTGTCATATCTCTCGAAGGAAGGCTACACGCTCACCGTGCTGCTGAACGTACGAACCCTTGAGCTGGTCGGCTTCGCGTCGAACAGCGACGTCTGGTTCCAGCAGAAAGGGACCTTCGAGTTCGTCGGCTGATGGCGGTGGCGCTCGCCGCGCTGGCGCGTCGTTGGTGAATGTCACCCAATCCAATCACGATGTCGCCCGCCCCATCGAACCCGACGAGAATTCCGGTCTACAATTACAGCGTGCCCACCGAGGCCGACGCTGTCGCCGCGTTGCACCGCGTCTGGGACGCGGAGCGCGGTGATCGCCTCTGGTCGGAGGCATGCAGGAGGGCGGGTCTTCGTCCGGGACACGTGAAGGATGTCGCGCAGCTCGAGCGGGCGACGAAGGCGTTGTCCGCGGAAGGCGGAGCGACGGCAACCGTGGCGCGGTCGATCGAGATTCGCCTTCGCACGCACGCGCGCCTCGCCGCAAAGACCGCGGGACCGGCTGTACCACCGACGAAGCCGGGAGCGCGCGCGTGACGCCCACCGATCCGCTCCACGATGCCGCCCGGCTCCAGGAGATCGCCGATCTCGGTCTCCTCTCCTCCGACGTCGATCCCATCCTCCAGGACGTCGCAGCGCGCGCAGCGGCGCGCTTCGGACTTCCGGTTTCCCTCGTCAGCGTCGTGCTCGACGAGGCGCTCCACATCGCCGGCTCACACGGAATCGACGGGCTCTGGCTCGCCGAAACCGGCGGCCATCCGGTGGAGTGGTCGTTCTGTGCGACGTCGGTGCGCACGCGGGAGGCGTTCATCGTCGAGAACGCGCCCGAGCATCCCGAACACCGCACGAACCCGCTCGTCACGGCGGATGGAGTTCGCTGCTACGCGGGCGTTCCGCTCATCTCCTCGCGCGGGTTCGTGCTCGGCAACCTCTGTGTCGTGGGCCTCGAGGAGCGGACGTTCGCCGAGGAGGAGATGATCGCGCTCCGCGCGCTCGCTGCCGAAGCGGTGCAACGCATTGAGGAGCGGCGCGCCACCTAGCGGGCTGGCGGGGGGCTCGTCGTTCGGCCTACTTTGAAGTCCGTTCGACACTCGCCCCCCATGTGACACGCCGGGGTCGTCACCCCCGCCGCCGCGCCGCTGGAGCTCCCCTGACCACCGACTACCGCTCCCGACTCCAGGCGTCTCTCGGCGCCGCCTACACCCTCGAGCGGGAGTTGGGTGGCGGCGGGATGTCCACGGTCTATCTCGCCGAGGAGACGGCGTTCGGCCGGAAGGTCGTGGTGAAGGTGCTTCCGCCCGACCTCCTCGCCGGCGCGAGTGTCGAGCGATTCAAGCGCGAGATTCAGCTCGCTGCGCGCCTCCAGCAGGCGCAGATCGTTCCAGTCCTCGCCGCCGGTGAAGTGGACGGGATTCCCTACTACACGATGCCGTTCGTGGACGGCGAATCCCTGCGCGCGAAGCTCGCGCGCGTCGGTCCGCTTCCGATCCACGAGATCGTCGGAATTCTCCGGGACGTCACCCGCGCGCTCGGCTATGCGCATGAGCGAGGCGTCGTGCATCGTGACATCAAGCCGGACAACGTCCTGCTGTCCGGCGGCACCGCGGTCGTCACCGACTTCGGCATTGCGAAGGCGATCAGCGACGCGCGTGCGTCGTCGTCCACGAGTACCGCGCTGACGCAGCTCGGCACGTCCATTGGCACGCCGGCGTACATCTCGCCGGAGCAGGCTGCCGGCGACCCAGCCGTGGACCACCGCGCCGACCTGTACTCGTTCGGCTGCATGGCGTACGAGCTGCTCACTGGCGGGCCTCCCTTCGCGGGACGCACGCCGCAGCGCACGCTCGCTGCACATCTCACTGAAGTGCCCGCTCCGGTCGAGTCCCGGCGCCCGGACGTTCCACCGATGCTGGCTGCGCTGGTAATGCGCTGCCTCGAGAAGGAGCCCTCGGCACGTCCGCAGTCCGCCGGCGAGATCGCATCGGGACTCGAGGCGGCGGCCAGCGGCGTTTCCAGCGCTGTGCCGACTGGCGCGTTCGCGGGACCGGGTGGCGCACGCCGCGCGATCATCGCATACGTCGCGATGTTCGCCGCAGTGGCGCTCATCGCGAAGGCCGCGGTAGTCTGGTTCGGCCTTCCCGACTGGGTGTTCACCGGCGCGCTCGTTACAGCCGCCATGGGCCTCCCGGTCATTCTCGCGACGGCGTACACCTACCGGACGGCCAACCGAGCAGCGGCGCAGGAGCCGGTCCTCACGTCCGGTGGCTCGGCGCATCAACCGGGAACCATGGCCGGTCTTGCACTGCGCGCGAGTCCGCACCTCACCTTCCGGCGCACCTTCCGCGCTGGGCTGGTTGCGCTCGGCGGGTTTGCGGTGGTCGTCATCGCGGTAATGGTGATGCGGATGTTCGGCGTCGGGCCGGCAGCGTCGCTCATGGCGGCCGGCGCGCTCAACGACCGCGAGCGGCTACTCGTCATCGACTTCGACGCCGGAGCGGATTCATCGCTGTCACACGTCGTCACCGAGGCGGTGCGCACCAATCTCGGCCAGTCGCGCGTCGTCTCGATCATGCCCCCAACGGCGCTCGCCGCAGCGCTCCAGCGCATGCAGCGGGCGGCCACAACGCGCGTGGACCTTACGCTCGCCCGAGAGATCGCGGTTCGCGAGGGCGCAAAGGCGATCGTCAGCGGCTCCGTTGCGCCGCTCGGAGCGGGATACGCGCTCTCGGTACGGCTCATCTCCGCCGACTCGGGCAACTCGCTCGCCTCGTTCCAGAAGACCGTCGACGGACCGGGTGAGCTGCTCGATGGCATCGATGAGCTCACGCGAAAGTTGCGTGGGCGGATCGGCGAGTCGCTCAAGACCGTGCGCAATGCGCCGGCGCTGGAGCAGGTGACAACGAGCTCGCTCGAGGCACTCCGGAAATACGCCGAAGCCGTCCGTGCGGCCGATCTCGACGCCGACTATGCGCGCGCGGCCGTGCTGCTGCGCGAAGCGGTCGCGAAGGACACGACCTTCGCGATGGCGTATCGGAAGCTCGGCGTAACGCTGAGCAATCTCTCGATGCCGAGGGCCCAGGTGGACAGTGCGCTCACCCGCGCCTACGAGTTCCGGGATCGGCTCACCGAGAAGGAACGACATATCGCGGTCGCAACGTACTACATGACTGGACCGGGGCGAGATCGTACGAAAGCCATCGAGGCATTTCAGCAGGCGCTCGTCATCGACCCGCTCGACGGGACGGCGACAAACAATCTCGCGAACCTGTACCGGACACGCCGGGAGTTCGTTCGCGCCGAGTCGCTCTACTCCGCCGTGACGCGCACCCCGCGCGCATCCCAGTCGAGCTATGCGAATCTGGTCGGCACGCTCTTCAACTCCGGCAAGACCACGCAGGCGGAGTCCGTGTACCTCGAGCTTCGAAAGCGGTTTCCCAATGCCCCGGCCGGGCAGACCTGGCCGGCGGTCTTCATGTACCATCGCGGGCAGCTGGACTCGGTCGAGGCATTCTGGAAGGCGCGCCGGAGCGATCCCAATCCGGTCACCCGCGTCGGCGCGCTCAGCCAACTCTCGAACACCGCGATGCTCCGCGGGCGGCTCCGCGACGCGAGCAGGCTGGTCGACGAGACATACGCCGCCAACGAAGCCCGCGGTGTGCCCACGCCGCCGCTGACGAAGGCCCTGTCGGCAGTCGCGCTGGATCTGTGGTTCCTCGACAGGAAAGAGGAGGGCGTGCGCGCGCTCGATGGCGCCCTCGCGACGACCTCGCTGCGGTCGCTGCCGATCGAGCATCGGCCTGACCTCGCGGTCGCGACCTACTACGCTTGGGGGGGTCGGCCGGACAAGGCGCGCGCCCTGGTGTCGGCCTTCCAGGCTGATGTCAAGGACACCGCCTTGCGAACGGTGCTGACGCCGACGATTGACGGCGTGATGGCGGAGATTGCGATCGCCGAGAAGCGGCCGCACGACGCGGTGCGCGAGTACTGGAAGGCCGACTCCCTTCCTGACGGGCCATCATCGGATTGCGGCACGTGCTTGCTGCCATCGATCGGGCGAGCGTACGATCTTGCGAACATGCCCGATTCGGCGATCAACGCCTGGGAGCGGTACGTCCGGACGCCCTACTCGGGACGCAGCTCCACCGACGCGACCTGGCTCGCCGGCATCCACAAGCGCCTCGGCGAGCTGTACGAGGCAAAGGGCAACAACCAGCGCGCCGCGACGAACTATCTCGCGTTCATCGAACTGTGGAAGAACGCGGATGCGGAGCTGCAGCCGCAGGTGGCCGAGGTGCGGAAGCGGCTGGCTCGCCTGAAGGACGTCGCAGGGAAATAAGGGCTGCGCCCCGCACCTCTCCTGGCTCGCTCCGGTAACGGCCACAGCGGACATGGCGCTCAGGAGCGCGCCGAGCGTTTGACGTAAGCCCGGCCCCACAACGGGGTAGATTGCAGCATGCCAAAGAGTCGATCGAACGCACTGAATCCCGGGTCGCCCCCTGATCAAACACTCGCGGAGCGCGTTCGCGCCGCCGCCGAGTTGCTCGAGACGATCGCGTCCGACCGCGCGCTGCTCGCCGAGGTGCCGACGGACGACCGGAAGCGGCTGCTCCAGGCGGCCGGTCAGGTTTCGCGTCCCGACGCCGTCGATCGCCGCCAACTCGTCAAGGCGACGAAGCGGCAGCGCAAGGCGGCGAAGGTGAAGCGGTCCGAATCCGTGCTGACCGCGACCGGCATTCGGAAGCTGCGTCGGGATCCGGCGATCAACACGCCAAACGTGTTTCCTCCGGCGAACTTCGAGCAGCGCGACATCGACGACGACCCGGAGTTCCGTGAAGTCGTCGAGCTCCAGAACTGCTACGTCTGCAAGCAGGATTACGAGACGGTTCACCACTTCTACGACCAGCTCTGCCCTGCGTGCGCCGAGTTCAACTTCGCGAAGCGCACGGAGCTGGCGGACCTGCGCGGGCGCGTTGCGCTGCTCACCGGCGGCCGCGTGAAGATCGGGTACCAGGCCGGGCTCAAGCTGTTGCGCGCAGGCGCCCAGCTCATCGTCACGACTCGCTTTCCGCGCGACTCCGCTGCGCGCTATGCACGCGAGCAGGATTTCGCCGAGTGGGGAGATCGTCTCGAGATATTCGGGCTCGACCTCCGCCATACGCCGAGTGTCGAGGCGTTCTGTCGTGAGCTCATCGCGACGCGCGACCGGCTCGACTTCATCGTCAACAACGCCTGCCAGACCGTCCGGCGGCCGCCCGACTTCTACCAGCACATGATGGCGGGGGAAACCGCGTCGGTGCGCGAAATGCCCGCGCACGTGCGGAAGCTGCTCGGCACCTATGAGGGCCTGCGCGGCTATCACATGCTCCCGGAGGGCGATGAGTCGGCGGCGGTGACCGCGCCACGCATGCTCGGGGAGGTTGTGGGGCTCACCCATGCGGCCGAGCTGTCGCAGGTGAGGCTTTTGCCCGAGGAGCTGGCCGCGCAGAAGGACCTCTTTCCCGAAGGCCGCCTCGACGCCGACCTGCAGCAGGTGGACCTGCGCGAGCGGAATTCTTGGCGGCTGCGAATGGCGGAGGTGCCGTCGGTCGAGCTGCTCGAGGTACAGCTCGTGAACGCGATCGCGCCCTTCCTCATCAACGCGCGTCTCAAGCCGCTGATGCTGCGCACGCCGGAGCGCGACAAGCACATCGTGAATGTTTCGGCGGTCGAAGGCCAGTTCTAC
>JANPKQ010000115.1:0-44572 GCA_031426115.1 Gemmatimonadaceae bacterium | reverse complement strand
GAGCGTGGCGCCGGGCGCCACATCGTGCGCAGCCATGTATGCCGCACAGCCAGCCATGGCGCCGGGCGGGAGATTGGCGGCCCGCTGCCGGTCGGAGCGAAACACAGGTTCACCCCGCCCGAGCGAGTCGTCCGCCGCGTGGAGGAAGAGCTCGAGCGAGCAGCCCCCGAACATGAGGTGCACGGGCATCGACCCGCGATTCGTCAGCGCCAGCGTGGTCGTGAGCGTATCGGGACGCAGCTGGTGGCGGAGCCGGTACGCGAGCCCGCGGACCTCTCCGGTCACCTCTACGGGCACTGTCCAGCGGACGGCGACCGCCTGCCCGCCATCCCGGGTGTCCGCCTCGGCCCCTGGGCGACAGCCGGCACTGCCGACGATGCCGACCATTCCGACGAAACTCGCGAGGCATCGAACTACACGAGACACTACCGCGCCGGCTCGCTCTTCCAGAAATCAATCCCGCCGGCCATCTGCCCGACGTCCACCGACGCCACGCGCCGCAGTGCGAGCAGGTCGATGACCTCGACCGTTCCGGGCTCCGCACCGTATCCCTCGACCGAGATGAAGGCGTAGCGGTCGTCGTCCGAGATCGCGACTCCGTGCACGACCGTTCGCAGCGTCGGAATGCGCGCTTGTTCTTTCCCCGTCGCAACGTCGATGATCGACACCGATCGCCCGCGCTTGTTCGTCGCGATGATCCGGCGCCCGTCGCGCGTCACGGCGAGGTTGTAGACTCCCTGGCCGGCTGCGATCCGACGACGCACGCGCCACTCGGCGACGTCAACCTCCACGATGTCGCTCGACGCGTTGCACGCCACGAACACGCTCGCCCCATCGTGCGAGCTGGCGGCCCACGTCGGCGAGCACTTCGTCGTCGCAGCCGGGGGCGCGTCCATTCCGTGCCCCATCGCGTCTCCGGCGGCCATCGCGCGGGGCCGCGGGGCGCCCGCCATCCCGTGCTCCCGCCCCCGCGTCAGCATGAAGTGCCGCGCGACCTCGAGACCACGGGCATCGATCTCGATCAGCATCTCGTCCATCATGCAGGTCGAGTAATGGCGCGTCCCCGCTGGATTGAAACGCGATCCGTGCGGCATCGCGCACGTCGTGAGTCGCGCAACCTCCAGCATCTCGTTGGCCGCCACGATCGACACCGATGACGGGACCATTTCGCCGTGCAGGTTGAAGTTCACAACGAAGATGTAGAGGCCGTCGGGAGAGACCTGCATCGAGGCGGGGAAGGCGCCGAGTTCGACGCGTCCCACCATCTGGTCCCCTTCAGTGCTGTACTTCCACAGATGTCCGTTGGGTGTCCCGTGGGCCGTCGAGACGTAGTAATGCCGCCGATCGGGCGAGACAGCCACGCCGTGCGGCCCATCGGGATCGGCTCGATTCAGCCCGGTCTCACGCCGCCGCTCCACCCGCGCGCCCTTGGGTCCGAAGCGAACGAGCGCGATCTCGTCCACCGCCTCCGACGCAACGAAGATGAGATAATCGCGCTCCGGCGCGCTCCCCGTGCCCCCCGACGCCGCGGGAACAGGTGCGCGCGCGGCAGTGCTGGACGACGACGGCACAGCCGCCGTGCAGCCGAAGATTCCAACGGTTACTAGGGCTGCAACGACGCACGCCGCCGTGAACCGAGTCACGGAACGATCACCGGCCCCGCTCGAGGCAGCATGCGGATGATCCACAGTCCGTTGTTGTTGTCGTTGACATAGGCGAGTCCGTCGCGCACGAACACTCCCCACGTCATCGCCGTGTTCCGCTCATTTCCCTCGAGGTCTGCCGTGTTGACGTGCACCATCTCCCGCTGCTGCGCGCGCAGGTCACCACGCAGCTCCCCGGACACATCGAACGTCCGGAAGCCGGCGTTGTACGCACCCATGTACAGTGTGTCCCCGGCCACCCACACGTTGTGCACGCCGCCGAACTCCGGCTCGTACCACGCCACCGACTTCGGCTTCTCGAGGTTCGACACGTCGATCACCTGGAGCCGCCCGTATGCCCGACTCGCAGCCGCATCACGCGCGCCCTTTACATCGTTCGACGGGAAGACCTCATCGGCGATGAAGACGTAGTCCTTGTGGCGCCACGCCGTGTGCGTGCCGCGGATGAACCCGGCGCCTCCCGCCGCCTCCACCTGCCGGTACAGATCGTTGAGGTCGTACTTGTACTGCGACACGAGTTGCGGATTCGACGGACTCCCGCCCTTGATCCCCTTGCCGACGTCGAGGATGATGAGTCCCTCGTTCCAGTTGCTGAGGTAGGCGAGCCCGTCCTGGATGTCGATGTCGTGCAGCGATCCGCCCGCGTTCGGCCCCGGGGCGCGCCACCGTCCCACCTCGCGCGGCTTGTACGGATCGCTGATGTCGATGATGTGGAGTGCGCGCGTTCCGTTGTTCGTGAGGTAGACGTGCGTTCCGTACCGCTCCTGCTGGAAGATGAACGCCGAGTGCACTCCGGCGGTAACTCCCTCCGTGAACTCGGCGATGACCTTCGGATGGGCCGGGTCCTCGAGCGATGCGATGACGATCCCGTTGCGCCGGTCGGCCGCGCCCTCGCGCGTGTGCACCATGAACTTTCCGTCCGGCGTCGTCATGATGTCGTTCACGCGCCGGGTGTTCGCTACCAGCGAGTCGGTCACGACCGGCTTCGCGGGATTGCTGATGTCGATCGCGTACATGCGATCACCACCGCCACCGGTGCCAAGGTAGAGGTTCCGCCCGTTCGGATGGACCCACACCTCCTCGGTGCTGAAGAGAGTGCGCGGCAGCCGACCGACGACTTCCGCGGGACGCCGGACATCGCGCGGGACGAGGTTCACGGTCGCCGTGGCGCTCCGATCGCCGATGTTGCCGACGATCGTATACGCGCCTCGATCGTAGCCGACGAACGCGCCCCCCTCGTCGATCATCCCGTTCCCGGGGGAGAAGCTCCAGGTCGGCGTGATGCCACGGATCGGCGCGCCGGCCCGGTCGCGGATCTCGACGGTGAATCGGACGACATCACCGGTGCGCGCCTGCGTGACCGCCGGCGTCACGGTGATCGAGCCGACGGTGTTGGGGACGACGGTGACGACGAACTGTGTCGAGGCCGGTCCGGCAGTCGCCGTGATGGTGGCCCGCCCCGCGGTGACGGCGCTGAGCAGCCCATCGGCGCCGACGCGCGCGATGCCCGAGGCTGAGCTCCGCCACGAGACGGCGTCCTCGCGCCGATCACCGTGCGCGGAGAATGAACTCGCGCCGAGGTGCACGCGCTGGCCGACGAGCATCCGTTCAGGTGCTCGCTCGACCGCGATCCGTGCTGCTGGCGCTGCTACCATCGCTACCTCGACACGGTGCGTGACGGGCGCCGTTCCGGGAACGGTTGCGATGACGGTAATGGGGAAGCGTCCGGTCGAGCCGGATCGCACCAGCCCGTCCTCCTCCACCGACCCCTCGAAGCGGCCCCCCGCGCCGACGAACCTGATGCGGGCGCCGGCAACTGGGGCGCCGCTGGCATCGAGTGCCTGTGCACCGAGACGCAGCGAGTCGCGAGCCGTCACTGTCGGGCTGGCCGGCGTCACGACGATCCGCTGGATCGGGGACGGCGGGAGCTGCGCTGGCTGCGCCGGGGTTGCCTGGAGCGGCGCGACGACGGCGAGAGTCCACAGAAGCTGTATCATGTCCGGATTGATTGGGTCGGTCGGCGTGGGGCGATCGGGTGACGTCGCAAAATACAGCGCCGAAGGGGGTGCGCCAGAAGGTGTACCCCGCATTGCTGCCGGCGTGTCGCTGTTGACTTCCCGATTCGGGAATGTCGCTTGTCGCGCGGCATTCCCTGGTGAACTTGTACGACAACGAGCGACGCAGAGATCCTTTCGCTTGATGCAGGCGCGGAGCCTCAGCGGCCGATCGTTCGGCGAGGGACTCCTGCGCTTGAAGCGGGCTGCGGTCCCCATTGAAACGGAGAATTGCTGGATGACCGACGGAGCGATGACGCCGTTGTCCGCCCTTCGCACCGGTGCGTCGGACTCCCCGGAGGTCGCCCCGGACGGGACGCAGCGCCGCGGCCTCAGCGGCGCCCTGCTGCTCAACGTGGGCGGCTGGCTGTTGTTCGGCGCCGCGATGACCATCGGGTATCTCGACGTCATGCCGTGGGAGGTCATCCTCGCGACCCAGCCGGTGTACATCCTGATCGGCTTCCTGCTGTCGCTGGTGCTCGGCCTCGTGTACGACCGGCTAGGTGTGGGGCCGGCGTCCTTCGGCCACGCGCTCGCCATCAGTGTCGCCGGGTCGTACGCGGCAGGGGTGCTCTGGATCGTCGCCTATTACTACTACCGGCACTTCGGCGCCGGCATCATCCACTCGCTCCTTGTCGGAGGCCCGTCGTCGCCCTCCGTCCGGCGCGAATGGATCCTGGATGGCGCCCTGATCAATGGCGCCCTCCCGCTGTTGGGGTGGAGCCTCGTGCGCCTCGGGCTCCAGTACAACACCGCGCTCCGCGAGCAGCGGGAGCAGGCACTGCGCGCCGTAGCCGCCGCGCGCGACGCGCAGCTCCGGATGCTCGCGTATCAGCTCAACCCGCACTTTCTCTTCAACACGCTCAACTCCATCCGCGCGCTGATCGACGAGGACCGCCACCGCGCGCGCGACATGGTGACCGCACTCTCCGGCTACCTTCGCTACGCGCTGGTGGAGCGCCCGCTGCACGTGGCGCTGCTCGAGGAGGAAGTCGCGTCGGTGCGTGGCTACCTGGCAATAGAGCAGGTGCGCTTCGAGGAGCGTCTCGTCGCGCGGATGGAGATCGAGCCCGCGGCGCTGCGCTGCGAGGTGCCGGCGTTCCTTCTCAACCCGCTCGTGGAGAATGCGGTGAGGCATGGCGTGACAGGCACCGCTGGGGCGCCGCTCGTGCTGCGAGTCGAGGCACGGCTGGTGCCACCTGACCGGCTCGGGATCGTGGTCGAGAACACCGGACGGTGGGCCGCCGCGCGGACAACTGCGCCGGCCGCCGGCGACGACGATGACGGCCTGCCCGGCGGAGTGGGGCTCGCCAACGTCCGCGCGCGTCTCGCGGCGCTCTATCCCGCGGACCATCGCATGGAGATCGAGGAGGCGGACGGGCGCGTGCGCGTCGTGGTGGAGTTGCCGGCCCGCCACCGCGCCGAGGCCGCGCCGTGACCGCGCGCCGGCGCCATGCCGTCCTCGTGGACGACGAGCGGCTCGCCCGGCGCGAGCTGCGGACGCTGCTCGAGGAGGCGCACGCTGAGCAGGTACACGTCGTGGGCGAGGCCGCCTCGGTGTCCGACGCCGCGCGCCTCGTCCACGCCACGGACGCAGACGTAGTGTTCCTCGACATCCAGCTCGCGGGCGAGACGGGAATGGACCTGTTGCCACTGCTGGACGTGGATGTGGACGTCGTGTTCGTGACGGCGTATGACGACTACACCCTCCGCGCCTTCGAGCTGAACGCCCTCGATTATCTGCTTAAGCCCGTAGCGCCGGAGCGGCTCGCCGTGACGGTGAACCGGCTCGCGGCCGCGCAGCCGCCGGCGCCGGTCCGCGAGACGATCACCTACGACGACCGCCTCCTCCTGCGCCTCGGCCAGGAGCGCGCATTCGTGCGCGTGCGCGACATTGTGGCCGTCGAGGCGGAGGGCGACGGCTCAGCGCTGCGCCTGGCTCCGCAACTGGCGCGCAAGCCGTCGGCGAAATCGCTCCGGGAATGGGAGCAGCGCCTCCCCGACCGGCAGTTCGTGCGGATCCACCGCTCCACCATCGTGAACCTCGAGTACGTCGAGCGGCTGGAGCCATGGTCGCATGCCAGCCAGCACGTATACCTGCGCGGCCTGCCGGAGCCGATGACCATGAGCCGGCGGTTCGGGGCGCGGCTCAGGGAGCGGTTTGGGTGAAAGTGGAGTGGAGAGCGGAGAGTGATAGCTGCCAGTTTCTGGCAGGTACTCCACTCTCCACTCTCCACTCTCCGCGCCGATCGTCGCCGAAATCACCCGCTCGTCGACGAATTGCGCCGTCCGCCGGCTGCGTCATCGCGTCCGCGTCTCTCGCATGCGATGTTGCCGGCTCCCGACACCAATTCACAGAAATGCTTCGTATTCTCGCCGGCGCGGCACTGTTCAGTGCCCAGACCGCTGCTGTACTCGCCCAGGATGTCCCGACATCCCCGGGTTCCCGCGACGTTCCGGTCCTGCAGGTCCATCGCACCACATCCCCCCTCCGAATCGACGGGCGACTCGATGAGGGTGTTTGGACTACGGCTCCGGCGGCGTCCACCTTCGTGCAGGGCGAGCCGATCGAGGGCGCGCCCGCGCAGCACCGGACCGAGGTCCGCGTGCTCTACGATGAACAGGCGCTGTACGTCGGGGCCCGGATGTACGACGACTCGCCCCAGGCGATCGCCCGGCAGCTGGTACGGCGCGATGAGACGGGTCAGTTCGATTTCCTCGAGCTCTCGCTCGACCCCGACCTCGATCTCCGCACCGGCTACGTCTTTCAAATCTCGGCAGCCGGCGTTCAGGGTGATGCCTATCTCTTCGACGACGTTCGCGACGACAGGTCGTGGGACGCCGTCTGGGAGTCGGCGGTGCAGGTGGACGAGCAGGGCTGGACCGCTGAGTTGCGTATCCCTCTCTCGCAGATCCGCTACCTGCCCTCCCCGAACCCGCAGGATTGGGGGATCAACTTCACCCGTCAGCGCGTTGCCTCCAACGAGCGGAGCTACTTCTCCCTGGAATCGCGTCGGCGGTATGGGCGGGTGAGCGTCTTCGGCCGCCTGAGCGGGATGGAGCTCGCGCAGGGTGTGTCGAGGCTGGAGCTGCGTCCCTATGTACTGACACGCGGACGAGCGGGCCCTGTCGAGGACGGCAATCCCTTTCAGCAGCGTCGAGACGCGAATGCCAGCGCGGGGCTCGACGCGCGCTACGGGATCGGCGCGAACTTCACCCTGGACGCGACCGTGAACCCCGACTTCGGGCAGGTGGAGGTGGATCCGGCCGTCATCAACCTCAGCGCATTCGAGACCTTTTATCCTGAGCGCAGGCCCTTTTTCGTGGAGGATGCCCGGATCTTCGACTTCGCCCTCTCGGGAGGGCAGAACTCGCTCTTCTACAGCCGCCGCATCGGCCGACGGCCGCAGCGCTCGTCGCTGAGTGGCGCGAGCTACGTGGATGTGGCGGAGCAGACGAGCATCCTCGGTGCGATGAAGCTCACCGGCCGGACCGCCCGCGGACTCTCCGTGGGGTTCCTGGGGACGTTGACGGGTCGCGAGAACGGGCGGGCATACTTCGCCAGCGGGGACAGCCTCACGAGTTTCCTCGCCGAGCCGCGGAGCGAGTATGCGGTCTTTGGGGCTCAGCAGGAGCTGCGGGCCGGCGCGACGGTGGTTGGCGGAATTCTGAGCACCATGCATCGCAGCCTCCCGGACGATCGATCCCTCGATTTCCTTCCGTCGAGGGCTGCGTACAGCGGCGTGAACTTCCAGCACACCTGGAGTCAGCGGGCGTGGGCATTGTGGGGCTTCGTCGCCGCGAGCTACACGGCGGGGTCAGAGCTGGCGGTACTCCGCCTGCAGCGGGGCCCCAACCATTATCGGCAACGGCCGGACGCGTCGGGACTGGGGGTGGACTCGAGCGCCACCAGTCTCACCGGCGCGGAGTGGCGGCTCCAGGTCGAGCGTCGCAGTGGCCGACACTGGACAGGGGCGGTGTGGGCGGCGCAGCGCACGCCCGGCTTCGAGGTCAATGACATCGGGTACTTCCAGGGGAGCGAGCGCCTGGACGGCGGGGTGCGCGTCTCCTATCAGGAGATAACTCCAGGGCGCGTGCTGCGGAGCTATCGGCTGACCGCGCTGACCTTTCATAACTGGCGGCACGAGGCGCTGCGCGAGCCCTTGTCCTACTCCGCGTGGGGTGGTGCGCACAAGGCGGGGCAGGTTGCGACGAACGCTGACCTGACCTTCCTCAACTACTGGGGGTTGAACACGGGCTTCAGTTATTCGCCAGAGGTGCGGTCGGAGGTACCGACGCGCGGCGGGCCGCTGATGCTCGTGCCGGCGCGCGTGACCTACAGCCTGCGCGGGGACACGGATCCGCGCGCACGGCTCACCGTCTCCCCCTCCGTGCAGTTCATGCGATCCAACCCGGAGGAGTGGTCGTCGTCTCTCACACTGGCGATCGGCTATCGGCCCTCCTCACAAGTGGACATCGAAGTGGAGCCGTCGCTTGCGCGCGAGCAGGATCCGCGGCAGTACGTCGCTGCGGCGAACGATCCATCCTTCACTTCAACCTTTGGTCAGCGGTTCGTATTCGCGGACATCGATCGGACCACGTTCTCGCTCAGCACACGCCTGAACGTCACCTTCACCTCGCATCTGACGCTGCAGCTCTTCGCGCAGCCTCTGCTGTCAGCCGGCGAGTTCGTGACCTACAAGCAGTTATCGCAGGCCGGGACCGACCGGTTCGACCCGTTCGAGGAGGGGATCGCGGTTCCCAACGGCACATCGGTTGTCTGCGTCGATGGCCGTACCTGTCGGGTCGGAGATACCCGGTTCGTGGACTTCCAGGGTGATGGCCTGAGCGACATCTCTTTCCGCGAACGCGATTTCCGCGTGCGAAGCCTGCGCGGCAACGCGGTGCTGCGGTGGGAATACCGACCGGGCTCCACGCTCTACCTGGTTTGGCAGCAGGGTCGGTACTACGAGGATCGGGCTGCCTCCGAGTTCGGACTGAGTCAGGAGTTCGGCTGGCTTCTACGCCAGCAGCCGGACAACGTGCTGATCCTGAAGATGAACTACTGGTTGAGCCTGTGAGCGCGGGGGTCGGGGTCCCCCCGCACGCTGAGAACTGCATGAGCGTTTTCATCACCGGAGCCACGGGGTACGTGGGCGAGGCCATCGCACTCGCCTTCGCCCGCGCCGGACACTCCGTTCGGGCACTCGTGCGCTCGGAAGCGGCGGCAGCGCGCCTGAGCGCCCTCGGCCTCGTCCCCGTGATCGGCGACCTGCGCTCGCTCGACACGCTGCGCGCCGCCGCCGGGAACGACGCCATCGTGCACGCGGCCATCGAGTCGGGTCCCGATCGCCTGCCGATTGACCGCGCGGCGATCGAGGCGTTGCTCGAGGCCGCGACGCAGGACGAGGCGCCGCGCACGTTTATCTACACCTCGACCACCTTTGTTCTCGGCCATGCGCGCGGCCCGGCCGACGAGGATGCTCTCACGGATCCATCAGCCGACTATGCAGCTGCGCGGGTCGAGCACGAGCGGATCGTCCTCGCTGCTTCCGACTCGCACCTCGCCACCGCCGTGATTCGGCCGGGAATGGTCTTCGGAGGTGTGGGCGGTATGGTCGGCGAGCTATTCCGCTCCGCCCGGGAGACCGGAGCGTCGGAGTACGTGGGCGATGGCGAGAACCGCTGGCCGCTCATTCACCGCGAGGATGTCGGGAGGCTGTACCGATGCGTGGCGGAGAGCCGGGGGCGCGGGATCTTCCACGCCGTGGACGCGACCGCGCTCCGGGTTCGAGACATCGCCGCCGCCGCGAGCCGGGCCGCCGGGCAGTCCGGAGAGACGCGCAGCGTACCGCTGTCCGAAGCGAGAAGGATGCTCGGGGGCTTCGCGGACGCGCTTTGCCTCGACCAGGAGCTCACGGCGCGGCGCTCCCACGCGCTCGGGTGGACCGCGGAACACCCTTCGTTCCCTGACTCGGCCCCCGCCGCCTTCCGCGAGTGGGCGGCATCCTGACCTGACACTACGTGTCCCCAGCCCCGGCCCATACAGCCAACAACACCTGAACCCGTGAGGAGCTCTTGATGCGGCACAGGTTCCCGTCGGTATTCTGGGCTTCATTGCCGCGATGACTTCCCCAGTGATGATGACACTGCAAGGGGACCGACGCATGGATAATGGCGCTGCGATCTTGTGTTTCCGCGCCGACGCCCCACATTGGGGGACCCGTTCCGCCCGTTTCCTACATGCTACCCCCGTCACCGTAGAAGTCTCGAGGCTGCCCCGTCATGAACAGCGTCCTACGCCTTACGTCCATGCTCCTGCTCGGCTCGGCCCTCGGCGCGTGCAGCGATGCGCCGGAGCGGATCAGCGGACCACCAGCTTCCCCCGGAGTGCCACTCTTCGCAGCGGCCCAGGGCGGCGGGAATGGCAAGAGCTCGCTCGACCTGATCGAGGAGGACTACGCCGCAGGCGCGCTCGACAAGGAAAATGCCAACCGCTACCGCGCCTACGCAGTGCACGCCTCGGAGAAGCTCCCGCCGAAGTACAAGTCTGCAGCCTTCGGCAAGGACGCAACGGAATCGATGGTGCGGCAGGCGCTCGAGTGGGATGGCCTTTCGAAGTCGACGCAACAGGAGATTCTCGAGTTGCGCGCCAACGGCTTCGCGAACATGAAGAACAGTTTCGAGACTGAGCACTTCGTGCTGCACTACTCGACGGTGAGCACGTCGGACGCGGTGCCTTCGGTCGACGTGAGCGGGGTCCGTGGCGTCCCCGATTACATCGAGGTGGCGGCGCGGAGCTGGGAGGAGATCTGGAGTCGTCTGGTCGTCGGGCTTCGATACCCGGCGCCGATTGGTGTCACGGCGCAGAACAAGTTCCACGTCTACTACAACAAGATCCCGTATTACGGCTATTGCATGCCGACAAACGTGGAGCTGGAGGGCGTGAGTCCCGTGCCCGTCGGGACGGCGTCGGCGTACATCGTCGTCAACAACGACTTCGATGGATTCCCGCCCAACGACGAGGACCGCACCGGGACGGAGGTAATTCGCAGTGGCGCGCTCAAGGCAACGCAGGCGCACGAGTTCATGCACGCGATCCAGTTCGCGATCAACGTCTACGGCTCCGGCTGGCTCATGGAGTCTCATGCGACCTGGGCCGAGGACGCCGTCTACGATGACATCAACGACTGGCACTGGTACATCAACTCGTTCCTCGCAACGCCCGAGCTCCCGATATTCAACCGCTACCTGTACGGCGCGGCCTACTTCCAGAACTACCTGAGCGAGCGATACGGCGTTGATGTCGTGCGCCAGATCTGGTTCGCGCACCGCACGCAAAGCGCGCCCGACGCGATCCGCGACATCGCGTTCGGTGGCGGCTGGGAGGCGATGAAGGCATTCGCGCCGGCCGAGTATCGGAACGACATCTCCGACTTCACGACGGACCAGCCGTCGATCGTCGAATCGTTCCGGCCACTGCGCAGCATCACCCGCGCGACGCACGCGAGCTATCCCGTGAGTGTCGCCGTGCCGGCGAGCACCAACCGCATGGCGAACCGCGCCCCATATGGCCTTGGCGCCAACTTCGTCGATTTCACGAGCGCCTCCGGCAGGATCGCTGTTTCCTTCGACGGGATGGATGGGTTCGCCTGGCGGGCCTACGTCATCGCGACGCCGGCGGGAGGAGGGAAGTCCGTAACTCTCCCAATCGTCCTCGACGGCGGCTCTGCCGGGTCGATCACGGTCGACGGCATGGGAACCCGCTGGTCGAAGCTGACGCTCGCGGTGACCATCGCCGACCGCGCGGGGGTGGCCGTTCCGTATTCCTACGGCGCGACGGTCTCCGGCGGGATGATTGCGGATTAGAGACCGCGCTGGAACGCTGAGCCATCGGGGTTCGGTGGCGTAGCCGCCGGAGCATGCGAGCCTCGCATTAGGGAGGCTCGCATGCAGTTCCCGTTCAGCTGCCCGAAGTACTCGGCCTCATGGACCGGCCCCCACTGAAGTGGGCGACACCTCCACCGGCGGCCGGGCCGTACTCCGTGAGGCGCCCCACCGCTCAGTGATCCACAGCAACACCGGCGCGGCCACGAATACGGACGAGAAGGTGCCGACCACGATACCGAACGTCATCACCAGCGCGAACGGCTTGATCACTTCGCCGGCGAAGAACGACAGCACCAGCGCGGTGGCCAGGGTGGTTCCCCCGGTAAGGATCGTACGTGGCAACGTCTCGTTGATCGACCGGTTGAGCACGTCCACCAGTGTCGCCCTGGGATGGAGACCCCGCTGCTCCCGCACACGGTCGAAAATCACGATCGTGTCGTTGAGCGAGTAGCCGAGCACGGTGAGTAACGCTGCGACGACGACCAGACTGACCTCGAGGTCGAGGTAGCGAATGAACGCGAGTGTGGCGAGGACGTCGTGCGCCGTCGCAATCACCGCGGCGAGCCCGAACCGCCACTCGAACCGGTACGCGAGATAGGCGAGCGTCGTCGCGAAGCTGAAACCGATCGCGATGATGGCCTTCTGGCGCAGCTCGCCTCCCAGCTTCGGGCTCATCGCATCGGCGCGGACGATCTGATAACGCCCCTGACCGATGCCCGTGTCGAGCGCGGTGCGAACGGCAGATCGCACGGCCTGTGTCTGCTCGGTTCCCACCGGGCGCCCCTCCACACGCGCCCGGATGACGTAGTCGCGATCGGACCCGAAGCGCTGGATCTCCGCCCCGCCAAGACCCGCGGGCTCGAGCGCCGACCGGATGGCCGCCGTGCCGACCGGCGCCGCTGTACGCACCTGCAGCAGCGTACCGCCGGTGAACTCGATGCTGTACGTGACCCCCCACAGCGCGAGCATCAGCAACCCGGGCAGTATGAGTGCGCCGGTCGCTGCATATGCCCATCGCCGAACGCGAACGAAATCGTAACGCGCGTTCGCGAACAGGCGCATCGTGAATCCCGGCAGGCGCGTCATGGCCGGCCGCCGTTGGAGCCATATGAGAAAGAACGTTCGTGTCACGAACACGGCCGAGAACATCGATGCGGCGATGCCGATGAGCAGCGTGAGGGCGAATCCTTTGACGGGATCGGTCCCGACGAGATACAGGATCAGCGCGGTAAGTGCCGTCGTGACGTTCGAATCCACGATCGCGCTCATCGCGTGCGTGAATCCCTGATTCACCGCGGTGCGAACCGGCTTGCCCCCATCCATCTCCTCACGTATTCGCTCGAAGATCAGCACGTTTGCGTCGACCGCCATGCCGATGGAGAGCGCGAATCCCGCGAGGCCCGGCAACGTCAGCGTGAAGCCGAACGCGGCCAGGCCCCCGAGCGAGTACAGCACGTAGAGAAAGAGGCCACCCACGGCAAGCAGACCGGAGGGGCCGTAGTGAACCCCCAGCACGAGCAGCACGAAACCCACCGCCAGAAGCGACGCCCGCACGCCGGCCCGAATCGAATCCTGGCCGAGTGACGGACCCAGCTCGCCTTCCTCCACCACATGCAGTGGGACGGGCAGCGCACCAGCCCGGAGCACCAGCGCGAGATCGCTCGCCTCCTCGATGGACTTCCCGCCCATCTGGATTCGTCCGCTCGCATCGATGCGCGTGATGAGCACCGCGGGCGCGCCATGTACGCGTCCGTCGAGGAGAATGGCGAGGTGATTCCCCACGTTGCGGGACGTCACGTCCCCGAACCGCCGGCCGCCCAGGGGCGTCAGCTCGAACCGCACCTCGGGCGCATTGGTCATGGGGTCGCGGCCGGCCGTCGCCTCCCGGAGCTCTTCCCCCGTGATGATCGGCCTCGGCGACACGGCGTACAGCGCGCGATACGATTCGCGTCCGATCGCCGTGGTCTGCGCTCCCCAGCGCAGCTCGAGATTGCGCGGCACAAGGCGTCGAACCTCGGGCCGGACAAGGAGACTTTCGACGCGCGCCACGTTGGCCTCCGCCACCATCACCTCACCGGGTATCTGGCCAGCCGTGAGCAGCGACGACAGCGGCGCGTCCGCGTTGGGCGTGCCCTGCGCCCCGGCGACTGCCGACGTCTCGGCGCTGAACAGTCCGGAGACCACGTCACGCGCGGGAATGGTCGCGGACGATACGCCGGCCCGGCGAAGCGCGGCGTCCATCGCCGGGAGGGCGCGCCGCAGCTCGTCCCGTGAATCGGTGAGCCGGAACTCGAGAAAGGCCGTGCGTTGCACGATCGACTTCGCGCGCTCCACGTCGGTGATCCCGGGAAGCTCGACGATCAACCGACAATCGCCTACGACCTGAACGACCGGTTCCGACGTGCCGAACTCGTCGATGCGGGTTCGTATGACGCGCTCCGCGCGGCGAATCGCGTCGGCGCAGTCGACGGTGGTCTGTTTCGACTGATCCACCTCGAGCGCCATGTGAACGCCGCCGCGCAGGTCGAGGCCAAGCTTGATCGGCACGCGGCGCACGACGGTGTCGCGCATGCGGCCCTCGGCTGGACTGTAAACCCGTTGAGTGACGTCCCGCGGAATGAGAACGAAGATGCTGACCGCAGCCAGCGCGATGATCCAGAAGGTGCGCCACGGGATGGTTTTCATGGTCCACCCCGGACGGCGACAGGGGACGCGCGAAGCGCCCATGCCCGATGTCGAGTCATGTTGAGCTTTCTCTGAGTTTGAGTGTGAGCTCCACGACGAGCGGCGGATGCTCCGAAGGAGAGTCGGAGGGCGCTATCGTCCTGCGTTCGTGGAGTGGGTCCTCGCGCGCGAAGCGCGCAAACTCAGAGAAGCGCGGGTGGCGCCCGGGCGGGATGGAGCGGGAGCGCGGCGCCGGCCGCGATCGCGCGCGGCGTTGCCGGGGCTGTCGCCGCGACGGGCGCGGTCAGATCGTAGTGGAATGCCTCGGCAGCCGTGAATGGCGCAACGTCCGGATGGTGCGCTGCCACCTCGCGGACATCGCGCGTGCCCTGAACGGCCGACTGCGACTTGGCGCTCGATTGCATCCAGGCCGTAGCTGCACCGATGCAAGCTTCCGCCGTCCCTGTCACCGTCATCGAGACGATGGGCAGCAGGGCGAACGCGAGCAGAATGGCGAAGAGGGCTCTCGTCCGGCGAATCATCATTCCGCAAGGTACATGGCCGGAGCGGCGTCAGCCAGCGACGGCTGCGGGTGCGGCACGCGCGCCTCGATGGTCGTGTCAGCTCGACGCACGCTCGCTACCGAGCGGCGGCTCGAGCATCGTCGAACCTTCCCGCGCGACGAAGCTGGCCGCAGGAGTCACGGTTCTTGATCTCCGCGCCCGCCCGCCCAGGATTGCATCACCCCGATTGCTCTGGGAAGAACGGTGGCAATCAGCGTCGCCCAACCGGCGACATCACCGGGCTGCCAGTAGCGCAAACCCATGGTCTGGTTGCGCCGATACGGAATGGGCTCCGGCTCGAAGTAGTCCCGCACCGTTTGCACGAGCTGCGCGGCAGACTCGGCGGGAATCGATTTGCTGAAGCCCGCCTCGAGCGCCTCGAAGTACGACTCCGGTGGCTTGGGGATTCGCTCGACGACTTCGTCCCGGTAGTTGCGCGCCCATGCGAGCTCCGCATCCGTGAGAAAAAAGTTGAGGGACTCATCGTTGGGGCCGAGGTTCCCAAGCCCCGGGGATTCGGATACGGTGAAATTGGCGTAGAAGTCGCCTCCCGCGTAGGAATCCCAACCGTGCTTGTCGCACTTGAACCAGACGCTTTGATATTTGCCGTCGACGACTCGCTGAAACGCCAGCTGGGACTGTCCGCGTTTCCTGAACCCGTGCGCCGCCAGCAACGGCCCGAGCTCTGTTTCCAGAACGCGATAGAGCTCCTTCGCCTTCATGTCAGCTCGCGACCGCTCGCACGGCTGCTTCCATGGCAACGCGCATGATCCCACGCACTCCCCGTCCAACAACGGGGCCCTGCGAATGAACTATCTCCACGTGAGCAGCCGGCGGCGTCCGGGAATCCGACAGGAATGACCTCGAGACCGGAACGTTCCCCCGTGGCAGTCGATGGCGCAAGAGCTCGTTCCCGCGGATTGCGCGCGGCTGCGTCGCGCGCTCTTTTTCGCTTCCGCCCGCTGAGGATCATTGTCAGCCGCGCGAGCACGAGCTGGGCCCGGAAGTGTGTAGAAAAAGCTACTGGGTCTTCCCGCCCTCCCAACGTTGGTTACGCCGCATCGCCTCGAAAAGAGATCCCTCGCCATGTCGCAATCTCTGTTGATTCGCACCTTCCCCATCGCCCTCGCGATCTGCGCCGTCGCCGCTCCTGAAGCCAGGGCGCAGACGCGCGACACAACCGCCGACGGCCGCCTTCGCGCGCTCTACACGGCGGAATGGAGTTGGCGGCAGCGCGAAATGGCGCGCCGCAACGATGAGCCCGGCGACGCGGGCGCCGACGATCATTTCCCGCGCGTCGACGCCGCGTCACAGGGGGCACGGCTGGCATACTGGACGCGGGTGATCGCAACCCTCGATAGCATTCCCACTGCCCGGCTCTCGCCTGACGAGCAGGTGAACGCAGAGGTGTTCCGCACCTCGATTCGCGCGCTCTCCAACGAGGTGCGCTTCAGGACCTACGAGGCGCCATTCAACAGCGACACCTTCTTCTGGACGGAGTTCACGCCACGCCAGGGGTTCGCGACCGCCGACATCTACCGCAACTACCTTGGACGGCTGCGCGACGTGCCGCGCTACTTCGACGAGCAGACCGTCAACATGCGCGCTGGCCTCGCCCGCGGCTTCACCGTCCCGCGCGTCGCAGTGGTGGGCCGTGATCGGACGATCGAGCCGTACACACGGAGCGATACGACCAATCCGCTGTACACGCCGTTCGTCGACATGCCGACGACGATTCCGGCGGCCGACCGGGCCGCGATGCGCGCCGAGATCCTGACGCTGCTGCGCGACGTCGTTGCTCCGTCCTACGTCCGGCTCCTCGCAGTGATGCGGCAGGAGTACTTCCCGGGAACGCGAACGGCGCTCGGCGCCAGCGCCCTGCCGGACGGGCAGGTCTACTACAAGGCGATGATCGAGAAGTTCACGACGCTCGACCTCACGGCGCAGCAGATCCACGACATTGGACTCGCGGAAGTCGCGCGCATCAGGGCCGAGATGGAGGCGACGAAGCAGCGCGCGGGCTTTACGGGAACCATGGCCGAGTTCTTCACCTTCCTCCGCACCGATCCGCAATTCTACGCGAAGACCCCGCGAGACCTGCTTTCCTATTCGGCCTACGTATCGAAGAAGGCAGACTGGAAGCTGGCCGAGACCATCGGAACGATCCCGCGCCGCCGTCACGGAATCCGGCCTGTGCCGGATGCGCTCGCCCCGATCTTCACCGGCGGCCGAGGCGGACTGGAGTCGTGCCTCATGAACACGTACAACCTTCCGGCGCGGCCGCTCTACACGCTGGCGTCGCTGACGCTGCATGAGTGCACGCCGGGTCACAGCTTTCAGGCGGCTCTCGCCCTCGAAGGACCGGAGCGCCCGCCGTTCCGGCGCGGCACGTCCTTCTCGGGATACAACGAGGGTTGGGGACTCTACACCGAGTGGCTCGGCACCGTCATGGGCATCTACGAGACGCCGTATGAGGATTTCGGCAGGCTGACCTACGAGATGTGGCGCGCATGCCGGCTCGTCATCGACACAGGCATCCACCAGTTCGGCTGGACACGCGCGCAGGCCATGTCCTACCTCCGCGATAATGCGGCGCTCGCCGAGCACGAGATCACCACCGAGGTGGAGCGCTACATCGCGTGGCCCGGGCAGGCGCTGGCGTACAAGCTCGGCGAGATCCAGATCCGCCGGCATCGCCGTGAGGCCGAGACCCGACTCGGCGCGCGGTTCGACCAGCGGACATTCCACGATGCCATCCTGGCGCTTGGCTCCGTCCCGTTGCCGGTGCTCGAGCGGCGAATGACGCAATTCATCGCGGACCAGCAGCGCTGAAACGCGGGCACCTTCGGAGAGGGTCAGGCGGTCCAACACCAAGATTGAACTGCAGGCACCTGCTCACCGTCGCGGCACGGGCGGATCCAAACTGGCCTTGCCAGCATCAACGAACGTTCGGCTGCGCTTCTCGGATACGGAGCCGGTCTTTACGGCCGCGCCGTCTCGCATGGCAAAGTTCTTCTCCCACTCGTCGATCGCTGCGTTCAGCGTACGGACAACTTCGGGATTCGCCGCCGTCAGATCGTTGCGTTCGCCTGGGTCCGCGGCGACGTCGAAGAGATGGAAGTTGCGGCCTTCATGGAGCAGCTTCCAGCGTCCGGACCTGACTGCCCTTTGTTGCTGGGGACGCTCGGTTCTCCAGAAGAGCTGCCGCTCGACGACCGGCGAACGACCACTCACGCTCGGCAGAATGTCCAGCCCGTCGAGCTTATAGGTGGCGGGAATCGTGGAGCCTGTGGCTGCGAGAATCGACGCGGTCAAATCCATCGTGATCGCCACTTGCGCCGACGTCCGGTTGGCCGGGATGCGTCCCGGCCACCGCAGAATCAGGGGGACGCGTATTCCGCCTTCCCACAGTGTGAACTTCCGGTTGGTGAGCGGCGCGTTGCGAGAGAGCCATTCCCCGCCGTTGTCACTCGTAAAAATCACCAGTGTATTCCTGGCCAGGCCGCGGCGCTCGAGCGCAGCCAGGATTCGTCCTATTCCCTCGTCCGCGCGCTCGAGCATGCGAACGTAGTCGCTGCGAGTGGCGGGGACAGGTGCGGTTGGACGCTGGTAGAGTCGTGGGTCGCCCGGCGCCGCCGGCGTTGGAACGTCGTGCTGTGCGGCGACTGGCAAGTCGGGAACGTTGAACGGCCAGTGCACCGCATTGTACGCAACTTCGAGAAAGAACGGGTGACTCGAATGGCGCTCGACGAAGCCGACCGCCCGTCGTGTGATCTCGTCGGTGAGGTATCCCGGAACTTCGACGGATGTCGTGTTCTCGTAGAGATCCGGTTTGCCGTCATGCTGTCGGTGTGTGTAGTACCCAACGGCACCGCTCAGAAACCCGAAGAATTCGTCGAAACCGTGCGCGTTCGGACCGAATTCCGGCTTGAAGCCGAGGTGCCATTTGCCGATCAGTCCAGTCGCGTAGCCATTCGTCCTCAGCAGCGTCGGTAAGGTTGCTCCAGTAACCGGCAGCCCGCGATCGGCATCACCAGCTACGGAGCCAAGTGGCCATTCGATGCCATGACGTTGTTGGTATTGGCCGCTGATGAGTCCGGCTCTCGTCGGGGAGCAGCTGGGCCCATTGGCGTATGCGTTGGTCAGGCGTACACCCTCGCGAGCCAGCCGGTCGAGGTTTGGTGTTCTGGCGTCCTTCACTCCGTAACTGCCGATGTCGCCATAGCCCAGATCGTCCATGAGGATGAGGACGACGTTGGGCCTGCCACCCGCTCCCACATTCGATTGTGCCGGGGCATCCGAGAAAATCAAGGCAGCGCAAATCGCGATGATCAGCAGTTCGCTCAAGACTCGACGCAGCATGAGGATTTTCTCCCTGGTCCCGTGATCGTTGTACCGTTGGTGCGGCGCTGGCGAATGCCGAGGGTCTGATGCGACGGCCTATCATACGATGCGGCGAAGCCGCGTTCCACCGTGCGACGCGGGCCAGCCGTGCTCCTCGCGCAAAGACCAGGTCATTGTCTCGCGTGGCCCGTTTTGGCGACCTCCGGTGTGGAGTGGATGAGGGAATCCGCTCACCCGAGGAGACATCCATGCGTCCGCTCTCGCCCTATCGCCCCATATGCGTCGCCGCCGTCATCGCCGTGCTCACTACAGGGTGCAGCGATGCCCGGGACATTACCGAACCCGCCAGGCCCGTCCCGGTGCTGGACCAGCACGCGGTCGCTAGCGCTGGGACTGTGCAGGTTGCCGACGTCGAACAGCTCTATGCTGCGATGAATAATCCCGCCAACGCCGGCACCACCATTGTCCTCGCGCCCGGCACGTACGTGCTGTCGGCGAACGATGCCTCGGGCGTTGCCCGGCCGAACAGGGGACGTATCGAGCTCCAGCAGGACATGTCGATTTCCGGAGTCGCCGGCGATCGGGCGGCGGTCGTCGCTGTCGTCGAGCGAGCAGTCTGAGCTCGTCGTACACGAGCGGGAAGAGGGCTTCGAGAGCCTCGCGGTCGCCCTCTTCGACTCTCTGCAACAACCCGGGGACGGTGGCTCGTGTCGAGGTGTTGGTCATTCAACTCCGTTGCGCCGACGGAGCCGCATCCGCGCCGATCCGACGAGGGCCGCGGCGAGCTTCGGGAAGCGGTGCTCTATCGGCGCACACAGGCGGTGCCAACACATTTCACCCCGCCAAATGAAAGTCGGACCACCTGAACGATGGGGCGTACTCGACACACTAAGCGCGCGCTGCGAGGAGATAGCTGACGACGACCCCGGAGAGATACAAGCCAACCCCAAACACCGCGTGGGTCGCCAGGCTCTTCAGTCGAGCCCGACCCGGCTTTGGCGCCCTGGACGAAGCCACGCCGAGGCCGAGCGAGGGCTGCATCACGAGAAACGGGAACACGACCGTGCCGAGCCCGACGGCGAGCGCCAGGAGGAACGAGGGACGTTCGAGCCAGGCGCCCGCCGTCAGCACGACGAGTGCGACTGCGAATGTCACGCCGATGGAATAGTGAGCGGTCCAGCCGATGGCGCATTCACCGGCCCTGGGTTCCGCCGCCGCGATCGCCGTGTGCCGAAACGTGCCGCCTGGCATGTGGCCGAGCCAGCGGCCGAGCAGGCAATAGTTGAGCGACGGGACCCCGAATGCACGCCTCAGGAAGATGTTCCAGAGGACCATGAGGCCGGTCGCGCCGATCCCAACGACGATCGCGCCGAGCACGTGCTCAATGCGTAGAGGCATGGGTTACCGATGCTCCGCTTCGCGGTATCGATCTATCCAGACTGACGTGTTACCGTTGTCCTTGATCATTCCCTGCGTCGCACTGAGACTGCGCCCGTCCGAGGTAAAGGTCGAGCGTGTCCACACGTCCCGGTGCCAGCGTGTGGGGCCATGTGGTCAACGGACAGCCGGGGCACCGGGTGGCCACGACGTAAAAGCCTGCAGCGGTCTCGAAGGCTGCGACCCCGTTCGGCCCATAATGGAATGTCGCCGTCAGATTGGGCCCACCGGTGATGCCCGCCGTAAGCGTGTCGGCGATAGGGGTACTGTCGCTGCGTGCGAACCCGCGAATGACCAGTTGACTGCGACCGTGTGCGTACAACGCTGAATCGGTCGTCGTGCCCGTTCGCGGACGCGCATCCCAGAGTCGGCTGGCGGAGTCGGCCAGGAATCGATCGCACGTCACAGCGGTGGATGATGGCGGCCGACGGCAACCCGCTCCTGCGAGGAGAAGGACGAGGACAAGGATCGAAATGTCGAAGTGGAGGCTCCGCACGCGCACGTTGATCCACCTTGTATCCAGTGTCAGGCAGTTCTGGTGCTCTGATTCTGCATTCTGGATGTGCGGTGCGCCAGTTCGATGTGGTCTGGGCGGCGAGCACCGTGCGTTAGCCGGAGCGGCGTGGCCTGCCGATCGCCGTGAGGGCCCGACCAAGATCAGTGATCAGCGCGAGAGTGCCGCCCAATGCCAAGGTTCAGCTGCACGACTCCTAATGAATGCGAGCGCAGCGCGCTTCACTAGCAGTCCTGTCAGCTACCGAGCTTGGCGGACCGCGCTGTCTGACTGGCTATCGCGACTGCAGACTCCCAGGCGACGGCGTCCCCAACCCGGATGACGCCTCCAGCCACGACCTGCGCGAAGACACCGCCCCGCCACTTCAGGCCAAGGGCGGCTTTCAGTCCCGGCGTCACTTCATCCATGCGCTCGCACGGGGTCAGCTCACCGCCGATGGCGAGCCGGGTCTCCCCAACGATCAGGACGCGGCCTCGTGTGTCGGCGAGCTGAACTCCGCTCAGGAGTATGTTGGCCCGCCGAAGCGCCGGATCGTTGTCGACGCCAAGTTCAGTCATGCACGCGGCCCAGGCCTCAGACTCCAGCAGAGTCACCTGACGCCGGCGGCTCCGATCCACACTGCCTGCGACACCCTGGCCGGCGACCAGCGTCGCCTCGGCCGCGCTGTCCATTGGCCCCCGATGCGCACGCTTGATCCAGATCGTTTCGACGCGCCCACCGATAGACAAAGCAGCCCTCCGCTCGAGTCGCCGCAGCGTATGCGTTCCGCCTAGTGCAAGGCTCAGCTTGCACGGCTCGCAATAGTCGCGAGGGCAGCAAGCATCATGATAGCCCTGTCTGCTTCAACGCACGTTTTAGACGGGGGCGTCGGGAAGCTGACCATGCTTGAACATGTCGAACCACAGTTGCTCGTCAGAAGCGCCAAAGACGCCGAGCTCTTTGAGGATCGCGCGAGCGAACTCCACGGGTCCCAGGCCACTCGCAGTGATCACGCCACGATCGTTGACGGCTAGCGCAGCATCGTACTGGGCGGTCCCGGTGTAATCCCGGACGTGCTCCCGCAAATAGCCGGGCATGTTGCTGGTGTGCCGACGATCATTGAGGAGGCCAGCACGCGCGACGGCTAATGTAGCGCCACAAATGGCAGCGACCGGTACGGCCGCGGAAACGAGCGCGTTTAACAGCTCGTCTAGCGCAGCGCCAGGATACTCGCCTTCCCACAGGTCGCCGCCAGGAAGAATTAGCAACTCCACGTCGGTTGCATCAACACTGGGGAGGGCTCGATCCGGGACTACACGAAGACCGCCCATCGAGATTACTGGGTTGTCGTCAAATCCAATAACGACAACGGTACGCTTACCCCATCGGCGAAGCTCGGCTAGCGCGTATGCAGGCTCCCAATCGGCGAAACCGTCGAAGACCAATATATGAACCGAGCGCGAACTCATATTCGTAACCTCGACCGATGCAAGATCGCCGTCTAAAACGTCACATGCGGCACGGCGTTACACTGCGAAATGCAGCAGAGAGAAAGTTTTCATATTGTTCGGCCTTTAGACCGCGCTGCTCCGCTGCGTATCGCACGACGCAAAGACCCGCCCCACCCACCCGCGCGCCACACCCCGCCGCACACGCAACCACTTCCCCCGCCAGCACCTCAGCGCGACACCACCCCCCGCAATCCACCCGAGATCAACGCCCCGACGTTCGCCACGACCCGCGCCAGCAACAGCCCGCCCGGCGACGCGAGATACCGCGGCTCCCACACGGGATCGAACTTCTCCTTGTAATTCCGCAGCCCGACGAAGTTGTAGAAATGCTCGCCATGCCGGAACAGCATCCCGCCAACCTGGTTCCACAGACGTGCATGGCGTCCGGCCTCCACCCCCGCCAGGGGCGCCATGCCAAGGTTGAACCAGCGATAGCCCTGCTCGCGCCCCCACAGCATCAGCTGCACGAACAGGTAGTCCATCACGCCGCTCGGCGCCGCGTCGGCGTAGCGCATGAGATCCACGGACAGCTCCGTCCCGGGCGCGGCCAGCCAGACGTTCGCGAACGCGATGATGACGCCACCGCGCCGCACCACCGCAACCGGGAAGCGGCACAGGTACCGCTCGTCAAAGCGGCCCAGCGAGAATCCCTTCTCGGCAGTGTGCTTGTGCGCGAGCCAGTCATCGGAGATCGCACGCAGCTCGGGCAGCAGGGGCGCGACGTGCTCCACGTCCATGATCTCGAAGGTACACCCATCCTTCTCGACGCGGCGCACGTTCTGGCGAAGTGTCTTCCGGTTTCCACCCTCGAGCGAGAAGTCCTCGAGGCCGACGCGTGCCTCTTCGCCCAGCTTGGAGAGCGTCAACCCCAGGTCCACGTACAGCGGGAGCGCTTGCGCGGAGACTTCATAGAACACGGGCCACGCCGCGTAGAGATGGCAGATCTCCCGGAAGCGGCGCGCGAGCTCACGCTGCTCGTCGGCGGGACCGACGGGGTCGCCCATCACGACGCGACTGCGACCCTCCACACCGTACATGACGAACGCGTTCCCGCTGTCGCTGAACAGCAGGGCCTTGTCGCCGAGCAGCGCGAGATTCGCCACCGATCGCTCCGATCGTCGGATCACCGCCGCGGCACGGTCCATCTCGGCGTCGCTCGGCATCTCGGCCTCGGGACGTGCCGCTCGCATGAGTCGCGCGCCGGCGACCGCGCCGAGGAGGACGACCGCGCCGACCGTCGCGCGGAGGAACCGCGGTGCATCAGCATCGGGCGCGAAGCGCCACCAGAGCGCGTCCGAGTATTCGACGTGCTTGTACGAGAAGTACCCGAGCCACAGACTCGCGCCGATGACCGCCGCCACCGCGACCATCCATCCCGCCGTGAACCGCTCGGCCATCAACGCCGATGGCCGGTAGAACTCTCGCCGGCTGACCCAGAGGCCGACACCGACGACGGAGAGGGCGACCGACTCTTCGTAATCAAGTCCCTTGAGCAGTGACAGGAGCGTGCCGCCGAGCAACAGGCCGACGGCAAGATGGAACGCGACCCGCAGTCGGAGCTGAAGTCCGCGCGCGAGCAGCAGCAGCGCGACCCCCGCCGCGCTCGCGAGCAGGTGGGAGAGGTCGATCACCGTGATCGGCACCACCCTCGTGAGCCACGCGAGGCGGCTGTCCACTCCCGGCGTCGCGCCCGAGAGCACGAGGATCGCGCCACTCATGAACACGAGCGACGCCATGACCTGCGGAACCAGCGATGACGCCCATTCGGCGATCGGCGCAGCGGGCGCGAGCCGTCCATGGAGCTTCCGCGCCTCGTACAGCGCGAGTCCGGCCGCTGCGATCGCAAGCGGGATGAGGTAGTAGATGCACCGGAAAACAACGAGGATTCCGACGAGCTCCGGCGCGGGGATCGTCGGCGAGAGGAAGAGCAGCACGATCGACTCGAGGATCGCGACGCCGCCCGGGACGTTGCTGATGAGTCCCACCGACTGGCCGAGCAGGAAGACCGCGACCAGTGTGGGGAAGGGGATCGTGTCCGGCGGCAGCAACGCGTACAGCACGCTCGAGGCGAGCAGCCAGTCGGTGGAGGACAGCGCGACCTGGGCGAGCGCCATCCGCGGTTCCGGGATCGCGAAGCGGACTCCGCGAACGGAGAACTCGCGCCGGTGTGCGACACTCGCCGCGAGGTATGCGACGAGCAGCGCGAGGAGGGCGACGCCGAGCGGTCGAACCGTCGCGATGGGGAGGTGGAGAAACGCCGGCGTCGCGAGTGGCGCGACGACGAACGCCGTTCCGCCGACCGCGAGCACGCCGAGCCAGATCGTCGTGAAGCCGAAGGCGACGACCTTTGCGATCTCCGCGATCGGAACGCCCCACCGCGAGTACAGGCGATAGCGAAGCGATGCGCCGGTGAGCAGCGCGAATCCGAGGTTGTTGCTCACCGCGTAACCGGTGAACGACGCGAACACGATGCGGTGGTGCGCGAGCGGGTGTCGCGCGTAGCGCAGTCCGAGGGCGTCGTAACCGGTGAGGACGAGATAGTTCACCGCGGTCAGCACCAGCGCGAGCAGAACACGCCGCGGTGGGACATCGCGGATCGCCTGCGCCAGGTCGGCGTAGCGGTAGGCGCGCAGCTGGCGATGCACGATCCAGAACGCGCCGGCCAGCAGAAGGACGCCGAGGACCGGGCCGGCACGGTGCAGCCACTTCCGCGTGTTCACCGGGGCCCCTCCGGCAGTGGGCTAGCGGCGGGCGGCGAGCGGCGGTGGTGCTCGACCTGCCCCGTGCAGCGCCGTCAGCGGATCAGCTGCTCGACTTCCGCCGCCTTGCACTTGTTCTCGTGGCCGGGATACGAGTGGTTGCAGTGGATGCAGTGCTCGCCGAAGCCGCTGCGCTTCCAGACGAGATAATACACCGCGCGCTGCAGCGACTTGATGCGCTCCTCGAGCTGCTTGATGTCCGAGCTCCCACCTTCCATGTCATCAACCTCGTCCCAGGGGTCTGCGCGAGTCGCTCTCAGTGTTTGGTGAAGTTAGAGCCGGCGTGCGCTTCCGCAACCGGCTCCACCTGCACTTCACCCGCCCTGCGACATCCTCAGGACTTGCCGCCGGTACCGTGACTCTCGCGCTGATCTGAGCTCGTGCGCGGCTTGCCGCCCTCGCCGCCGTAGCTGCCCTTGTGCTCCTTCGTCCGGTCCATCGGCTCCGAGGCGTTCCGGTCAGTCTCGCCCGAGCCTTCGCGTCCGGTCGCCTTGTTGGTGAGCGCGCTCTTGTCATGCTCGCTCCGCCCTTTCGTCGCATGCATTCCTTCCGCCGCCTCGGCACCGGCGCCAGTGGCCTTGCTCCCGGCCGACTTGCGATCGGAATCGTCCTCGAGGATCGAGCCCTCCAGGCCCGTATCGTCCGTGTTCGAGCTCGGGCCCGCCTTCCCCTTCGTGGACTCTCCCTCCCGGAACTCCTCGCGCCCTGCGCCGCCGTTTCCGCTCTGATTCGCCACTCTCGCCTCCTCCACCTCGGGATGCTCCCTCGCCGCGCCGGTGTGGCGGGCCCGCGGGAGCCGCTTACTCCATGGCCTCCCCACGCGTCCTTGGTAAAAGCAGGCCACATGCCACGGCCCCGCGGCCACCCGCGCGGAGCCGATATCGCCATTCCCCTCGATGACCCCCCAGCAGCTCGTGCCGTCGGATTCTTCGGCCATCGCCGCTCCATGAGTCAGTCGCAGCCCGCGGTTGCGTCCGACGAAGGAGCGCTTTCGCGTGAGCTCGCCGACTTTCTCGTCGAGCTCTCGATCGCGATGCACAAGACGGCGATCTACCCTGCGGGGCATCCGCTGCTCGAGAACGCGGTGGCTGGCGTCGAGCGCAAGCTCTCGGCGCTGCTCAGCGACCGTCCGACGCTCTCCGTCGGCGTCGCGCGCCGGCAGCTCGTCGTCGAAGGTGTCGCCACCGATCCGAATCACCCGCTTCTGCGTGAGCTCGCCCAGCGCTTTCACCGCCACCACCTCGGCGCGCTGCGATTCAGCGCCGGCGTCACGCCGGCCGAGATCGCGGAGGTGCTCCTCACCGTAGCGGCGTCGGCTGACGGCGCGCAGAAAGGCAGTCCCGTGGGGCTCGGGCCGCCGGAGAACCTGGCGAAGTGGGCGCACATTCGACTCTTCCCGCTGTCGTACGAGCAGCTTCAACTCCTCGAGGGAGAGGAGGGTGAAGCGGCGGATGGGGCGGGCGGGTCGCGCGGGGCGCAGCTCTGGATCGGGCTCGCCCGCGCCGCGCTGATGGCCGAGTCCACCGGCGGATCGGCCACCTCGCCCCTGCCCGATGTGTCGAACGATCCGGAGGCGGTGGCCAAGGCGATCGATGAGCACCAGAGTGACGAAGCCTATGACCAGGTCATCGTCGGCTACCTGCTCCAGATCGCCCAGGAGCTGAACACCAAGGATGGCGGCGACGCCCCCGCACTCCAGGCGCGCGTGTCACAGATGGTTGCCTCCCTCGATCCGAGCACGCTCCGTCGCCTGCTTGAAATGGGAGGCAACGTCGCGCAGCGAAAGCGGTTCGTCTCGGATGCCGCGCGGGGAATGAAGCCCAACGCCGTCATCGACCTCGTGCGCGCCGCGGCGGAGAGCTCGAACCAGACGATCTCGCACTCGCTCCTCCGCATGTTCAACAAGCTCGCGGTGCACGCTGAACGGACGGTCGGGCCGGCGCGCGTCGAGGCGGAATCCGCGCTGCGCGACAACGTCCAGCGGCTCATCGGAAACTGGGGGCTCGCGGATCCGAACCCCGATCAGTACACCCGCGCGCTCGACGACATGTCGCGCGCCGCGCCGGATGCTGGCGGATCGGACGAAGGCGGGGCACTCGAATCGGAGCGCATCCTCCAGATGAGCCTCGAGACCGGCGCGGTCGGCGCGATGGTGTGGCAGGCGGTCGATGACATGTTGGCACAGGGCCGCATCGCGGAGTTGCTCGACCTCGTGGATGCGGCGCCACCCACGTCGAGCGGGAAGGCGATCCGCGAGCGCACGGCGACGCAGGACAACCTGCGCCGCGCCCTCGAGGGCGCCACGATCGACGCGGCGCTCGCGAGCCGGATCGCGAAGTCGCTGGGCCTCGCCGCGGCCGAGCCCCTCCTCGATGCGCTCGACTCGCTCTCGGAATCCGAAGAGCGGAATGCGCGCGCGCTCAGCGACCTGCTCGTGGCGCTCGGCACCGACAGCGGCGAGGCGATCGCCGCGCGGATGCCGCTCGCATCATGGATGAGCCAGCGTCGCCTCATCGGAATCCTCGCGCGGTTGCCGGTGCTCCCCGAGGGCTTCGTGCCGTCCGACTACACGATGCACCCCGACGACCGCGTGCGAATCGAGGCGTTGCGCCTCATGCTGCTTCGCGACTCGCACCGCGATCGCGCGCTGCGGATCGCCATCTCCGATTCGGATGAGCGCATGCTGCGCCTCGGACTCGCAGCGGCGCTCGATGGATGCCCGGCGTCCGTCGTGCCGGTGATCCTTCGCCGCCTCAGCGACCGCGAGCTCGGGCCGGAACCGCGTGCGCTCGCAATTCGCGTCCTCGCCGGATCGAAGGCGCGGACCGCGCTGGACTACCTGCTCGACCTCTCCGTGCGCCGTCGCCGTTTCTGGGGCCAGCGCCTCGCACCGAAGAGCCCGGAGGTCCTCGCCGCGCTCGGTGGGCTCGCCCAGCACTGGGCGGGGGACTCGAAGGCGAAGGGCGTCATCGCGCTCGCGACGCGCAGCACCGACTCGGAGATCCGTGCAGTGGTCATCGCGACGGAGAAGAAGCGATGAGCGACCCCGTCAAGTTCCTGCACGTCTTTGCGCAGGCGTTGTCCACGATGACGCTGTATCCCGATGGCCATCCCGCGCGCGCCAGCGTCGTGGATGCGGCGTACGAACAGCTCGTCGGCCTCCAGCGCAGCGAGCCGCGCATCGAGTTCTCGTTCCTCGGCGCTGACGTCGTATATGGCCGCGTCGCCTTGCGCGAGCTGAAGGACTGGGACTGGTCGGCGCGCCTGTCGAACGCCGGAGTGCAGCGCCTCGAATTTCCAGAGACCGTCTCGCGGGAGGACTACGAGCGGTTCCTCGACGAGATCCTCGCACGCCTGACGCTCTCCTCGATCGACACGACCCAGATGCGGGCGTCGTCGGGGCGCCAGACCGCGATCCGCTTCGGCGCGATCGGTGTGCGCGGGGAGAAGCCGCTTCCGAAGGAAACCACGGTGCAGCGGGTGCTGACTCCGACGACGACCGTCTCGGTGTCGGAGGAAGCCGACACCGTGCGGTGGATGCACCAGGAGGTCAGCGGGCGCGGCGAGCTTCCCCTGCTCGAGGCCGAGGCCATCGTGCGATCGCTCTCGCTCGCCATGCACGGCGACAACCAGATCGTCATTCCGCTGATGCAGCTCCGCGAGTTCGACGAGTACACGACGACGCACTCCCTGAACGTCTCGGTGCTCGCAATGGCGCTCGCCGAGTTCCTCGGCTCATCCGGCCGCGAGGTACGCGCGATGGGCGTCGCGGGACTGCTGCACGACCTCGGCAAGGTCCGCATCCCGAAGGACATCCTCGTGAAGCCCGGCAAGCTGAGCGACGAAGAGCGCGCCGTGATGCAGCGCCACCCCATGGACGGAGCGCGCATCATTCTCGAGAGCGAGCAGAAGCTCGACCTCGCCGCGGCAGTGGCGTACGAGCACCACATCATGATCGACGGCGGGGGATATCCGCACATGCACTTCCGCCGCGACTGCCACTACGGGAGCAAGCTGGTGCACGTCTGCGACGTGTACGACGCGCTGCGGACGCGGCGGCCGTACAGGGACGCGTGGGAGTCGGAGAAGGTGCTCGCCTATGTGGCCGAGAGGGCGGGGACGGAGTTCGACGGCGACGTGGCGAGAGGGTTCATCGAGATGATGAAGACGTGGGAGCGGAGGACGGCGGAGGAGTAGCTGCCCGCCTTCCTGTCTTCACCCCTCAACGGCGTTTCCTGCGAACTGCGGTATACGTTGCTGAACAGCGGAACGGATGCACGGCGTCGACAGCGGCATCGGGCAAAACTGAGGGGCGTGAAACGGTACGTAGAACGAACACGGCGTGACGGCACGTCAACTGCGCCAACGCCGTTAGACCGTTTGCCGGCGTTGACGGCGTTGACGCGCCGCCACGCCCCTCTTTTCTACGTACCCAACGCCGCCGTCCTGTTTTGCCCGATGCCGCTGTCGACGCCCTGCATCAGTTCCGCAGTCGCACTTCCGAACCAGGCAGTTGTGCAACTTTCAAGGCCGCCGACGTCTCCTATCATGAAAGGCCACGGCACGCCCAACCCGGTGACCCGGTGATATCGTCGGATTCCGTCGAGCGCCTCTTCCGCGAATACCACGGCTGCCTCGTTCGCTACCTCACCCGCCGACTCGGCGACCGTGACTGGGCGGAGGAGGTCACGCAGGAGACGTTCGTCCGGGCCCTGCGGCAGGAGAGCATCGTCAACGAGCGCGCGTGGCTGTTCGCGGTCGCGACGAACCTCGTGCGCGATGAGGCGCGGAAGGACTCGCGGCGGCGCCGGCATCTTCAGCTGCTCTGGGAGCAGGAGAAGGACTCCGTAGTGGAGCCGGAGCCGACGTCCATGGAACGGGCGCACGAGGCGGCGCTGGCGCGCCGAGCCGTGGAAGCGCTTGCCGAGCGGGACCGGCTGGCGCTGCTGATGCGCGAGGAAGGGCTGGACTACAACGAGATAGCCGAGGCGCTCGGCTTGTCCGTCGGGTCGGTCGGGACGACGCTGTCCCGGGCGAGACGGCGACTGGTCGAGGCATATGAGACGCTCCAGAAGGACGGCGAGGGTGGACGAAATGCGGCATCCTGACGAAGGACAGATCCACGCCTGGCTGGATGGGGCGCTGGACCCGGCAACGGCGGCGGAGCTCGACGCGCACCTCGCGGCGTGCCCGGCCTGCTCGGCTGCGGTCGCGGAGGCGCGGGGGCTGATCGCGGGCGCATCGCGCATCCTGCTGGCTCTCGACAACGTGCCCGCCGGGGTCATTCCTACGGCACCGCGCGCGCCCGAGGCGGTGCCGTCGGACGCCATTTCAGCGCACCGTACGCGACAGCACGCTGACAGCATGGCGTCTCCAAGGCGTTCGGTGCCATGGTACGCGCGCCGGTCCGTGCAGATCGCCGCGAGCCTGTTGCTGGTTGTCGGGATCGGAAGTGTCGCTGTTCGGAGCTCGGGCAAGCCGGACGAGCTGTTCATCCAGTTCGAGACGGACGCAGCGCCGGCGACCCGTGGGCCGGCCGCGGGTTCGGCCGCCCCGGTGATCGCCGCGCCCAGTGCGGTCGCGGCCTCGGCCAATGATGTCGCGGCGACCAACCCGCCTGCCGATCGCTTGAGCTCACGGGTCGCGAGCCCGGCACCGGCGCCGGCGGCGCCAGCGACTCCGCGCTCGGAGCTCGGAGGCGTCAGCGCCGAGAGAAGTCTCGGGAAGGCTGCGACAGCGCGTACGCGAGAGGGGGTCGCCGAGCAACGTGGGGCACAGGTCGCGACCGCCGAAGTGCCCGTTGCGGCGGCATCGAGCCCCACATCGACCCCGCCGACGGGGCCACTCCCGGCGGCCGCGGCCGGCGCTTCGGCTGCATTCGGTGCGACGGCGAATGCACCGACGCGGGCGATGATGGACACCGTCGGCAACTCGCTGGCGCGGAGCCTCACGGACATGGCTGCATCGCGGCGCACGTCGAGCTCCGCTCAGGGAACGATCGCCGGCAAGGTTATCGCCTCGGATGATTCGCCGATCGCGCTGGCGACGGTTTCGGTTCCGTCGGTGAACGTTGCGGTGCAGACCGGCGCCGATGGAAGCTTCACGCTGCCGCCGCTCGCGCCAGGCCGTTATACCCTCGAGGCGCGGCGGATCGGGTATTCGTCGGCACGGCTGGAGGGACTGGAGATCATCGGCGGCGACACGGCGTATGCGCGCCTCGCAATGAAGGCCAGCACGAGCCAGCTCAGCGGGGTCGTCGTCACGGGTGCCGCTACAGGAGTCTCCAACATTGGCGGAGCATGCGTGACCCTCAACGTCGCCCCTGACAGCGAGAGTCGCGGCATTCCCCTCCTGCCGCGGCGGGTTCGTTTCCGGCTCGCTGATCGCTCCAGCTCTGCCGCGGCCGACGCAGCGTCACCGGGTCCACTGTCTCAGGCTCGCGCTCCGGCCCCGTCCCGCGCCGACGCCGGTACGCCGTCGGAACCTGCTGCCCCGCTGGCGTGGGAGCCAACGAGTACGAGCTCCATCGAGGTCACCTGGCCGATCGCCGGCGACGTCGTCACCATGCGTCTCGAAGTTCGCGGCTCGACGGTGGTCGGTATCGCGCAGGGCCAGTCTTTTCCGCTCCGTACCGCAGCTGTCGAAGGGCGCACTGTCGCCTGCACCACGCGTTAGTCCGCGAGGAGTCCCGAATAGGAACAGCGAGTAGAAGTTCCGCCGTCAAGCGACCGGCGATGGGCGCTTTTGGCGATCAGCGCTCAGCGCGCTCCTGAGCCCTCATGTTCGCCGTTGCAGTTCAAAGCCCTGCCCCATGCCGTTGCCTTCTTCAACACAACCGCGACCGAGAGCCAGATGCACCGAACCCCTGCCGCCCACTCGGGCAACAGGGGTTCGCTGCATCCAGCTCACGCCGCGTCAGGTCGTCGGCATCGTCCCCGTCCGCATGCGAAGCACGCGCGCGAGACCCCACCGCACTGTCGCCGCGTCAGCCGCGGTCATCTGGTTCGACCGAACCAGCCCGTCGAGCTCCTGCCCTGCGGCCGTGAGCTGCATGAGCAACGGAACGAACTTCGACGGGTTCGGCCCGAAGGAGTCGAGGTCAACCACCCCAGGCACCGACGCCGGCGTCAGCTCGAGCAGCCGGTTCAGCGACCGCGTCAGACGATCGGCATAGGCAGCCGGAATGCGGTTCTCCGCGCGGAGTGCCGCGATCTCGGCGATGAAGCTCTGAATGACGGCGCGGGCCGACCGCACGACGATCGTGCGCGTCTGCGTCGTCGTCGCGACGCCGTCCGAAACCGCGACGGTGATCGTGTACGTCCCCGGGACGAAGTACTGATGCGAGAGCGTGAACGTCTTCCCGGTCAGCGGCAGCGCGACGACTCCGGAGCCGTCGCCGTAGTTCACCGTCGCCGTGAAGGTATCGGAGCCAGGATCCGTGAAGGACCCGGTGCCCCTGTAGGTGTCGTGCGGGTTGATCGTCGCGCCCGTTGCCGGGGCGAAGACGGGTGCAACGTTCGTGATGGTCGCCGTGGTGGACGCGGTATCGGCGAGACCGCGAGCGTCGGTCACGATGACGCGCACAGTGTAGATGCCGTTCTGCAGATACGTGTGCGACACCGTCGCACCGGTGCCCGTGCCGCCATCGCCGAACGTCCATGCAAAAGTCAGCGCTTCGCCATCGGGATCGGTGGAGGCCGCGGCGCTCATGGCGATCGCCGTGCCTTCAGCCGCGGTATACGGACCGTTCAGTGCGGCAACCGGCTTGGAGGAGAGCACCGTGATGGTGCGTTCCTGGGTCACCGACTCCGTACCATCCGACACCATGACGGTGATCGTGAACGTCCCGGGGTTCGTGTACCGGTGCGACAGCGCGAAGCTGCGCCCATCGAGCGGGAGCGCACTGACGGTCATGTCGTCGCCGTAGTTCACCGTCGCGGTGAACGCATCCGAACCCGGATCCGTGAAGGACCCGGAGCCGGAGTAGGTATCACCCGAGTAGATCGTCGCGCCCGTCGCCGGCGCGAACGTCGGCGGCACGTTGGCGATCGTCGCGGTCGTGGACGCGGTATCGGCGAGGCCGCGAGCGTCGGTCACGATCACCCGCACGGCGTACGATCCGTTCTGCGCGTAGGTGTGCGTCACGGTTGCCCCGGTCGCGACGCCGCCATCGCCGAACGACCACGAGTAGGTCAGCGCATCGCCATCGGGATCGGTCGAGCCAGCGGCGCTCATCGGGATCGCCGTGCCTTCAGTGGATGTGTACGGCCCGTCTACCGCTGCGTTGGGTGCCCGGGTGCCGCTCTCGGCAGCGATCTCGATGTCATCACGCAGCAGCGCGAGCAGGTCGTAGCCGCTCAGCGCCTCCACGGCATCGACCGTCGTCTTCCACGTCTCCCAGCTCACGTTCCGCACGCCGGCGTCGTTGGGCGCGATGACGGCGATGACCTCGAAGTCAGAGAGATCATCGATGTTCTCGATTCCCTGGTTGCGCGGCATGATCACCGCGACCTTCCACACTTTCTCCGGGATCGTGATGATCCCTTCGTTCTTGATCGTGCCCTTGCTCCCCGCGGGGCCGGTGATGATGTAGACCTCTTTATCCGAGAATCGGGCGAGGTCGCCGAGGTAGCTCTCCATCACCGCCCACGGTCCCTGGTTCAGGTCGGCCGCCTGCGGGATGATGTTCGAGAAGTAGAAGGTCGTCGCGTTGTCGAAGCTGGCCGACGTGCGGTCGAAGGAGCGGGCGAGGTGGCCGCGGTCGATGCCGTAGCCATGGAAGGTGCCGGCACCCGTGTAGTCGGCGGTCGTGTAGGACGTGAACGTCGATGGGAGCTGCGGATCGTAGGTGAAGCAGTCGCACCGATCTTCCGGGCCGAAGTGCGTCGCCTCGAGATCGTAGCTCACCCAGTTCGGGATGTTGAGCATCCGGTTGAACGAGGCCGTGTACTGGCGGCGACGCACGAGGAAGTCATTGCTCGCGTCCGCATCCGCCGGCTCGCCGAACTCGGTGTTGCCTTCGTACTGCGCGGTGGCGCTCTCGACGCCGACGCGCGTCGGGAGCGAGTAGGTGGCGGTCGTGCCGTCGTCCGCCGTCGCGCGGAAGGTCGCCGTTCCGGCGGCGAGTGCGGTGATGACGCCGTCCGCGTCAATGCTCGCGATCGCCGGCGTTTCGGAGGTCCACGTGATCGTGGTCGTCACCGTCGCACCGCTGGCGTTGCGAACGGTGGCGAAGATCTGATCCTGGAAGCCCACCGGCAGCGGGGCATCCGTCGGAGTGCGGCCGCTGAAGGAGATGCTGCTGGGCGGCGGCGGCGGTGGGCCACCGACTCCGTTGTTGCACCCGCCAACGGTTGCGGCGACCGGTCCCGTCCACGCGCCGCTCTCGTTCCGCTGGAGCGACTGGCCGACGGGCGAATTGACTTCCGCGACGCCAATGTCCGTGGACATCATCCCGGCGGCCGGGCCGTCGGTCGCGGCGAGCACTCCCTCGTACGAAAGAAACTCCACGACCACACCGCTGGCATTCACGAGGGCAAAGCCGTCCTGCGGCCCGTTCTGGATGCCGTCCGTCGGATAGTACACCGCGACGACACCGCGGCCGTTGCAGCGCTCGGCGATCGTTCCGCTCAGCGCCCGCGTGTTGTACATCGCGCCGCCCGTGAAGTTGTAGAGCACGATGCTCCACCCCGTCAGGTCGGTGTTCGCGGGGCCCTCGATCTCGATGGCTTCATTGAGATCGGTGCCGGTGTTGTCGTAATGAATCTCGCTGAAGCGGGTTGCTGGCAGCGAGGCGGGCGCACTGACGACAAGTTCGGCCGTGTCTGCCACGCCGTTCGGTGCCGTCGCGATGATCCGTGCGTTGCCGGCTCCGGCACCCGTGGCGAGGCCGCTCGTCGGGTTGACGGTCGCGACCGAGGGGGCGTCCGACGTCCAGGCGAACGTCACGCCGCTGATCGGCTGGCTCGAAGCGTCGCGGGCGGTCGCGGTGAACTGCTGCGTCGCGCCCTGCGCGATGGTCGCGCTGGGCGGCGAGACGGCAACCGTCGCGACGACTGCGGCCGGCGGTGGCGGTACCTCGTTCTCATCGTTGCAAGTCCCGAACGAACTTGCGGAGGGGCCGGTCCAGGTGCCGTTGCCCGTGCGCTTCAGCGATTGGCCGACCGGTTCGGTGCCGAGCTCGAGGACGCCAATGTCGGTTGCCGTCATCCCCAGCGCTGGACCCCCCGTCGCGGCGAACACGCCTTCGTACGAGAGAAACTCCACGACTCCGCCGGCTGCATCGACGAGTGCGATCCCGTCCGGGGCGCCGTTCTGGATTCCGGCGCTCGCCAGATAGTTCTGAACGATCACGCCCCTCGTCCCGCACGTGCCGGGAATTGTCCCGGTCAGGGTGAAGGTGGGAGCGTACACGGCGCCGCCGTTCCCGTTGTACAGATAGATCTTCCACCCGGTGACGTCGGTGCCCGCGGGTCCGGAGACCTCGATCGACTCTCCGACGTCGCCTCCGACGTTGTCGTAGTGGATCTCGCTAATGCGCACCGACGGCATTGCCGCCGCGGCGAAGCTCACCGCCTGCGAATGGCTCGACGCCCCTGGGCTCACCAGCCCGTTCTCGGAGCAGGACGCCAGGGCAATGGCGAAGGCGACGAACGCGGCACTGCCGGTACGGATGCGCATCGATCTCATATGTGTGAGGGGGTCCCGACCCGACGCCGAAAACGGTGTCCGGCATCGTCTACCGAGCGAAGCTACCGGGGAACAGACGTTTTCGGAAGAAGCCACCGAAAGGGTGACCGGAGCGTGACTATGGAGCGCGCGGGGCTACCCCACCGAGGCCAGGCCCCGCCGCACCCAGTCCGCCAGCTCGGGATCGTCAGCGACGTTGTCCGCTTCCACAACCACCCACGTGGACATTGGCTTCTCCCCGCCGGGCGCAAAGGGCGTCACCCCCCGTTCAGCCAGCGCCCGCGGATAATCCTCCCGCGTCGTCTTCACGATGAGGCCTTCGTCCCAGACGATGACGAAGGTGGTCTTCCCGCGGAGGAACCCGCGCCCCCCGAAGACGTTCTTCTGCCGCACGGCCCGCTCACCGAGCTGGACCAGGGTGTCCGCGACGCGAGCGGCGAGCCCCGCGTCGTAGGCCATCAGCAGCAGGAGAAGATCGTGACGAAGCGCTGCTCGCGGTCGCTCCAGGCGATCCTGTAGCTCACCTCGCCGCCCGCGAAATAGGCAAACGACTTCTTGCCTCGGAGTTCCTGGAAGAGCGCGTCGATCTCTGCCTTCGGAACGCCCGCAGCAAGCACGTTGACCGAGTCGTGCATGGTGGGGGGAAGGTCGGTCCCGAGCGGCACTCCGTGGCGAGCACGCAGCCGGTTCGTGGCGATATCGTAGCGGATGGCATCGCGCATCATCGCCGGACCGATCGTGTCGGCCGCCGGGCCGGGTGTGCCCACGCGGAAGGCGCTGTCGGCAAGCACCCGATCGAGCCGCCACGTCACCGTCGAGTCCGCGGCCGCGTCGGACATCGCGCCGCGGTCCACGTACTGGAAATAGAAGCTCGAGGTCCACTCCGACGAGTAAAGCAGGCTGTCGGCCGGCGACCGGATCTCGATACGCACGCGGAGGGAATCCATTCGTGCTCCTCGCGCCGTCAACGTCAGCTTCTCGCTGACGCTATCACCCGTGAGATCTTCGGACCGCTCCTTCGTGATGTTGATGGAGTCGGCGGGGGCGGCCACCGCGGCGCGAGCCGAGTCCGGTGCGTCGGATTTCGGAGTGCAGGCGACTACTGTCATCGCGAGGGCGCAGAGCGCGGAGAACCGGGCCGGGCGCGGTACGATATCGAACGATACAATCACGCGATTTTTCTCCGTCGTTCCGCGCGAGAAAGGCATGCAACTCGACCGTGAGCGCGGCCCATCTCTTGCCCGAATGTGCGACTTCTCATCTTCCAGGCAGAAGGCTACCACAAGGAATGGCGAAAGTGAAACGGGGGAGGGTCGAGCGGACCATCGGGTCGGAATCGTTCGATCGGCTGGTGATCGAGTGCGTCACCCCTGAGCTGGATGCGGGACGATATCCGGTGAAGCGGATCGTCGGCGACCTGTGCGAGATCGGCGCCGACATCTACAAGGACGGTCATGACCAGCTCGCCGGACACGTCCGATATCGGGTTCCGAGCGACAACGGCTGGCGTTTCACTGCGCTGACCTATGTGCCCGACGACGACCGCTGGACCGCCACCATCCCGCTGGACCGTATGGGCCGATGGGAGTTTACCGTCGAGGCATGGACGGATCTCTTCGGCAGCTGGCGCAGCGAGCTGAGGAAAAAGGTCGAGGCGGGCCAGACCGTCGCGTCGGAGCTCCTCGAAGGCGCAGCGCTCATTCGCGACACGGCGCGCCGCTCCAAGTTCGGTGAAGGCCGGAAGTCGCTCGAGGCCGCGGCAACGCTGCTCGAGGACACTGCTGGTGACGAGACAGCTCGCGCGGGGGCAGGGCTGGCGCCGGAGCTGCTCGAGCTCATGGAAGCGCATTTTGTCCCGCGCGACCTCACTGTCTACGGGCGCATTCTCCCCATCACGGTGGATCGCGAGCGGGCGGGATTCGCGGCGTGGTACGAGATGTTCCCCCGCTCGCAGACGAACGATCCGGCGCAGCACGCGACGTTTCGCGATGCGGAGCGGGCGCTTCCGCGCATCGCGGAGCTCGGTTTCGACGTCGTCTACCTCCCGCCGATTCACCCGATCGGCAACACCTTCCGGAAGGGACCGAACAACACGCTCGTTGCGGGGCCCGACGATCCCGGCAGCCCATGGGCGATCGGCAGCGAGCACGGTGGCCACGACGCGATCGAGCCAAAGCTCGGAACGGTCGAGGACTTCGAGCACTTCGTCGAGGCCGCCGAGGCGCTCGGTCTCGAGATCGCGCTCGACTTCGCGCTCCAATGCTCGCCCGACCATCCCTGGGTGAAGGAACACCCCGAATGGTTCTTCATCCGCCCCGACGGAACGATCAAGTACGCCGAGAATCCGCCGAAGAAATATCAGGACATCTACCCGATCAACTTCTGGTGCGAGGACCGGGCAGGGTTGTGGAACGCGTGTCGTGACCTGCTCGAGCTGTGGATCGACCGCGGCGTCCGCACCTTCCGCGTGGACAATCCGCACACGAAGCCGTTCGCCTTCTGGGAATGGGTGATTGGCGAGATCCAGCGCGACCGGCCGGACATCGTCTTCCTCGCCGAGGCCTTCACGAAGCCGAAGAAGATGAGAAACCTCGGCAAGCTCGGCTTCACCCAGTCGTACACCTACTTCACCTGGAAGAACAGCTCGGCGGAAATGATCGAGTACTTCACCGAGCTCACCCAGAGCGAAATGGTGGAGTACTACCGCGGCAACCTGTTCGCGAACACGCCCGACATCCTGCACGAGTATCTCCAGCACGGTGGGCGGCCGGCGTTCGGAGTTCGCCTCGTTCTCGCGGCGACGCTGCTGCCCATCTACGGCATCTACAGCGGCTACGAACTGTTCGAGAACGTCCCCGTGAAGGCGAAGAGCGAGGAGTATCTCGACTCCGAGAAGTACCAGATCCGCGTGCGCGACTGGGATGCGACGCCGAACCTGAACGCCGAGATCCAGCTGCTCAACCGGATCCGCCGTGAGCACCCGTCGCTCCAGCTCTACGACAATCTCCGATTCCATCTCTCGGAGAATCCGGAGATCATCTTCTACTCGAAGCTGGATCCGTCACGGGGGCCAGGCGCACCCGACGACCTGCTCATCGCCGTGAACACCGACCCGGCGCGCCCGCACCACACGATGGTGAACGTGCCGCTGGAGCTGCTGGGAATTCCCGAGCATCGACCTTATCAGGTCGAGGATTTGCTCACGGGTGCACGGTACACGTGGCAGGGATCGCGGAACTACGTGCGTCTCGATCCGGCGTTCCAGGTGGCGCATGTGTTTCGGGTGCTGCGATGAGCCGTCGGTGGAACGGCGAGTTTGACAGCAAAGGAGAGGAGCAAGTCTCAAGTCGCCAGAGACTCGAGTCGGCAGTCGGCGAGTCTGAGAACCCGGGACCCCGGTGCGTGCGCGGGCAAACCCCAGCACCTGACCTCGCACATCCTCGGTCAGCCCGTCGAGGCCACGATGGTCAGGGCGTCCTACCCCTGTCCTACTGGCAGCTTGAGTTACTGTCGACTGCAGACAAGATGTCGCGGATGCAGTCGTCGCAGTTGCAGTTGTCGCAGTTGCAGTTGTCCGAAGGAAGCCCTCCCGAGCCGAACCGATGAATTCCGATCTGCTCTGGTACAAGGACGCCATCATCTATCAGACCCACATCAAGTCGTTCCGCGACAGCAACGAGGACGGCTATGGTGACTTCAAGGGGTTGATGGAGAAGCTGGATTACATCCAGGCGCTGGGCGTCACCGCGATCTGGCTGCTGCCGTTCTATCCATCGCCGCTTCGCGACGACGGCTATGACATCGCTGCGTATGAAGCCATCAATCCGGCCTACGGGACGATCGACGACTTCAAGGGCTTCATGGAGGCGGCCCACAAGCGCGACATCCGGGTCATCACCGAGCTGGTGATCAACCACACCTCCGACCAGCACCCGTGGTTCCAGGCGGCGCGCAAGGCGCCGAAGGGATCGCCGGAGCGCGACTTCTACGTGTGGACCGATGATCCCAAGCTCTATAAGGACGCACGCATCATCTTCACTGACACCGAGCGCTCGAACTGGACCTGGGATCCCGAGGCCGAGCAGTTCTTCTGGCACCGCTTCTTCAGTCACCAGCCGGACTTGAACTTCGACAATCCGAAGGTTCTCGATGCCGTGATCGGCGTCATGAAGTTCTGGCTGCGGCTCGGTGTCGATGGGCTGCGTCTCGATGCGATCCCGTACCTCATCGAGCGCGACGGCACGAACTGCGAGAACCTCCCCGAGACGCACGTCGTCCTGAAGCAGCTTCGCGCGGCGCTCGACACCGAGTATCCGGACCGGGTCTTTCTCGCCGAGGCCAATCAGTGGCCGCCGGATGTGCGTCCGTATTTTGGCGAGGGGGATGAATGCCACATGGCGTTCCACTTCCCGCTGATGCCGCGGATGTTCATGGCGCTGCGGAAGGAGGATCGGACGCCGATCGTCGAGATCATGTCGCAGACGCCGGCGATTCCCGAGCAGTGCCAGTGGGCGATCTTCCTCCGCAATCACGATGAGCTGACGCTCGAGATGGTGACGGACGAGGAGCGCGACTACATGTATCGCGAGTACGCGACCGATTCGAGGATGCGGATCAACGTCGGCATCCGCCGTCGCCTGGCGCCGCTCATGGACAACGGCCGCCGCCAGATCGAGCTGATGAACGCGCTCCTCATGTCGATGCCGGGTACGCCGATCGTGTACTACGGCGACGAGCTCGGCATGGGCGACAACGTCTACCTCGGCGATCGCAACGGCGTGCGCACACCGATGCAGTGGAGCGACGACAAGAACGCCGGCTTCTCGGAGGGCGACAACGCGGCGCTCTACAGCCCGCTCATCGTCGACCCGCCGTACGGATACCACGGGATCAATGTCGAGGCGCAGGAGCGGACGAAGACATCGCTGCTTCGCTGGATGCGCAGGCTTATCGGCGTGCGGAAGAAGTATCTCGCGTTCGGCCGCGGCACGTTCGAGGTGCTGCACCCGGTGAACCGCGCGGTGCTGGTCTTCATCCGACGCTACCAGCAGGAGGTCATCCTCTGCGTCAGCAACCTGTCGCGCTATGCCCAGGCGGTGGAGCTCGACCTCCGCGAGTTCAACGGATCGCTGCCGGTCGAGCTGTGGAGCGAGCGTCCCTTCCCGGCGATCGGCGAGCTGCCGTACCTGCTGACCCTCGGACCGCACGGCGTGTTCTGGTTCCGCATTGCGCCGCCGCACGCCGTGGAAACGCCGCGATGACCGCGCTCGAAGTACCGATGGTGCCCGCGCAGGGAGCATCGGGCGGCGCGCTCACCGCCGAGATGCTGTCCGCGATCGATTCCGATGCGCTGACGCGCTTCCTCCTCGCCCGGCGCTGGTTCGGGGCAAAGGGCGGCCGTCCGTCGGGCGCGCGATTCAGCGATCTCATCCCGTTGCCGTGGGACGCTGGCCGCATGATCCTCGCCACCGTCGAGGTGACCCTCGCCGCGGGGCGGGTGGAGCGCTACCAGGTGCCGCTCGCCCGGCTCGACGCTGGTGCGTTCGACGCGGCCAACGCCCCGCGCGGTGTGCTCGCGAAGGTGGATGGCGGCGGCGTCATCGTCGATGCGGTCGAAGACCCGCGCTTTCTCGACGCGCTCGCGGCGTCGCTCGCGCGCGGGGAGCGTATCGATACCGGCGGCGTGAGACTCGTGTTCGAGCCGATCGGGGACGCGGGCACTCGTCTGCAGGGTCAGCGCGCGACGGTCGGCTCGGCAGAGCAGAGCAACACGTCGATCATCTACGGCGATCGCGCAATCCTGAAGCTGTTTCGTCGGCTGGAGGTCGGGGAGAACCCCGATGTCGAGATCGGGCGGTTCCTCACGACGCGGACGAAGTTTCGCGGCACGCCGGCGCTGTTTGGCACGATCCGGCTCGACGCGGCGGGCGGGTCGAGCGTCTCCGCGATCCTCCAGGAGTTCGTGAAGGGCTCGCGCGACGCGTGGGGCTATGCGCTGGAGAGCGCCCGCGACTGCTTCACGGCCCCCGAGGACGACGAGCCCGCGACTGCGTTCGCCGACGAGGCGCGCTCGCTGGGCCGCGTCACGCGAGAGCTGCACGATGCGCTGGCGTCAGACGCCAATGACCCCGAGTTCGCCCCGCAGCGTGCGACAGCCGACGACGTCGCGAGCTGGGTCGCCGCGACGAAGCGTTCGATCGAGGAAGGACTCGCGCTCCTTGAGGCCCGCATGGCGGGCACTGCCGCAACCAACGAGACCACCGCCGCTGCGCGGGTGCTGCTCCGCCGGCGGGCTGAGTTTCCGCGGCTCGTGGATGAGATCGAGGAGGCGATCCGCAGCGATGCGGGCGCGCGTACGCGTCATCACGGCGACTATCACCTGGGCCAGGTGCTGCGCACGCCGGATGGAGCGTTCATGATCATCGACTTCGAGGGCGAGCCCGCGCGGCCGCTGGCCGAGCGGCGGGCGCGCAACTGTCCGCTGCGCGATGTGGCGGGCATGCTGCGCTCGTTCGCCTACGCCGCGGCGACGGCGGCGTCGCAGCAGGGATCGACGGTGCCGCGCGGCGTCGTCGAGATCCGCGCGGGGCGCTGGCAGCGGGATGTGCGGAAGGCATTCATCAATGGGTATCTGGTCGGTAGTCCGGGCGGTCCGCGCTTCCTCCCTGCGCAGCGTGCGGCGATCACGAGCCTCATCGCGCTCTTCGAGATCGAGAAGGTGTTCTACGAGCTGAAGTACGAGCTCAACAACCGGCCCGACTGGGTCTGGATCCCGCTGCGCGGTATCGCCCGCCTCACCGAGATGGCAGCGGTGGGAGACGCGTGACGGAGCCGTGGAAGCTCACGCGTGGCGCAACGGCGACGCGCGGGGGCACGCATTTCAGCGTCTGGGCGCCGAGTGCATCGCGCGTCGCTGTCGTGCTGGAAGGGCGTGGCGAGCACGAGCTCGAGGCGCTGGGGCGCGGCACCTTCGAGGGTGAGATCGCGGGCGTGAATCCCGGGGCCGAGTATCGCTATCGGCTCGATGGCGGCGAGGCGTATCCCGATCCGGTGAGCCGGCACCAGCCGCAGGGCGTGCACGGGCCGTCGCGTGTCATCGACCCGACGGTCTTTCACTGGAAGGACAGGAACTGGCGGGGGATGGCGATGGCGGATCTCGTCATCTACGAGCTCCACGTCGGCACGTTCTCGCGGACGGGCGATTTCGCGGGAGTCACCGGACATCTCGCGGAGCTGAAGCAGCTCGGCGTCACCGCGATCGAGATCATGCCGGTGGCAGAATTCCCCGGCGGCCGCAACTGGGGCTACGACGGCGTTCACCTGTATGCCCCGCAGAGCACCTACGGCGGACCCGAGGATCTTCGCAGGCTCGTGAGCACGGCGCATGAGATGGGGATCGCCGTCATCCTCGACTGCGTCTACAACCACGTCGGGCCCGAAGGCAACTACCTCGGCGCGTACGGGCCGTACTTCACGGAGACGTATCGCACACCCTGGGGAAAGGCCGTGAACTACGACGGTGCCGACAGCGAGGAGGTCCGCCGCTTCGTGATCGACAACGCGCTGTACTGGATCACGGAATTCCACATCGACGCGCTTCGGCTCGATGCGATCCATGGCATCTTCGATTTCGGCGCGCGGCACATTCTGCGCGACCTGACCGATGCCGTGCACGCGCAGGGCGTCGCGCTCGGACGGGCGACGCGCATCATCGGCGAGAGCGACCTGAACGATCCGAAGGTGCTCCGCGCCGGGGACTGCGGCTATGCGATGGACGCGCAGTGGAGCGACGACCTGCACCATGCGATCCATTCGCGCCTCACCGGCGAGTCGAAGGGCTACTATAGCGATTTCGGCAGCGTGATGCACATCGCGAAGGCGATGCAGGAGCGGTTCGTGTTCGATGGCCGGTTCAGCGCGCACCGCAGGCGTCGTCACGGGGCGCGCGCGACCGATGTATCGGCGGATCATTTCGTCGTCTGCGCGCAGAATCACGACCAGGTCGGCAATCGCGCGTCGGGCGATCGGCTCTCGACGCTCGTGCCCTTTCCGAAGCGGAAGGTGGCGGCGGCTCTGTATCTCCTGTCGCCGTATGTGCCGATGCTCTTCATGGGGGAGGAGTACGACGAGACCAATCCCTTCCTCTACTTCGTGAGCCACGGCGATCCCGAGTTGGTCGAGGCAGTGCGGAAAGGACGGAAGGAGGAGTTCAAGGCGTTCGGGTGGGGCGACGAGATTCCTGATCCGCAGGCCGAGGATTCTTTTCTGCGCTCGCGGCTCGACCGCACCCGCTCGACGACCGCGGAGGGCGGGGCGATGCTCGCGCTGTACCGCGCGCTGCTGACGCTCCGCCGGGAGGAGCGCGCACTGCGGCCGGGTGATGCCGACGTCACCGTGGAGCATGACGAGGCCGCCGGGTGGATCCGGATGACGCTGTCGCCTCGCGAGGCATCAGGGGCGCCGCTGATCGTGCTGTTCAATCTCTCGACGGAGCGCCGCGAGCT
>JANPKQ010000114.1:0-15445 GCA_031426115.1 Gemmatimonadaceae bacterium | reverse complement strand
GCGGCAACTCTCGAGCTGGACGCAGCTGGCCAGTTCGTGACGGTGGATGAGATGCGGAGCTACTGTCGCGGAAAAAGCCCGGCGTTCACTCGTCGTTCCGTACGGGGGACGCCGAGCGCTCTCCAATCATGCAGTACGTGGGAAGCACCGGCTCCCGGCACGGCCCTCCATCTCACCTGCCGCGACGGTCGCTGGTGGAACGAGAGCATGCCGTTTCGCTATGTCGGCGATACGCTCAGTCTCGCGACGGATTGCGATGGAACGGATACCTATGTGCTCCGGTCACGGGAGATTCCACCTGTAGCGGTTCGGTCGTCCGACATCGCGCGACTGGACGAATGCTGAGCAGCCCGCGCAGAATGCGCACGAGACCCGGGATACTCGCGGCGGCGATCGGGGCGATGGTGACGCTTGCGTGCGGCGGCTCCGAGGGCGCCTCCCGGGTTGACTCACCGGCGGCAGACAGTGCCAACCCGCTGGACACGGCGGGCACCGCGACGAGCGACGCCGTCATCGAGTGGCCGACGGACCAGACCGCGTATCAGCTCGCAAACCTCGATTCCCTGCAGCTCACGGTCCCGACCTGCGCGGGGACTGCCGTCGTCGGCGCTGACGCGATCGGACCCTTCGTCATCGGCCGTCCGCTGAGCGAGATCGCTAACCAGTGTCCGAAGGCACTGCCGATGTGGGACTGGGGCGACGGGGCTGTTCCCGAGCCAGTGCTGCTCGTGCGCCTCGGTACGCCGCGCTACGAGCTTCACTTCGCCGACACGCTGCCTGAAAGTGCGCTGACGTCGATCTCGACTTCCGGGACCGCTGCCCGGACGGCCGCGGGCATCGGGCCCGGATCGCCGTTCGCCGAGACCATCGAAGCGTATGGGACACCCGTGCTGTTCGAGGGCGAGTGCGTGTTGTACGCGCGCTTCGCTGCTGCGCCGGGGCTCGCCTTTCGGCTGGACGCGGGGCGGGCGCTCCAGTGCGGGGACATTCCACCCATCGTCGAGGCCAATGATCCCACGCAGTTGCCCGCATCCACGCGCGTCCGAACGATTATCGTGACACCTCCCTGACCGGCCGCCTCACTCCTCTCCGAGATTCCCATGGAAGAGCTCTTCGCCATGATTGGCCTGTTCACCCTCCCGCTGAGCGTCGGGTTCGCCATCGCCTGGTGGAACGCCCGCAAGGAGCTTCGGCTCCGCCGCGAGATCCATCTCCAGCTCGGCGTGCGCCCGTCTGCCGACACCCGCCAGCTCGAGGCGGCGGTCGAAGCGATCGCGCTCGAAGTGGAACGGCTCGCCGAGGGCCAGCGGTTCGTGGCGAAGGTGCTCTCCGAGCGGTCGAGCGTCGAGCGCAGTCGTGAGCGCCCTGGCGGATCATCTGGATCGCCGCACGTGAACACCCCCCACTGAGCCTCATCCCGCGAATGCGGTTTGGATGGATGGCGCTCGTCCTCGTCGCATCGTGCGCTCCACGTGTGGCGCCGGTTGCTTCGCAACGTGATGTCACCGGCGCCGACACGGTCGCCATCTCGGAAATTGCGCGCGACCTTTCATCTGACCGGTATCGCGGGCGTGGCCCGTGGACTCCGGAGAACGAACGCGTTGCTCGCGTGCTTGCCGCCCGGCTCGAGGCACTCGGTGCACGACCGCTGTTCGGCGATGAACTGCTCGTGCTGTTCACCACCGATGAGCGGCCGCGTGACACCGTGTACAACGTCGTTGGCGTGCTGCGCGGCCGGGATGGCACGACCGCCGGAGATCTCATCGGGATCACGGCCCACTTCGATCATCTCGGTGTCGGCAAGCCCGATGCATCGGGCGACTCGATCTACAACGGCTTTCTCGATGCCGCGCTTCCGGTGGGGATGGTCCTCGATGTCGCCGCGCGATATCGTCGGGCGCCTGGTGATCGCGCGTTGGTGGTGATGTTCTTCAATCTCGAGGAGCAGGGCCTGCTGGGATCGAAGGCGCTCGTTGCCCGGCCGGATGCGCAGTCGGTGACGAGCCGGCTCCGGCTGCTGATCGGTGTCGACGCGGGCTCACCGGCGGGCGAGGCACTGGAGTGGCAGTTGATGGGAACGATCCCGACACATCCGGGCGCGCGCCTCGCCGATTCGCTGGCGCGATCGCGCGGCTGGACGACGACGGCGTCGGCGCCGCGGCCGATATCGGATGTCTTTCCATTCTCGCAGCAGGGCGTTCCGATCGTGTTCCCGATTCCGGGGAAGACGTGGCGCGGGTACACGGAGGCGCAGCGATCCGAATCGATGCGGCGCTTCGATCACTATCACCAGCCGTCGGATGAATGGCAGGCGGAGTTCCCGATGGCGGGAACGCAGCACTTCGCCGATTGGCTGTGGGATATCGTGCGCAGCGCCGCTGACCGGCGCGTGCCGCTCCGCTGATCGCGTCGATTACTTGCGTGTGACCGCGGCGATGGCACTGGCAGGCACGCCCGGCGGGGAAGTGCGCGTGAACTGGAGGAGATGCATGGTGCGTTTGGCAGTATCTCGAGCTTTCCGGCTCGCGACGCTGATCGTCGCAGGGTCGGTTACGCTGTCCGAGGTGGCCGCCGCACAGGTCTTTCGCCGCGGCACGTACGCGCGGGATTCCAGCGCGTGCCTCGCGAGGATCCCGGACAGCCTCATGACGCGCACGGGGGTCTACATGTCGGTCGACCTCATCATCCCGGCCGACAGCACGGCGAAGCTCGCGACTCCCGAGGCACTCGCGCTGAGCCGCGCGATGGCGATGTACGCGCGCGAGCTGCTCGGCGCGACCGCTGGGCAGGTACCGGCCGCCGAGCCGGTGGTGACGTGGCGTGATGCCGACGGCACCATGCGCGTCGCGGTGCATCGCGGTGGGAATCTCTCGTTCGCCGATCTCGATACGAAGCGAGCCGCGATCGGCGGTGCGGCGATTCTGCTCGAGGGGGGGCTCACATCCGCGATCAATTCCGGTTTCAGGTTCGAGTGGCCGGCAGGCGTGACGTCGGATTCCATCGTCTTCGACATCGACCTCGAGAACGAGGGCGCGGAGAACGGTGCAAGCGTCAAGCGGTCCGGGAGCCAGGAGCCGATCTTCACGGTGATGACTCCCCGGAGCGAGCCCGTACGGATTCGCACTCCCGGGCGGACGAAATATCCGCCGGGTATGAAGGGCCTTGGCATGGAGGGTTACCTCAATCTCACATACGTGGTCGATACCGCTGGCCGTGCTGAGATGGAGACGCTGCGTGACATCTGGCCTACCGGTCGTCCGCGGCACACCGGCGAGATGGCCCGCTACTATGACGCGTTCCTGGAGGCGGTGCGCCAAGCCGTGCGTGGCACCCGCTTCTCACCGGCGCGCCAGGGCGGGTGTCCGGTGAGAATGTGGGTCCAGCAAGCTTTCGACTTCCGGCTCGACAAGTAACGCAAGCTGCGAGGCTAGCGAGTCGTGACGACCGGGTCTTCGCGGCGCTGCCGCATGGCGTCGATGCTCCACGGACCCGCGCCGGCCGCGGAGTAGTACAGCCAGACGAAGCAGAAGAGTGCCGCGCTGATGCCCCCGTTGAGCACGGGCCAGAAGCCGTTGCCGGCGTGCCCGATGAAGTAGGCGAAGGCCATCTGGCCGGATAGGAGGAAGGCGACGGGACGCGTGAACAGTCCGATGAGGAGCAGCGCACCGCCGAACACTTCCAGCGCGCCCGCAATGCCGGGGAGCGACCCCCACGGCGCCGTTCCACCGCCTGGCATCACGGCGGCGGGGAAGGCGAAGAGCTTCGCGCTACCGGACTGCACGAACAGAAAGGCGGCGATGATGCGAAGAATGCTGCGCAGCTCAGGAGACCAGGACTGCCAGCGAGCGAGAATGCCTTGATCGTTCATGCGGCGTGGGGATTGGTGTGACATGGTCGATGCTCTCTCTATCCGTTCCAACGCAAGTCGGGCGCCGACCAGGGCGTCGAGGTCCCGCTACCCTCGGCCTTCCGTCAGCCACGGCGCCGACGCCATGTTGCGCGGTGCGAATCGCGAACCACATCCCGATGAGACGATGACCATGTCGCTGCCACGGCCCGCACCATCGCCATTCGACCTCCGTGCCTTCCGCATGCTCGTCGTCGGCGCCCTGTTCGTCGGCGGAGTGGCCGGCTGTCGCAGCGCGCCGCTGCCCGCAGACGCGCGCGCTTCGACCTCACGATGCGATCCGGAAGCACCGGGTACCCTCCGCGTCGCCAACTCGTCGGGGCGCATGCTGGAAGTGTACGCCGCGCGGCGGACCGGCACGCCGCAACTGCTCGCGCAGGTATCGCCGGGGACGATCAGCCTGTCGGTACCCGGGCCCGCCGACCTCGGAGTCCGCTACGACGTCGTCGACCCGAACGCCGGGACGCTGCTCTCGAGCGTGTACTGGAATCGCCGGACCGGGAGGGAGACGATGGTCGGCGTGGTCATGGAGTTGACCTGCACGATGACACCGACGGCGCTTGCTCCTGCACCGATCGCCGTCGTATCCTGACATCCGCCCGCGCAATCGACCGAGGAGACGATTCATGTGCAGGAACATCAAGACGCTCGCCAACTTCGCCCCCGAAGCGACCGACGATGAGATCCGCGCCTCCGCGCTCCAGTTCGTGCGCAAGCTCAGCGGGACGAATCGACCGTCGCGCGCCAACGAGGCGGCCTTCAATCGTGCCGTCGAAGAGGTGACGGAGGCTGCGCATCGACTGATCCACTCCCTCACGACGACCGCCCCGCCGCGGACGCGCGAAGTGGAGGCAATGAAGGCGCAGGAGCGCTCGAGAAAGCGCTTCGCGTAACCGGTGGGCGGGCCGCATACCCTTGTGGCCTATTCCGCCCGGAAGTAACGTCGTCCGGCCGGAACGACGGGCTTCCGCCGGCTCCCGCCCGCGCCGTCCGTCGCCGGTCCCACCATCACGCACACTTCGGAGATCATCGATGTCAGCGAAGAAGCATTCCGCGACGCTTCATCGCCGCGGCGGCATTACCATGAGCGTCGAAGTTCCGGAACCGGCGCCCGAGGCCATCGCGCGGCCGAGTGAAGTCGCATCATCAGGCGAGCAGGCCGGCACGGCGAGCGGCGAGTTCGGCGAGCGTCTCTTCCGGCTGCGCTCCTCGGACGACGGAAGTCTGCACTACATCCAGGATCACTACCTTCCCGAGCCCAAGGATGCCGCAACGTCGAGGGATCCGTCGCGGTGCAGCGCGTGCGGCCGCGCGCGGTCGATGTTCTTCATCCGGTCGCTGCCGCGCACCGAGAACGTCTCGGCGTCGCACCCACGCCTCTGCGACGACTGCTACCCCGGCAAGACGAGCAGTGATGGCCGCAAGGAGAAGTCGCCGGGCGTCCACTGAGAATCCACGGGGTCACGGGCGCACGAGCCGGTGACCCCGTTTCCCCGCATCCCCGGCCTCGGCTCATGACTCGCTCGTCCCTGCGGTCACTCGGTCTCCTCCTCACGGCCGGCGCGCTGGGCGCACTGGTGCCGTGCACGGGCGGTGCACAGCGCGCGAGCGCGATGCCACCTGCGCAGTTCGCCGATCGCGACCGGCTCGCGAAGCTCAGCGCCGCGTTCCCCGAGATCGACGCGCTCATGCGCGACTTCGCGGCGCGATCCAACGTGCCCGGGATCGCGTACGGGATCATCGTGGACGGGCGCATCGCGCACACGCGTACCGTCGGCCATCGCGAGGTCTCGTCGCGCGCACCGGTGGACAGCGCGACGGTGTTCCGCATCGCGTCGATGACGAAGAGCTTCACGGCGGTGGCGATTCTCCAGCTCCGGGATGGGGGGAAGCTCTCGCTCGACGATGCTGCCGAGAAGTACGTCCCCGAGCTGGCGAGCATCCGATATCCGACATCGGACGCCCCGCGCATCACCATCAGGCACCTGCTCACCCACGGCGCCGGCTTCCCCGAGGACAACCCATGGGGCGACCAGCAGCTTGCCGCGACGAACGATGAGATGTCGCGGATGATGCGCGGCGGAATCCCGTTCTCGAACGCGCCGGGAATGGTGTACGAGTACTCGAACTACGGCTTCGCGATCCTCGGGCGGATCGTCGCGAACGTGTCGGGGATGCCGTATCCGCGCTATGTCGAGGAGCGCGTGCTGAAGCCGCTCGGCATGACGGTGACGACGCTCGAGGCGCAAAGCGTGCCGGCGAGCCGCCTCGCGCATGGCTACCGCAGGCAGGATGATGCATGGCTCGAGGAGAAGCAGCTTCCGGACGGATCCTTTGGTGCGATGGGCGGGATGCTCACCTCGATCGGCGACCTCGGTCGGTGGGTGAGCTTCATGCTCGACGCCTGGCCGCCGCGTGATGGCATGGACAGCGGCCCGCTGAAGCGCTCATCGCTGCGCGAGATGCAGCAGATCCAACGGTTCAGCGGCGCGACCGCCGGGCGCGACGCATCCGGCAACACGACACTCAACGCAGGCGGCTATGGGTACGGCCTGCGCGTCGCGCAGACCTGCCTCTTTCGCACGTCGGTGTCACACACCGGCGGCCTTCCCGGGTTCGGCTCGCTGATGCGCTGGCTTCCCGAGCATGGCGTCGGCATCGTCGCGCTCGGCAACCTCACCTACACGAGCTGGACGAATCCCGCAGAGCAGGCGATGCAGATTCTCGCGCGCACCGGTGCGCTCGTTCCCCGCACGGCGCAGCCCTCCCCGGTGCTGCTCGAGCGGCAGGCGCAGGTGACGCGGCTCGTGAGCCGATGGAACGATGCGCTCGCCGACAGCGTCGGCGCGATGAACCTCTTCCTCGACGAATCGAAGGATCGCCGACGCGCCGCGATCGATCGCGTGCGCGTGGGGGCAGGCGACTCGTGCCGGAACGAAGGGGAGATCGTGGCGGAGAATGCGCTGCGCGGGCGGTGGAGGATGCGGTGCGCGACTGGCGATCTGCGGGTGGCGATCACACTCGCGCCGACGGAGCCGGCGAAGGTGCAGTTCCTCGAGGTCGTTCCGATCGGGCGGGAGGCCAGTCTGGTGCCGGCGCCGAGCTGTCGGTGACATAGGAGCATCCGTGGCGATTCCCGCTGTGTCGTTCCAACCCGAGCCGCCGCCTGTGCCAGATGGCACCTCGTTGGCCGGAGGGCGGCGATGTCCCAACTGCGGATCGGGTGTCGTACGTCGGTACTGCGCCGATTGCGGCCAGGCCGCACCACGGCCCGACGATTACTCGCTCCGCGAGCACGCCGCGGATTTCATCGATCAGCTCGCGAGCGTCGATGGGCGGATCTCGCGCACGATGGGCGTACTGGTCTCGCGCCCGGGCGCATTGACAGCGGCTCACCTCGAGGGCCGCCGAGCGCGATACCTGCGGCCACTCCAGCTCTTCCTCCTCGTCAACCTCGTGCTCTTCGTCGCTGCGCCGCGAGCCCCGATGTTCTCCTACAGTCTGGAGAGCTACCTGAGGGATGCGCCGCCATCGCCTGTGCTCGTCTCGAGCCTCGTGCAGGGCAAGGAACGCGAGGGTACCGCCTTCAAGCCGTATGTCTCGGCGTTCGACGGACGAGTGGACGCGCAGCGTCGAAGCCTCATCATCTTGTTCGCCCCGGCGCTCGCAGTGGTGCTTCGGCTGATGTTTGCCTGGCGCGCGTCGAGCCCCGGCGTGCCGCATCGCCTTGGCGAGCACCTGGTGTTCTCGCTCCACGTGCTCGCCTTCATCTGGCTCGTCGTCACCGGCTGGGGATTGCTCGGCACATTGTCGCGCGTCGCGACGGCGCCGGTGATCGACGCCATTGCCCTTGGCGCCGTCGTCGCCCTCCTGACGCTCGCACCCGCGTACATCTTCTTCGCCTCGCGCCGGGTCTATCGGTTGTCCGGGCTCGAAGCGCTGGGCATGACGGGAGCGCTGGCAGTGTCCTTCGTCGCGCTGCTCGTCGCCTACCGCTCGCTCCTGTTCTTCACGACATACTACACGCTGTAGCATGATCGTTGACGCGCTTCGCGCTTGCAGGCTCCGATCCGGGGGCAGGCTTTCCTCAGGCGGAAAAGGCAGAGCGACTGAAGGCCATGAACAATGCCAACGGGATGTAGCAGGGCTGCAAACTGCCACGGCGAACACGAGGGCTCAGGAGCGCGCTGAGCGCTGATCGCTGAAAAACGCCGATCGCTGGTCGCTTGACGGCGGAACCCCGAGATCGGCGTGCGAGCGGAGTTCTGCGCCGAGATGCCACCCACGCCGCTGGGGTTTCCGTGGCCTCCGTGGCCTCCGTGGTTGCAGCTCGCCGTTGAAGTTGTCCGCGTGAGTCCGCGTTCGTCCGCGGCCAATAAAGCAGTTGCAGTTGCAGTTGCCGTATCCGCGTCGTTTTCGCGAAATCCGCGGCTTCAGTTTGCAGTTACACTGTGCGCCACGCACGATCGTGCCCAGGCGAACCGGAACTCACGTCCCATCCGCGGCCCACGCCAGTCCGCGGCGATGCCTAGTCCATCCGCAACGCCGCCATTGGACTCACCCGGGATGCGCGCCACGCGGGGACAACCGCGGCCGCGACGGTGACGAGCAGCAGCGATCCGCCCGCGCCAAGCAGGACGACGAGATCGCGTGCAGACGTCTGGAACAGCATCGACTCCGCGGCCGGACCGATGAGCAGCGCGGCACCGGTGCCGATGGCCACACCGACCGCGATGAGTCGAACCGCGGTAACGATCACCATGCGACCGACCGCGGCGCCGGTGCTGCCGAGGGCGAGGCGGAGCCCGATCTCGCGCCGACGCTGGGCGACGAGCCATGAGACGACGCCGAAGAGCCCCACGGCAGCGATGCAGAGTGCCAGCGCGCCGAACGCGGTGAACAGCGTCGCGCCGAGGCGCCATGGGCGCAGTTGCGGGTCGAGCAGGTCCTGGTAGAGGCGGACCTCGGCGGAGATCGGCGTCGCGCTCTCCTGGAGTGCGCGTCGAACCGGAGCAATCATCCCCTCCGGATCGCCCGCGGCGCGCACGAGAATCCCGTTCACCTCGGTCATCGGGCCGAAGGGACCGGAGGGAAGCTGCTCGAAGGGGACGTAGTACTGCATCTGCGTCGCTTCGCGGCCAACGGGGCGAAGGGAGCGCGCCCGCGAGTCGCGGACGATGCCGACGACGTCGCGGCAGGGCAGCGTCGCCGGTGCCATCGGTGTTGGCGGGACGCCGGGCTCGAAGCCGATGCGAATGCACTTCCCGATCGCCGACTGCCCGGGCCAGACCTCGCGCGCCATCGTCTCGTTCACCATCACGACAAGCGCAGATCCGCGGCGATCCGAATCGGTGAGCGGACGCCCCTGGAGCACCGTCACACCCATGAGGTCGAGATACTCCGGCGTCGCACCGTACATGAATGGAAGCTGCCCGCCCGCCGTCGGCGGCTCGGCCATACCGGGAACGCTGATCGGCGGAACGTGGAAGGAGCCGAAGGGCATTGCCTGCACGACCGTCGCGCCGGTGACCCCGCCGAGCCGTTCGAGGCGGGCCACGGCATCGCGATGCGCGTCGTCCCGCGCGGCGGGCGAGAGCTCGGTTCGGAAGTCGAGCGTCACGAAGAGCAGCTTCGAGATGGAGATGCCGAGCTCCTGGGATTGCACGCGCTGGAGGCTCCGCACGAACAGGCCGGCGCCCACGAGCAGCAGCGTGCACAGCGCGACCTGGACGCCGACGAGCAGTCGCTGCGCGCGCGAACGGCCGGGCGATCCCAGGATTCCGGTGCCGTGCAGCTCGGCGGCAAGTCGCCGGTGGGCGAGCAGGAACAGGGGTACGAGTCCCGCCAGCAGGCCCGCGACGAGCGCGAAGACGGTCGTGGCGATGAGAACGCGCGCGTCGATGAACCGGTCTGCCGCCGCGAGGTTCGGCAGGAGCGTCGCACGCACGATGTCGGCGAGCCATTGCGAGACCAGCAGGCCAGCAAGCCCGCCAGCGCACGCCAGCAGCACGCTCTCCGCAGTGAGTTGGCCGGCAAGGCGGAGACGGCTCGCCCCGAGCGCCATGCGAACCGCGAGCTCGCGTCGCCGGCGGATCGCGCGCAGGAGCAGGAGTGTGCCGACGTTCGCGGTCGCGATGAGCAGCACGACGATCGCGACACCGAACGACCAGAGTGCCACGCGCGCCTGCGGTGAGCTTCGCGTCGCCGCCGGCAGGAGGGACTCGAGTGTCACCGACGTCGCGATGACTCCGTCGCGCAACGGAAGCGTCGATCCGATCGCCGCGGCAGCGGTGGGCGAAACACCATCCCGGAGGCGCGCGACGACGGCGACGAGATTCATGCCAAGCTCGGTGGACCAGCCCGCCGGCCGGCCTCGCGACGCCGTGGTGAGCGGGATGAAGATGTCGACGGGAGCGAGCCCATCCCCACTGAAGTCAGGCTCCGCGACGCCGATCACGGTGAAGCTCGCATCGTCGACGACGATCTCCCTTCCGACGATATCCGGCGCACCGGCGAAGTGGCGCTTCCAGAAGGAATGACTGAGGACCACGACCGTGTTGCCGGCGGGGAGCTCGTCATCATCTGGCGTGAAGAGACGTCCCAGCGCCGCCCGTGCGCCAAGCACGCCGAAGTATTCCCCCGTCGCCTCGATGGCATCGACGCGAACTGCATCTGCGCCGCGTCCGACCACGTGGGCATCGGTGCGTGCCGCAGAAACGGCGCTGAACATCTCGCGGTGCGCGGCGATCGCCCGGAAGATGGGATAGGAGGTGTTCGAGGCGGGATAGCGTTCCCCCTCCTCGGTGATGACGCTCAACTCAATACGCGCGACGCGGTCGGAGTCGCGAACTCCGGGAGGAGCGGGAAGCATGAGCCGCGCGACGAGCCCGAACATCGCGGCGTTCGCGCCGATGGCGATGCCGAAGGTGAGGATGACGCCGATCGCCAGCGCAGGGTCGCGGCGGAGGCTGCGCACCGCGTGAACCAGCTCCCGCCATGCGTTGTCGAGGTGCTCGGACATGGAGTCAGCCCCTGTTGATTGAAGGCTCGAAGGGCACATCGTGCTGCGAGCTGATAGCAGCGGAGCTTCGAGCCGACAGGCCCCTGAATAGGACCCCCATTCGTCCGCGGCGGTTGCTCGTGACGCGTCGGCGGGGTTGCGGTCGGCGCGCCTTCCCGTACTGTCTCCGCAGCGCCCACAGCTCACGAAAGTACGGAACACACTATGGAGTGCGCGACATGACCGGACGAATCATGCTCCTTGCCGCGACCGCTGCGGCCCTCTTCGGCACGCTACCCGCCGCGGCCCAGTCGGTCCAGTACCGATCGCTCGGTGGAACCGAGTACCGGTCGCAGAACGACACGGGTCCGATCGCGCGGGCGGAGAGCGCGCTGGCCGCCGATCCGCGGAACGTCGACCGAATCATCGCGCTCGGCGTCGCGCAGTCGGGCGCCCGCCAGTTTCGCGAGGCGATCGCGACGTTCACCCGCGGCCTTGCGATCGCGCCCGACAACGCGATGCTCTACCGCTGGCGCGGGCACCGATACCTCTCCGTGCGCGACTTCGACCGCGCGCTGGACGATCTGACGCGCGGCTTCCGCCTCGACAGCACCAACTACGGGATACTCTATCACCTCGGCATCGTCCGATACGCGCAGGGCGACTTCGCCGGAGCGGCAGATGCGTTCCGCCGTGCCCAGCCGCGCGCGCCGGACGCGGGGGAGCTGGCCGGTGCGACGGACTGGCTCTGGATGTCGCTCTCGCGTGCGGGACGGAGTGCGGAGGCGACGGCGATGCTCGCTCGCCGCCCCGACTCGCTCCCCGTGGCCAACGCGTACGCCCAGCGGCTTCGCCTCTATCGCGGAGAGGTCGCGCCGGACGCCGTGCTTACCGCTGCCGACACGGCCGATGTGCAGGTCGCGACGCTGAGCTACGGCATCGGAAACTGGTATCTCGTGCGCCGCGACACGGCGCGCGCGCGGAGCTGGTTCGAGCGCTCGGTCGCGTCGGGTGGATGGCCGGGGTTCGGGTTCAACATGTCGGAGCTCGAGCTGAATACCGGCGCGACCTGCGTCCCTCGCAGTCAGCGCGGCGATGCGCCGTTCGGCTGCTTCATCACGGCGAGCGAGGAGCTCGGGATGCTGCCCGCCCGCGCGAACTTCTGGCACATCGATGCCTTCCCCTCTCGCACGGCCGCTGAGGCGGCGAAGACCGCGCGGGGAACCGTGGTCGAGGCGCTCGGACGAACGTGGCTCTTCACGATCGGGCCGAAGGCGTGGCGGCCAAGGGGTGGCGAGCGCATCGCGGCTGTCGGTCCGCTCCCGGTCACCGCAGGTGGCCGCTACACCGCGCAGTACATGGAAACCGTCTTCCGCCCGGGGATGCGGTCGCGCGTGCATCGCCACCCCGGTCCCGAGGCGTGGTACACGCTCTCCGGGACGATGTGTCTGGAGACATCAGCGGGGAAGATGACGGGACGCGCGGGCGGCGCGCCTGTCATCGTTTCCGCCGGGCCCGCGATGGAGCTCACCGCGATCGGCACCGAGGTGCGGCGGTCGTTGGCGCTCGTGCTGCACGACTCGGCGCAGCCGGCATCGGTGGTGGCGCCGGACTGGACACCCAGAGGTCTGTGCGCCGGGTGAGGTTTAGGGAAAAGCGGAACTGCTAAAGCGGAACTGATGCAGGGCGTCGTCGGCGGCATCGGGCAAAACCGAGGGGCGTGAAACGGTACGTAGAACAAAAGGGCGGCAACTCCGCCAACGCCGTTAAACCGTTTGCCGGCGTTGAGGGCTTTCACCCCATTATTCTATACTTACGCCCTTCCCGGGGTTCATTTTTCCCCGATGCCGCCGTCGACGCAGTGGCCTTCACCGCCGTTGCAGTTCCCCGACCCGCAGTTGTTTTTTTTCGAGCCTCAGTCGGCGACTCGCTTCTTCCCGCCGGAATTCGCCCACAGCGCCCTCTCCACTTTCGTCGGCGTCCACTTCCCTCCGAGCTTCTCCGCCCGTTCGCGCAACGCCTCCGCATATCGTCGGTAGTACGCAGTTGTCCACGCCACCGCCCCGAGTCCCGCCACCTGCGCCGCGACGAGCTCGTCGAAGAACGGATAGATCCCCGGATGCGCCGCCGACACCACGGCCGATGCCGTCGCCGGCCCAACGCCGGCGAGTTCGGCCAGCGCAGCGATCGGCGCCGTCGGATGCGGGGCGGCCGCGATGGCATCGGTGCTCGTCTTCACGACCAGCGCCGGATCGTTGCCGCGGATGAGCACGAGATTTCTCGCGCGCCAGACGCCGCGCGCCATCTTCCACTCCGCGAGCTTCACGACCTCGGCGAGCGTCACATGAGGTCGGGCGCGCGCGGCGATGGCGTCCGGGAGCTCATCGCGGTACCATCGGTCGAGCTCCGGGAGAGCGGCAACCTTCTGACCTGCCACCACATCGTCATAGCGCTCGAGGGCGTGCTTCCACTCCTCGACCGCATCGGAGCTCCAGAGCTTTTTCACGGGTGTCCGCGATTCATGGAAAGGCAAGCATGAACATCCTCTTCGTCGGCAACAGCTTCACGGCGCGGAACAACGTTCCGGGTCTCATTGCGGCCATGGCCGAGGCTCGCGGGCAAACCCTGGAGCACAAGCTCATCTCGGCCGGCGGCGCATCACTGAAGATGCACTGGAACAAGGGCGACGCGCAGAAGGCGATGGAGAAGACGCGATACGACTACGTCGTCCTCCAGGAGCAAAGCACGCTGCCTGTGAAGAACTGCCAGCGCACGCATGAAAACATTCGGTTGTTCGACCCGGCAATCAAGGCGTCCGGCGCGAAGACGGTCCTGTACCTCACCTGGGCGCGCCAGAAGGTCCCCGAGACCCAGCAACTGCTCACCAACTGCTATACGTCGATTGGGAAGGAGCTCGGCGCTGTCGTCGTCCCGGCCGGAGTGGCGTGGCATCGCTTCCTCGCCGAACATGATGAGCCCGTGCTGCATGACACGGATGGGAGTCATCCGACCCTCGCCGGGTCCTATCTCGCGGCGTGCGTGTTCTTCGCCGTACTGTTCGGCGAGAACCCCGTGGGGATTGCGAGCGAGCTCAAAGGCATAAGGTCACCCGACGTGGAGTTGCTGCAGCGGACGGCGTGGGAGATGGCGCGAGATCGAGGCTGAGCCGCCCTACGTCGTGGCGCCGGTTGGGGAAGCGATTACCGGGTCGGAATCGGATCAACGGCATGTTCGAAGATGAGAGAGGCACAGGCGACAGAAGTACAGGCTGAGCCGGTGCGGCTTACATCGTCACCGGCACCGCTTTCCTCGGTGGCACGTGTACGATCGGCAGCTGCACCTCAGCCAGCAGCTTGTTGATGGCGGCAAGGTCGGCGTCCTCGAGCTGTTGCAGCTTCGCGAGCTGGGTGCCGACCTGTGCGGAGAAGTCGGCGAACATCTCGCCGTGCTGCTGGGTCGGGGCGTAATCGCCGGTCTGCACCTGGGCGTTGATCGTGAGGAGCTGGTTGTAGAGCTTCATCTGCTGGTCGAGCGAGCACTGGTCCACGTGACAGTGGATCTCGTACAGTTCGCCGCGGATCGCCTCGAGCTTGTCGCGCAGCGGCTTCACGGCATCGGCGACGCGCTTGGCGGAGGCGAGGTCCTTCGACATTGCGACGCGCTGGTCGAGCTGCGACTGGAAATCCTCGACGCGCACCGCGGCGTCCACGACGTCGGTGATCCGGTCGCGGACCTTCATCGTCAGGGCGAACTGCCGCGCGAGCTCCGCGGTGGTGGTCTGCACGCGTGGATCGGCAACCACGGTGAACGGGCGCGCCAGCGTGTCGCGACCAACGATGAGGCGCACGGAGTAATTCCCCGGTGTCGCGACGGGGCCGTCGAATGTCCCCTCGTCATTCAGGGTGTTTCGCATGCGCTTCGCTGGCGGATAGCGGAGGTTCCAGACGAAGCGATTGGTACCGCGCCGGGCCGAGACCACAGAGTCGGCCGGCTCGTACACGAGGCTGTCCCTCATCGCCGCGCGCGCCGCACGGCCAATCGAGTCGGCGGGGGTCATCGCCACCGTCGTATCGGACTCGGCGTCGCTGGTGTAGGTCCGGATAAGAGCGCCCGAGCCATCGCGGAACTCGAGTGTTATCGGCGAGACTGGTGCGCGACTGAGGAAGAAGTCGATGACCGCGCCTCCCGCCGGGTTCTGGCCCGCGGTGAGGCTCCGCCCGCCGCCGCTCCGCCAGCGAACGGCGGTCGAAGGCTGGAACAGGTACGCCGCGCGTGACGTGACCGAATCAGCGAGTTGTCGGAGCATCGAGATGTCATCGATGGCCCAGAAGGAGCGCCCGTGGGTCGCGGCGATGAGATCGCTGCCGTGGACGCGGAGGTCGCGGACGCTCGAGCGTGGCAGGTTGAGCTGGAGCGGCTCCCAGCGGCGCCCGTCATCGAGGGAGACATAAACGCCGATCTCCGTGCCGGCGTAGAGGAGTCCGCGACGCACCGGATCCTCGCGAATCGTGCGCGTGTACGCGCCGACGGGAATCCCC
>JANPKQ010000113.1:0-14535 GCA_031426115.1 Gemmatimonadaceae bacterium | reverse complement strand
GTGGAGTGCGATGCTCATCGGCAGGCCCGGCGCGGCGCTCGCGACATCCTTCGTCGCCCTCTCCCCGCCAGTGATCGGCCACGCTGCGCTTGCTACGACAGACGTGGGGTTGTCCGCAACAGTGCTTCTCGCGGTTTACGCGCTCATTCGCTGGCTGGATGAACCGACCACTGGTCGCGCGGCAATCCTCGGCGCGGCAGGTGCTTTCGCGGTGACCGCAAAGTTCTCGGCAATTCCGTATCTCGGGCTGATGCTGCTGTGTTTCGGTGGGTGGCGTCTGTGGACCGTCCGCACGTCGCAGGCGGCCGAGACGTTGCGCCCCGGCGCGCGACAATGGCGCGAGTGGCGAACACCGGCAATGCGCCAGGTGCTCGCCGCAGGTGCCGCCGGCGCGTTCGTCATTTGGGCGGTTTATCGCTTTTCGATCATCGACCTGCACGGGGTTCCTGTGCCCGCCGGCGAATTGCTCCGCGGCATTAAGGACGCCTCCCGCCACAGCGTGGAGGGACACTACAGCTACCTGCTGGGCGAGCGTTCGATGCTGGGTTGGTGGTATTACTTTCCGATCGTATTCGCGGTGAAGACGCCGCTGGTCCTCCTCGTTCTGGGAGCGGTTGGGTCGACGGAATCCATTCGCCGCCGGCGCTCCGATTGGCATCTCGCGACCCCGCTGCTCACCGTTCTCGCCGTGCTTGTAACGGGAGTCATCACCCACATCAACATCGGCGTCCGCCACATCCTCCCGTTGTACGGTGCTTGGGCAATCCTTGCGGCGCTGGGCGTCGCGACGCTGTGGCAGGCGGGACGGGGCGCCACGATGCGCCGTGTTGTTGTGGGCATTGGATTGCTGTGGTTCACGATCGATGTAGTTCGCGAGACCCCACATCATCTCGCATACTTCAACGAGGCCTCGCGGTCGGATCCCGCGGCGCTGCTGGTGGACAGCAATCTCGATTGGGGCCAGGACATGCTTCGCCTCGCCGATGAGCTCGCACGTCGCGACATCTCGAGCGTTTCGGTCGCCCTGCTCGCGAGGCCCGTTCTCGGAAAGCTGACACCGACACAGGTGCGGTATCTGCGGCCCGGCGAGCGCGCGACAGGGTGGGTCGCGGCTAGTGAGACCTGTCTCCGGAATGTCTACCCGGAGCTTTGCGGCCAACTCGATTGGCTCAGCACCCGGCGGCCGGTGGCGCGAGTAGGTCGCAGTATCCAGTTGTACAATGTCGACAGCGATGGCGCGGCCCCTCCGGCGAATAAATTTTGAGCTTCGCCGAGAGTCATGTACCCACCACGGTTCCGCGTCGTCATGACGGACGCAGACAGAGTCGAACGCTGGCGGTCCCGATGTAGTCACTGTAGGATGTGACTGCGGGCCCTTAGCTCAGCCGGTTAGAGCAGCGGACTCATAATCCGACGGTCGCAGGTTCGATCCCTGCAGGGCCCACTACCCGCGGAGAGCGCTACGAACTTGAACATTCTGGAAAAGATGAGTTCGCGTGCCGCCATCATTCTGCTCACCGGTCTGGCCTTCGTCGCCGGGTGTGCGGCGGACGGCGCGAATCGCCTGCAACGCTCGCCGGCCGAGCTGCACATGGCCGACGGGAACGACCAGTACGGAGTGGCTGGCGCGCCGCTCGCGAAGCCGATCGTCGTCAAACTGATCGATGAGCGCGGGAAGCCGGTAGTCGACCACCGGGTGACGTTCGAAGTCGCCAGCGGTGGCGGCCGCCTGACGAGCGACTCGTCGACGACCGACTCGGCGGGCATGGCGCAGGTTCATTGGATCCTCGGGGATTCAGTGGCAGACTACCAGCGAATGAACGTCCACGCGGTCGATAGCGGGTCGGGTCGCCCGATCATCACGCGCGTGTTTCGTGCCCGCGCCCGACCGCGCCCCGCCGCGCGGCTCGTTGCCGTCAGTGGCGACGGTCAATCAGGATACCCGCTGACGACCCTTCCGGAGCGGGTCGTGGTTCGCGCCGTCGACTCCGCTGGCCGGGGCGTACCCATGCTGCCCATTACCTTCTCGGTCGTTGCAGGGGGTGGGTCCGTCACGGGCGGCGCACGCTTCACCGATTCCGATGGCCTTGCAACTGCTGGCGAGTGGACGATCGGACCGGGCGCGGGGGACAACATCCTCTTCGCGACGGCGGAGAACCAGCCGGCGGTGGCCTTCACCGCATCCGCGGCAACCGGGCACGCTGGACGCGTCATGCATCGCGCGGGAGACGCCCAGTTCGCGACGGTCGGCAAATCCTTGCCAATACCTCCGTCCGTCACGGTTCGTGATGAGTACGGAAATCCCGTCGCCGGTGCGCGCGTCACGTTCGTGAGTGGACGGGGCTCGAGCCGTGTCGAGCACACTGTCGTGAGCGGCGCTGACGGCAGGGCGGCTTCGCGCGGTTGGGGCATGGGAACCGTGTCCGGCCCACAGGAGCTTTTCGCGTTCGCGGTCGGGGCGCAGCCCACCGTGTTTCGGGCGTCAGCGATCGCCGACAAGCCTGCGCAGTTGCTCATTGTTGCAGGACTGGCGAACACCGGGCGAGTCGGAACCATTGTGGCGAGCGCCCCATCCGTGCGCGTCGTGGATCGATACGGGAATCCGGTGGTCGCTACGCCGGTACGATTCTCGGCCGGCACCGGCTCGTCGAAGGTTGAGTTCGTGGCCGCCACAGATTCGACCGGCGTGGCGACCTTCACGGAGTGGACTCTCGGTTCGACCCCCGGCGTTTATACGCTGCTCGCCAGCATCCCATCGGTTGGAAGTGTCCAATTCAAAGCGACTGCGATTCCCCGAGAATGACCGGCGATGCTCGCACAGCGGGATCGGAACGTTCCGGGGCTACCCCAGCCCCAGTCTGGGATTTATCATTCGCATTCCGAAGTCGGGGATTCATCGCCGACGACGGCAAGGTCGCGTAGCTCAGCTGGTTAGAGCGCTGCTTTCACACAGCAGAGGTCCGGGGTTCGAGTCCCTGCGCGACCACTCCCCATCCCTGTTCGTGGCCGAATCGCCTCGTGGGTCCTCCGCGGCGCGGCCGACGGGATGCGTTGCGCCCAGTCCTTGCGATGGAGCGCGCCGGCCGCATCCCGGCCGGTACCAGCCGCCGAGTGGGTATGTGCGGAGAGGGGCTGTAGCGGTACCCCGTTGGTGCGAAGCATCTACATTGCGCGCTGATCCGGTCGGCGCTCTCACGCACACCTCGCCATGAAAGGTCTCATACTCGCGGGCGGAGCAGGAACGAGGCTTCATCCCCTGACGCTGGTCGTCAGCAAGCAGCTCATGCCGGTGTACAACAAGCCGATGATCTACTATCCGCTCAGCACACTGATGCTGGCCGGGATACGCGATATCCTCGTCATTTCCACGCCGGAAGACCTGCCACGATTCCGGTCCCTCCTCGGGAGCGGCGAGCAAATCGGCGTCAGTTTCAGTTACGCCGAGCAGCCACGCCCGGAGGGTCTTGCGCAGGCCTTCGTCATTGGCGCCGACTTCATCGGAACCGACCCGGCGGGACTGATCCTAGGCGACAACATGTTCTACGGCGAAGGGCTCGCCGACGTGGTTCAGCCCCCCGCGCGAGACCCGAACGGCGCAACCGTCTTCGGATACTACGTTCGCGATCCGGAGCGCTACGGTGTCGTTGAATTCGATGCGACTGGGACGGTACTTGGTCTCGAGGAGAAGCCGAGCCGACCGAAGTCCCATTACGCGGTCCCCGGCCTGTACTTCTACGACAATTCAGTCGTGGACATCGCCCGACATCTCAAGCCGTCGCCCCGCGGGGAGCTCGAGATCACCGACGTGAACCTCGAGTATCTCCGTGCCGGCCGACTCAACGTCCGGCTGATGGGCAGGGGCATGGCGTGGCTGGATACCGGGACTCATGAATCCCTGCTTCAGGCCTCGAACTTCATTGAGGCGATCGAGAATCGACAGGGACTCATGGTCGGATCGATCGAGGAAGTCGCATTTCGAATGGGGTTCATCGATGCGGAGGGCCTGTCGCGTGCCGCCGCGCCTTTTCGCAAGAACGACTATGGGCAGTACCTGCTCCGAATCGCATCCGAAGGGCCCCGCTCGTGAAAGTCGTCGAGACATCGCTGCCAGGGGTGCTGACGATCGAGCCGCGGGTGTTCCGCGACGAACGTGGCTTTTTCCTGGAGTCATTCAACGCGGAGCGCTTCGCGGATGCTGGCCTCCCGACGGTCTTCCGCCAGGACAACCACTCGCATTCGGTGAAAGGCGTGCTCCGCGGGCTGCACTATCAGCTCCGACGGCCTCAGGGCAAGCTGGTGAGTGTCGTTCGCGGGCGTGTTTTCGACGTTGCAGTGGACATCCGTCGCGGTTCACCGAGTTTCGGGCGGTGGTACGGGACTGTGCTTTCGGAGGAGGAGCCGCGCTATCTGTGGATCCCGCCAGGCTTTGCGCACGGCTTCTGCACACTCTCCGACTCGGCTGATTTCGTCTATAAGTGCACCGATGTGTACGTGGGGGACGACGACCGCGGCGTCCTGTGGTCGGACCCATCGATTGGAATCCAGTGGCCGGTGTCCAACCCGGTGCTGTCCGAGAAGGATCAGAGAATGGCGGCCTTGTCCGCGACGCGAACCGATCTTCCGCTATACGAGCCATGACACGAAGCGTCTTCCAGCCGAGCACCGTCATCGTGACCGGCGGCGCCGGGTTCATTGGGAGCAACCTCATACGATGGCTGCTCCGCCATGACACGTCGGTGCGCGTCATCAACGTCGACCTGCTGACCTACGCTGGCAATCCGGAAAGCCTCTCGGACATCGCCGCGGGGTACGGGCTCGATGGGGATGGTCGCTACTTTTTCGTTCATGGTGACATACGCGACGCCGCACTCATGGCGTCGCTGCTCGAGGGTACGGCTCTGGAGGTCGTCACCCGTCGAGCGATCCCGGCGCCCGATGCGATCCTCCACCTCGCGGCGGAATCCCACGTCGACCGGTCGATCCTCGGACCGGCGGAATTCGTTTCGACGAACGTGCAGGGGACGCTCAACCTGCTCGAGATGACTCGACGCGAGCTCGCGCAGCGTCCGCGCGCGTTTCGCTTCGTCAATGTCAGCACCGACGAAGTGTATGGCTCGCTCGGGCCCAACGACCCGCCATTCACTGAGCGGACGCCCATCGCACCCAACAGTCCGTACTCGGCAAGCAAGGCCGGGGCAGACTGCCTCGTGCGGGCGTATACGGAGACGTTCGGCCTTCCCTGCCTCACGACCCGCTGCTCGAACAACTACGGTCCGTTCCAGTTCCCAGAGAAGCTCATCCCGCTGATGGTGACACGGGCACTCGGCAACCAGCCGCTGCCCGTTTACGGGGACGGGATGAACGTTCGTGACTGGCTCTACGTCGACGATCATGCATCGGCCATCTGGGCGGTATGCACGAGGGGACGCCTCGAAGATGGCGTGTACAATATCGGCGGCGAGTCCGAGGTTCCAAACATGACGGTCATTCGCACCCTCCTGAACCTGCTCGGCAAGCCGGAGTCGTTGATGACCTTCGTCAAGGACCGGCTCGGCCACGACCGGCGCTATGCGATGGACATCTCCTTCATTCGCGAGCGGCTCGGTTGGACGCCCAGCAGGACGTTCGAGGATGGGCTGCGAGAGACCGTCCAGTGGTACATGGAAAATGAGGAGTGGTGGCGCCGCGTACAGTCGGAGGCCTACAAGGCCTCCCAAGCCCTGTACCTGACCGGCGTGTGACCCGTGTCGTGGTGCTCGGCGCCCGCGGGATGCTGGGTACCGACATCGTGGCAACCGCGCCTGACGAATACCGCGTCGATGCGTACGGGCATTCGGATGGCGACATCACAGATACACACGCAATCGCCCGCATCCTGACAGCGGCGCGGCCCGGCGTCGTCATCAATGCCACGGCGTATACGCAGGTGGACCGCGCCGAACAAGACTATGACGCGGCCGCGGAAGTCAACGGCTCCGCTGTCAGTCGCCTTGGTACGCTATGCGCGGATCGAGGTGTGCGGATCGTGCACTTCAGCACCGACTACGTGTTCCGGGGCGACGCGCGCCAACCGTATTCCGAAGGCGATCCGGCGGACCCGGTGAATGCCTACGGGCGCAGCAAGCTCGCCGGCGAGCAGGCCCTCAACGCCAGCGGCGCGGAACCGCTGATTCTGCGCACGCAGTGGCTCTACGGGCTCGCCGGCCGATCGTTCCCCCGCACGATGTGGGAGCGTGCGATGCGACGCCTGGCGACTCGGGTCGTTTCGGACCAGTTCGGGCGGCCGACGTACACTCTAGACCTGGCGCGGGCCACGTGGGATCTCGTTAGGCAGGGAGCGAGCGGCGTGTTTCATGTCTCGAACAGTGGCACCGACGCGTCGTGGTTCGACGTTGCGTCAGCCGTCTTCCAGACCGCAGGCGCCGCGAGCCTTCTCTCCGCCTGCACCACGGCCGACTATCCGACACCGGCCCGTCGGCCGGCCTATAGCGTCATGAGCACGGACAAGCTTGCTCGCGCCGGCATTACCCTCGCCCCGTGGCAGGATGCCTTGAGTCGCTACCTGGCGTTGCTGTCGGCCGAGACCCCGTAGGGTGCGGGTCCCCGGGGCTACTCGAAGATCCGCCGGTTCGCGGCGACCCACTCGTACAACTTGTCTAGCCCTTGCTGGGCCGTCGTTCGCGGCGCCCACTGAAGGTCGCGCGACGCCTTGCCTATGTCGCTGATGAAGACACGCTGGTCACCCGGGCGCCACTCGTCCCTGGCATAGTTGAGCGGCTTGCCCATCCGCCGCTCGAGATGGTCGAGGAGATCCAGCAGCGAGATCACGTTCGATGGCCCGCCGCCAACGTTGTAGATCTGACCAGCAGTCGCCTCGATGCGGGCGGCCGCCGCGTCGTAAGCGTCGATGAGGTCATCGACGAAGAGGATGTCCCGGACCTGTTTTCCGTCACCGTAGACCGTGATCGGACGGGCGAGCTGGCTCGCGATGGTGAACCACGCGATCCACCCCTGATCCTCGAAGCCGAACTGGCGATAGCCGTAGATGCAGGACTGGCGAAACACCACGCCCCTGACTCCATAGATGCGGTGGTAATCGCGCACATACTGATCGGCCGCGCCCTTGGAACAGCCGTAGGGCGAATGGAAGTCGAGGTTGCGATCCTCGCTGACGCCGCCCGGGAGATTGTCGTACGCATATCGACCGGCGCGCTCAACCACACCGACGTCCTCCATCCCCCCGTAAACCTTGTTCGTTGAGGAGTAGATGAGCGGCGCCTCGATTCCCGCGAGCCGGACCGCTTCGAGCACGTTGAAGGTGCCGAGGGCATTCACGTCGAAGTCATACCGCGGGTCGGCAACCGAGATCGTGACTGCGACCTGCCCGGCGAGGTGGAGGATGAGCCCGGCATCGCGATGCGTGCCAAAGATCCTCGCCATGGCTTGCCCGTCGCGGATGTCGGCCTGCTCGAACGTGAACCGGCCACGACTGCGGAGCCACTCGAGATTCTTGTCCGCACCGCGCCGCGACAGGTCATCGATCACGACCACTGCATCGCCACGCGCCATGTACCGATCGGCGGCATTGCAGCCGATGAAGCCGGCGCCGCCTGTAATGATCACTTTCAACGAACGAAACCTCCGGTGGGAGCGAGACAGTCCGGGCGAAGTTCCGCCAGCGTCAGGCCTGAGGGGAGCTAGAGACCGCCCGATAGATGTCGGCCATGTGGTCGGCGTACCGGGACCATGAGAATCGGCTCGACCACTCCAACGCCGCCTGGCAACGCCGGTGCCATGCCGTCGGATTCTCGAGCCGCTCGCGGAGCATAGCACACACCGTTCCGCTCCACTTCTCCACGTCTGCCACGGAGCAGTACACGGCGGCAGGGCCGCCGATCTCCCTGAGCACCGGCAGGTCGGTCGCCACAACCGGAACCGCGGACGCCATCGCCTCGGCCACGGGCAAGCCGAAGCCCTCTGCGTCCGACGGCTGCAGCACCAGCGCCGCGCGTCGGTAGACGGCCGCCAGTTGGGACCGGTCAAGGTAGGGCAGGACGACCACGGCTGAGTCGTCAATGCGAAGTTCCCGCATCAGCCTTCCCTGCGCCTCGGTAAACGGTCCCCCGATCCGGACGAGCCGAGCCTCGGGATGCTCATGACGGACGGCGGCAAACACGCGAAGCAGCACGTCGATGCGTTTCCTCGGGATTGTGCTCCCGACGTGCAGAAGGTCGATGCGTGACGACAGGCGGGGACCGAGGAGGCGCTCGATAACCGCGTCTGCCGCAGGATCCGCCCGAGGTGACATCACCGGGTCGACGCCGAGGTAGACAACGTCGAGACGAGCCTCGGGTATCAGGTCATGCGCGAGCAGGCCATCGCGCGTTGCGACGCTGTCGCACGTGACACGGGCAGCGCGCTGAAGCCCGGCCAGGATGCGCTGGGTCATCCTCCGAAAGACCCATGATCGCGGCTCGGCATCCGGCGCAAGCAGTGATCGAAACGCGTCGAGATCGTGACAGGTGACCACGGTGCGACTCGCTGGCAACGCATGCACGAGATGGGCATAGCTATGATCCACGACGTGAAATACCGAGTGACGTGGCCTCGAGCGCGTCAGCCAGCGTGGATAGTCGTGAAAACGCCCGACAAGGCGATCAGCATTGCGCGCCAGCCGTGCCCCACGAAGCAAGGGCACGCTGTCGGATCGGCGTCGCATCGACGGCCGAAGCTCTGCGGGATCGATGTCGCGCGAGTGCTCCGCCCGGAGGGACTTTAACAGCATGTCCGCCACAAGGTCCATGCTGGGCCACCCCTCCTCGCGGTAGTCGCAGATGATGCCCACACTCAGCGGGGCCGTCGGAAACGTCACGTGGTCAACCGTCAGCGGGCATGGTAGAATGTTGTCAGCGCGTCCGAGCGGTGCGCTCGACACAATGTATCGCACACCCCGACTTCAGAGCATTGCGGAAACCGGAACCGGTCGAGTCCCTCGCCGAGGAGCGAACCATGGGCGGTGCACAAGGCACACGACGCCCGAAAGTCGCATTCCTCGTCAACGGTCCGGAGAGCGGTCCGATTGGTGAGCGGGCCCGCGCCTTCGCCAGCCGGCTGGCACACCGTTTCGATCTGCTCATCGCATACCGGACGTCGGGAGGCCTCCAGTCGATCACCCACTTCGTCGCGCTGGTTCGGCGTGAACAACCCGACGTCTGTTACGTGCTGGACCTGAGTTACTCCGGCGTCGTCGCCGGTCTCATCGCAAAGTCCCTGTGGCGAACCCGGCTCGTGATCGATACCGGAGATGCGGTTTATGAGCTGGCCCGGTCTGCCGGCCTGCGCGGCCCGATCGGGCTCGCACTCACGTGGCTGCTGGAGCGCGTGTCACTGCGCGCAGCCGACCGTGTCGTTGTCCGAGGAACCTACCACGGGAAGTTGCTGGCCAGTCGCGGAGTCTCCGCGACCGTCGTGCAGGATGGGATCGACACGACCGTGTTCTCTAGCGGAGCGCCGGACGAAATCCGGGAGCGTCTCGGCCTGCACGGTGTTCTCAGCGTCGGGTTTCTTGGGTCGCTCGTGTGGAGCGACCGCCTGCAGATCGGCTATGGGTGGGACCTTGTCGAGGCGATCCGCCTTCTCGGCGATATGCCGGTAAAGGGGATTCTGATCGGGGCCGGAACGGCGCGGCCAATTCTCGAGGCACGTGCCCGCGACTATGGGCTTGGTAACCGGATGCTTTTCCTGGATCCGGTCCCGTATCAGGAGGTCCCACACTACCTGGCCGCAATCGACGTCTGGCTATCGACACAGACGAACGACATCCCCGGAAATGTCCGAACGACGGGCAAGCTTCCCTTGTACCTGGCCGCAGGCCGCTACATCCTCGCAAGCGACGTCGGAGAAGCGTCCCTCGTCCTCCCTCCCGAAATGCGGGTCGAGTATCGGGGCACGGTGGACCGCGAGTACCCGGTTCGCCTTGCCGAGCGACTCGCCGCACTCGTCCGCGCCCCCGCCCTGCTCTCGCTCGGCGCGCAGAACACCAAGACGGCCCGTGCACTCTTCGACTACGACGTGCTCTCGCGGCGGATTGAAGCGGTGCTGGATTCACTGACGACCGACGCCGCCGTGTAGTCGGCGATACCGCCCCCCAACGTCGTGGGCGGGTCGATTGGATGGTGCGGAGGTACCTGCATCGCCGCCTGATAGACGGCGAGCGTTTGCCGCACCATCGCGGAAACCCCGAACGCCTGCCGCGCGCGTAACCGACCCGCGTCACCCAGGCGACCCCGCAGCGCCGCGTCATCGAGCAGACGATTGATCGCGCCGGCGAGTGCTCCGGAATCGCGCGGGGCAACGGTGAGGCCTGTGACGTTGTGAGGCGATACGTATGGCACGCCCGACGGCAGATTCGTGTTGACGACGGGCAGCCCAGCGGCCATTGCCTCGAGCTGGACGAGCCCGAACGCTTCGCTCCGCGCCACCGACGGCAGCGCGAACACGTCGGCAGCGTGGTAGTACGGATTGACATCGTTCACACGCTCGAGAAACGTGACGCGCTCGGCGACGCCACAAGCTCGTGCGAGCCCCTCGAGCGACGATCCAAGAGGACCATCCCCGACGAGAACGAGGTGCGCGCTGATATCCCTCATGGCGCGGATGAGATGCTCGAACCCCTTGTAGCTGACGAGCCTGCCGACGGCCAGCACGACCCGATCGCCGTATTGGGCGCGAATTATTCTCACCGCGTCCGGGTCCGCGTTCGCGAAGCGTTCGGTCTCGATGCTGAACGGCAGGACCCGACAGCGTGCGCTGTGCGCGCGAAGGACGGATGAACTGGCGATGTACGCAGGTGACGTACAAATGATCGATGATGCTCTCGCCAGTGCCGCGTGGAGGATGGGGCGGAAGGCGAGACCAAGCACGCGCTGGCGAACAATATCGCTGTGGTATGTAACGACGAGCCGGCCGCGATGGCGGCTTGCGAGGTACGAAAGAACCGCGGTCGGATGCGGGAAGTGTAGATGAACGATGTCGGCAGCTGCCTCGCGGATGAATCGTGAGAGTCCCGGCGTGTATGGCGCCGCCCCGAGGTTGATGCGCGTTCCAAGGCGGGTGACCGATACGCCGTCAATGACCTCGTCCACGCGTTGGCGATCGGTGTTGGCCACGACGACGCGGAGGTCCACTTCGGAGCGAAGGAGGCGGCATAGTGTCTCCAGGTGCGTTTCCATTCCCCCTTTGTATGGGGGATAGAACTTCCCGACGTGCAGGACGCGCAGGGGCTCGGGCATCACGTTGCGAGACGGGGCCCGCCACCCGCGACGGCGCTCTCGAGGATGTCGATAATGCGCGCTACGTGGCGGGCTGGGTCGAGCTCGCGCGACTGGGCAAACGCGCCCGCGCACAGCTTGGCGTGGTGCCCTGCATCCGAAAGCGCCGCGACGATCGCCGTCGCCAGCCCACGTGATGTCGGGGGGTCCCCCGGTGCGAGGTGGCCGTTCTCGCCCTCCCTGAGCCAGTCAGGAATGCCACCCACGGCAAATGCAGCAGCCGGAACGCCGTAGGCGCCGGCCTCCGGGCCAACGAGGCCGAATGGCTCGGGCCATACGCTCGGAACCACGAGCAGGTCAGTGTTCCCCATCAGCGTACCAAGGGCGTCGAACCCGAGCCACCCGGCGAAGCGAATGTCGACGTCCGGAAGTCGAGGGCGGAGCCGCGCCGCCTGGGCCTCGAGAGATGCGCGCTCCGGGCCCTCGCCCGCGATCGTCAGCGTGATCCGGCCGGCGAACGCGGTTCGGAGTGCCGACAGCGCGTCGAGGAGGACCGGCCCGCCCTTCAGCGCGGTGAGGCGCGCGACGAACAGAAGGCGCCATACCCGCGTGACGTCCCGAGTGGCAATTGGGGGGGGTTCGTGACCCTCCCCGCGCCGAGCATCCCGTCGTTGCGAGACCGTGAGGCCCACTGCTTTCACGCGCTTTGGAGGAAGGCCGTACTTGAGGTATTCCATTCGCATGTGCGACGAAGCGGTAAGAATCGCCGCGTACCGATGCAGCAAGTCTCGACGCCCGGTCTCGAGAGAGTATCGGCGCGCCATCGTGATCGGGCTCCAACCCCCACAGCGACGGGGAAAATAGTGAAGGAGGCACGCTCCCCCGAGGGGCCTCGGGCACGGCATCCGCGTGGGTGACAGTCGGCTCTTCGTTCCGCTGATGCAGGCACCGTGGTACGCGTGAGCGAACATCACCGTGGGGCCAAGCTCGAGAATCGCCGTCTCCACCGCCGGCGTGCTTACGCCGTGCGAGAAAAGTACTTGTGGCTTCCACTCCCGCAGGCCCGCGAGCGCGTGGGATGCCCCGAGCGATTCGACGCTCCACGACGGGGAGCCCGCCGGGAGCGCGATCATGCCGCGCTCCGGCGCACCATTATGCTCATGCCACAGCGCGATCTCATGTCCCGCGGCGTGCAGGCCGTGCGCGAGATGTTCGACGTACGACTCCGTTCCGCCGATCTTGCTCCTGATATGGGTGATCAGCGCGATTCGCACGATGGCACCGACGAATACTCCCGATGAGCGAGTTGCGCGCCTCGCCGCAGAAGCCTTGATTGAAACCGCCGCGACCCGCCGACCCATGGTCCGAACGCCCCGACTACCCCCGCTATCACATTCGCCCCATGAAAATTGCGTTCGTCGTCCATGATTTCTCGCGACGAGTCGGACATGGAAGGTACACGGTCGAGCTGGCGAGCCGGTTCAGTCGAGCACATGAGGTGCACGTGTTCGCGAATACGATCGATGCCACTGACGCTGGACTGGTGCACACCCATCGCGTCCCCGCGGTGCGGGCAAACGCCCTTTCTACCGTTCTCAGTTTTCCCGTTCCTGCGACTGTTCAAGTGGGTACGGGTTGGGACATCGTCCACGCACAGGGTGTGACGACGGGCCGATTCAATGTCGTTACCGCCCACATATGCAACGCAGGCTGGGCTCGCGCCCAGCGCGGTGCGGGCGTGGCCCGAACGTGGCGTCAGCGCACGTTCGAGCGCGTTGTCACGACGCTCGAGCGGGCGATGTACCGCTCTGCAGACCATGCGGAGGTTATCGCCATCTCTCACCAGCTGCGGTCGGAGCTCGCCGCGTATTATGGCCGGGTTGAGCGCGTCAGCGTCATCCACCATGGCGTCGATACCGCGCTGTTTCACCACGCGACACCAGACGAGCGGGCGGCGCTGCGCATGGGGCTCGAATTGCCCGCGGACCCTGTCATCGCGCTGTTCGTCGGCGACCTACGCAAGGGCGGAGCGGTCGCGCTCGACGTACTCGCGCAGAGCGAGGGCGTCCATCTCGTCATTGTCTCGGGAAGCGACCCCGCGCCGTACCGCGCACACGCCGAGAGCGTCGGTGTCGCCGATCGCGTCACCTTTCGCGGATCGGTGCCCGACGTAGAGCGGTATTATGGAGCCGCCGATCTGTTTCTGTTCCCAAGTGCATACGATGCCTTCGGCATGGTCGTCTCCGAGGCCATGGCATCCGGCCTCCCCGTGCTGACGAGTCGCCAGGCCGGCGCATCCGAGCTCATTCACCACGACGAGGACGGTATCGTCGTGGGCGACGCAACGGATTCGAGTGCCTTTGCGTTGCACGTCAACCGGCTGGCGCGCGACCGCGTTGCCCGCGAGCGCATGGGCCTCGCTGCGCGCAACACCGCGGAGCGTCATACCTGGGACGATGTCGCGCATCGGACGATGCAGGTGTATGAGCAGGTCCTTGCCCGGCGTTGACGGTCATGCACGATAGGCGGTAAGGCACCGCTCCACGACCGCGGCCCAGGTGAAATGCTGCTCGACACGCCGTCGGCCGGCGCGGCCCATTTCGTCCGCATCGCGGGGGTGCTCGCGCAGCCACTGGATGCGGTCGCGGATCGCCGCCGGATTGTTCGGCTGAACGACCCATCCGGTCTCACCGTTGGCGACAACCTCCGGCATGCTGGCGACGTCCGTGCAGATGGCGGGCAACCCGCAGGACATACCTTCAAGTAACGTCTGGCCCAGCAACTCCGGCGTTTTGAATGGCGCCTGAAACCCGGAGTCGTAGACGCTTGGCAACACGATACACATCGCGCGGTGGTACGCGTTCACCAGGGAGGCGTCATCGAAATTCTGATGAAAGGTGACATCGCGCCCGGCAGCCAGCGAGCGAAGGTGCTCGAAATACCCAGGCTCGTACGGCTGGCCGACGATCTCCAGCGGGACGCCGTCGGGAAGGCCCGCGACCAGGTCGTGGATCCCCTTGTGCGGTACGAGCCTCCCGACGTAGAGGACTGGCCCGAGCGGGGCGGGCGATGAACGCGTGACGAATTTCGTGGTATCCACCCCTCCGGATATGACGGACGCCCATGGTTTCCCCGCGTGCCCCGCGATGAACCGGCTGTATTCACTGATGTGAAGATGCCCTCGATACCACCGATCCGTCGACACGAACGCAGACACGTCCCACCCTCCGCCGCCCAGATCGCTGACGAAGACCCGCCTTCCGCG
>JANPKQ010000112.1:0-5739 GCA_031426115.1 Gemmatimonadaceae bacterium | reverse complement strand
GCCGTGGCGGCCCGGGCCGCCGCGGTGATACTCCTCTCTCCACATGCCATCCATGCGCGCCGCCATCCTGTCCGCCCTCGCAATCCTCCTCTTCGCCACTCCTGCCGCCGCGCAGGAAGCGGAGCACAAGGCGGGGCTGCTGGACGTCAACGCGGGTCTGATGTTCTGGACCCTGCTCATTTTCGTCGCCCTGATCTTCATTCTCTCCAAATACGCTTTCGGCCCGATCACGGCCGCTGTCGAAGCCCGCGAGCGGGCCCTCGAGGAGGCGATCAACGCGGCGAAGGCCGATCGCGAGGAGGCGGCGAAGCTCCTCGAGGAGCACCGCATGGCGATCGAGGCCGCCCGCAACGACGCGCAACGCCTCATCGCCGACGGCCGCGCCGCCGGTGAGAAGCTCCGCGCCGAAATGCTCGCCGAGACGGGTGCCCAGCAGCAGGAGCTGCTCGACCGTGCACGGCGTGAGATCACGGCGGAAAAGGAGCGGGCGATCGCCGAGCTTCGCACCGAGGCCGTCGATCTCGCCATCGCCGGTGCGAGCCGCGTCATCGAGAAGAACCTCGATGACCGTGCCAATCGCGCGATGATCGAGAGCTTCCTCGGCTCGCTCGACAAGGCGAAGCACTGATGCGCAACAGCACCATCGCGAAGAACTACGCCGAGACCCTGCTCGAGCTCGCGCGCCGCGCGAACGATCTCGAGGGGTGGGGAAAGATGATCATGGACGTCGCGAACGCACTCGAGTCGGACGAGTCGCTTCGCGTCTTCCTCGAGACTCCGCGGGTGAGTGCCGATGCGAAGAACGAGATCCTGGCGAAGGCATTTCAGGACCGGATGCCGCGGCTCTTCGTTCGCTACCTCCAGGCGCTCGTGAAGAATCGCCGTCAGGCGCTGATTCCGGAGATCGCGGAGGAGTATCGCTCGCTGCTGGATGCCGTCGAGAATCGCGTCCATGCGCAGGTGACCGTGGCACGCGAAGCCGATGAGGGGGAGCGCGCGATGATCGCCAAGGAGCTGTCCCGCGTCCTCGGGAAGACCGTCATCCCGCACCTCACGGTGAACCCGGCCATCCTCGGCGGCGTCGTCGTGCGAGTCGGCGACGAGGTGATGGATGGCTCCGTAAGGCGGCGCCTCTCCAAGCTCCGCAACCTGCTGGTGCACGGCGCGCGCTGAGGTCCCCGTCGTTCCAGATCCATGTCCGGCCCCGCGCACCGTGTGGTGACGCGGGGCCGTTCTGATCTCCGGTGACGTGAACCGCTACTCGCGCTTGCGGTCAGTCAGCATGATGGTCGCCACCATCCACAGCGCGATGCCCGCCGAGATCGCGAAGCCGATCGTCCCGACCGTTCGCCAGTACGGGAGGAGCATGCCGCTCGAGATGAGCAAGCCCGCAAGGACGAGCCCCGTGAACACCCGGTTGGCGATCTTCTGCATGCCGTTGAGCAGCACCGGGATCTCCGGGATGTCCACCTTGACGGCGAAATCGTTCGTCGCGAACCGCTGGGTGATGAGATCGAGCCGGCGCGGGAGCGCGCTCATGAGGTCGGACGTCTCCATCGCCACCTGGAACATCCGCCGCGGCGACAGGTCGCGTCGCGCGCGCTCGTTGGCAAGCTGGCTCGTGTAATCGCGGATCGCGTCGATCGGGCTGAACGCAGGATCGAGCGAGCGGCTGACCGCATCGAGGTTGAACAGGGCCTTCGCGAGCAGGGTGAGCTCCGCTGGCATGCGCAGGCCGTGCTGGAACGAGAGGCTGATCATCTCGTAGAGGACTGTGCCCGCCTGGATGTCGGCGATCGAGAGGTTCGAGTTCTGGGCGATGAGGCTCGAGATCTCCCTCGTGTAGCCGGACCGGTCGAAGCGGTCGGTTGGCGACCCGATCTGGATCATCGTCTCGGCAGCCGAATCCCCACGATTCTCGGAGAGGTCGAGCAGCAGCCGGACGATGTTGTTCTTCATCTGGTCGGCGAGCCGCGCAGTCATGCCGAAGTCGATCAGGGCGAGCTTTACCTCATCGGGCCCGACTGCCGGCGCCGACTGGCTCTGGGCTTCCTTCTCCTCCTGCGCGAGTGGCGTCGCCGCTCCGCGATCCTCGCCACGTCGCTCGTCCGCCACGACCTCGGACGGCGTGCGGGGGTTGTCCCGCCCGGGGAGGACGACGAACACGTTGCCGGGGTGCGGGTCAGCGTGGAAGTGACCGTCCACGGTGATCTGCTTCAGGTAGCCCTTCGCGAATTCCTCGGCCACGGGCCGGAAGTCGTGCTCGAGACGCGTCAGGTTCGGGATCTCGTCGATCTTCACCCCGCGGATGCGCTCCGTCGTCAGCACCCGGTGGGTCGTGTATGCGTCGATGACCTTCGGGATCAGCAGTCGCGGAAACTCGGCCATCGTCCTGCGGAAGATCGCCGAGTTGCGCGCTTCGGTGCGGTAGTCGAGCTCATCGATGAGGGCACGTTCCAGCTGCTGGATGACGCCGATCATGTCGACGCGCTCCCCCATGTCGGTATGGGAGTCCATGAAGCGCGCGAGCTCGCGGAAGAACTCGATGTCGTCGGCGAGAATCTCCCGGATGCCTGGGCGCTGGACCTTCACCACGACCGAGCGTCCATCGCGCAGCTCGGCGGCGTGCGCCTGGCCGAGGCTGGCAGTCGCGAGCGGCTTCTCCTCGAACGACTTGAAGAGCTTCGAGATTCGTCCCTTGAGCTCCTCCTGGATCGTTCGCTCGACGTCCTCGAAGTCGATGGCGCCGACGTCGTCCTGGAGTTGCGCGAGCTCCCGGATGTAGGCCGGGGGCAGGAGATCGGGACGGGTGGACAGCACCTGACCCAGCTTGATGTACGCCGGGCCGAGCTCGACGAGGCGCTTCCGGAACGCGACCGCGCGGGTGCCCGTCCCGTCCTCGGGGAGGACGGCCTCCTCCGACTCGGTCAGCGAGTTGAGGCCCTGACGCTTCGCGAAGTCGGCGAGTCCATAGCGCGTGAACAGTCCCACCGTCGCGGCGAGACGAGGGAGATACCGCGGAGCGAGGATCATGACGACGGCTGGAGGCAGAAACCGGGCCACGTACGCCGTGGTGCGCGACGTCGTTCCCGCCTAGTATTACGGCGCGCGGGGCGTCGGGTCGCGGTGCACTTCCTGCACCCGGCGGCGTCGCTCGCGACGCTGGATCACCATGACGAGGAATGGCAATGAGCGGTCGGTTCGATGTGCGAATTGTGCAGAAACCGTGGGGGCACGAGACGATCTGGGCGCACAGCGACCGGTACGTCGGCAAGGTCCTGCACATCAAGGCCGGTCACGCCCTGTCGGTGCAGTACCACAACCGGAAGGATGAGACCATTCACCTGCTCGCGGGCGAGATGATCTACCGGGTCCAGGAGAACGGTGTCCTCACCGACATGCGCCTGCGTGCGGGCGAGTCGTATCGCAACGAGCCCGGCGTGATCCATCAGATGGAGGCGGTTACCGACTGCGATGTGCTCGAGGCCTCCACCCCTGACCTCGACGATGTGGTACGGCTCAGCGACCGGTACGGCCGCGAGGGAACGAGCGCGCCATGAAGGTCATCATCCCGCTGGCGGGCAAGGGCACGCGGCTTCGGCCGCACACCCACACGACGCCAAAGCCGATGCTGAAGATCGCCGGCAAGCCGGTGATGGCGTACATCCTCGAGGAGCTCGTGCGGCTCGGCAACGTCGAGCAGGTCGTGTACATCACCGGGCATCTCAAGGAGAAGGTCGAGGAATACACGCGGAAGAACTTCGACCTTCCGGCTGTCTTCGTCGAGCAGACGGTGCAGGATGGGACCGCCGGGGCTGTGGCGCTCGCGAAGGAGTACGTCGACCAGCCCGTGCTGATCATCTTCGTGGACACGATCTTCGATGCGGACCTCTCTGTCCTGAAGGACAGCAAGGACGACGGGATCATCTGGGTGAAGGAGGTCGAGGACTACCAGCGCTTCGGTGTCGTCGTCACCGATGCGAATGGCCACATGACGAAGATCATCGAGAAGCCGACGACGCCGATCTCGAAGCGCGCGAACATCGGCCTGTACTACATCCGGAACTGGAAGCTGCTGTACGAGGGGATCGCGCACACCCTGACGCGGCCGAAGAACAAGGGTGAGTACTATCTCACCGATGCGTTCCAGTACATGATCGACAAGGGCGCGAAGATCCGCGTCATCGATGTCGAAGGCTGGTACGATGCGGGGAAGCTCGACACGCTCCTCGAGACCAACCGGGTGATGCTCGAGAAGGGGCATGGGCGCACCATGAAGGCTCCTCCTGGCTCGACGATACGTGAGCCCGTGTACATCGAGGAGAACGTCACTCTGACGAACAGCACCATCGGGCCCAATGTGTCGCTCGGTGCGGGATCGGTGGTAGAGGACTCGACCCTGAGTGACAGCATCGTCGGCGTGAACGCGCAGATCCGCGCCTCGACGCTCGCCAATTCACTCCTCGGGGATGACGTCGTCGTCGAGGGAGTGTCGGGCGAGGTCACGATCAGCGACCACTCCGAGATCCGCGCGACCTGACGTTCACCCACCGAACGCTGTCGGCGACGATCAGGCTGGTGTGTGCGGGCGGAGGTCGAGACCGGTCGGCCGGATCACCAGCTCAACCTCACGCTGCGCCTGCTTGAGGCGTGTGAGATCGCTGTCCATGCGTCGCGCCGCACTCAGAACGGTCGTCGTCGGAGCGAGGTCGGAGTCCCCGCCGAGCAGTCGAAGCAGCTCGAGGCGGATGGACTCCAAGGCGCTCACGGCTGACTCCAGGTCACGTCGGGCACGGTCGCGTGCGGACCGGAGACTACTCGTGCTGCCGGCGGCTACCGATGCGTCGGCGAACTTCAGCAACGTCGACCGCGCGCGCGACGCATGGGCCTCGAGTCGCTTCACGACGATGGGGACATCGTCGAGGTGCTCGCGATAGGTTGTCGGGAGGGAGCTCCAGAGTGCCTCGATCGCCGAGCTGACCACGCGCTCGGTCGGCCTGAACATGCTCGCTGGCGCAAGCGCAGGACGCCCGCGGTGCAGAAGGCGTTCGACGCGGCGCCCAAGCGCGCTGTCCCAGAAGTGGCGGCGCAGCGGTTTCTGCGCCATGGCGAATGCAGGGAGTACGGGTACGCCGAGAGCGGTGAGCAGCGGGAGCGCGATCGCTCCGGCGAATATTGTTCCCATTATGACGAGATCATTCGTCACGTAGTGCTGGAGGTCGTTGGTGGCGAGGAGCGCCAATGCCCCGACCGCGCTCCACGCTGCACCGCGCGCCGCGGGCGCGAACCACACCGGACGATCGTGGTCGCGCGTGATCATCTGCTCATTTTCCTCGGCCTCCAGCGCCGGCAGGGCAGCCGTCACATCTTCGAGGGAGTACCCCGCGTCGCGCAGCCGGCGTACGGTCCGCAGCTCGAACAGCGTCGCAGGAATGGCGGGCACGGCACTCATGACCAGCGAGAATATGAAGAAGACGTAATCCATCCCCATCGATTCGTACGCTGCGGAAACCAACCAACCCGCGCTCCAGAGAAAATACGGCGTGCGCCACGGGTCCTGGGCCGTGACCCACGTTCGAACCGCCCCTGGGATCGCTGGGCGCGACATGAACGCGACGTCCACCGCCTCGGCGAACTCCTCGGCTGTCGCGAAGCGGCCCGCCGGGTCTGGCGCCAGCGCGCGATCGATGGCGGCTGAAAGGTGACACGGTATCGCCGCCGCCGCGCTCGCCGGCGAGG
>JANPKQ010000111.1:0-2655 GCA_031426115.1 Gemmatimonadaceae bacterium | reverse complement strand
CACGGGCGGTGGCCCGGCACGTGGGAACCCGGCACCGCGAAGCGATGCCGGGACCCGAGGATCTCGTCGCGAGCTACGCGCGGCTGATGTGGCATCAGGACGTCCCGATGACCGATGCCGCGGGCTTCTCGTACTATTCCGCATCCCGGCTCGCATCGAGGCACGTGAAGGTGGCCCTGACAGGCCACGGCGGGGACGAGATCTTCGCAGGCTACCCAGCACAGTTCCGGGCTGCGTTCGGATCGACCGACATGTTCGATCTGTCCAACCGTCCGGCCGCGTTGCCGGTAGGCCAGCTCACGCGCATCTGGCGCGCCCTCCGTCGAGACGGCCTGCAGGGCCTCATCCGGCGCGCCGGCAATCGATTCACCCGGCCGCGCTCCCCCGACCTGGGGGCGCTCTGGATGCAGCTGCACTGTGGCGCCGACCCGCGAGCGAACCCGTCGCTCGACCGCCGGTTTCGGTCATCGCTCGGCGGGTACTCTCCGTCGCGCGATTATCTCCTGCCGCTCGACGAGGCGCCAACCGACCAGTGCCTGGACCGGCTTCTGTATCACGACCTCCGGGTCTACCTGCCGTCGCTGCTGCACAAGGAAGATCGGTCCAGCATGGCCGTGTCGCTCGAATCACGCGTGCCGCTGCTCGACCACCGCGTGATCGAGTTCCTGGCGACGGTACCTGCGACCCAAAAGGTGCCAGGGCTCGTGCCGAAAGCATTGCTGCGCGCGGTAGGTCGGCCGCTGCTGCCCGCGGCGATCGTCGACCGCCGCGACAAGTCGCCCTTTCCGAGCCCTGAACATCAGTGGATGCAATCCGGCCACTTGTCGATGATCGACGCTCTCCTGGCGGAGGAGCAGACGCTCGACCGCGGTGTGTTCGCGTCCGACGAGCTTCGTGGGAAGCTAGAACCGCAGGCACGCCTCACTGCATTCAATGTCGAGTTATGGTTCCGCATGTTCATCGACCGAGACCCGTACTGGCTCGAGCTCGCGTCGGAAGCCCCGAGTGACGCGGTGGCCGCGGCACATGAGGCCTAGGATTCTCGTCCTCGCCGGCTTCCTCGAGCGGAAGCAGGCGGGGGCCGCGCAGGCTGTCATTCACCTGGTGAACGCGCTCGCCGAACGCCATCCCGGGGAGGTTGTCGTCGCGGCGTTCATGCATGACCCCGAGCTGCTGCACAGCGGTGCACGGGTCATTCACCTCGACATGCCGGATGCGCCGCGCTTCTTCTGGCGATTCTTTCCGGTCATCTTCCTTCGCCAATGCCTCGCGGCGTTCCGCACCGCCGGACTGCCCGTGGCCGATCTGTGCTATACCGCGAACACGACCATGGGTCTCGCCTATCGACGGCTGCACCCATCGGTAGCAATCGTTTCGCACACCGGTGCAATCCTCGCCGATCGTGAGCTGCGCGAGGAGAGCGAAGGGTCCCGATTGACGATCGAGATCAATGCGCGTCTGGTGAGGTACTACGAGCGGAAGTCGTACCGCGAGCCGAACTGGCGCCATTTCGTATCGACGAAGCTCGTGGCGGAGCAACGGGAATCCGATTTCCGGCTGCCGCGCTTGTTTTTTACCGTCGCGCCATACGGTCTGGACATTTCCCGGTTCGATCGCGATGCCGACCACGAGGACATGCGCGCTCCGCACGGTGTTCCCGAGGACGCATTCGTCATCGTCTCGGTGGCGCGCCTCGTTCAGTGGAAGAACCACGACATGATCCTGCGCGCCATCGCAGGCGCCGAATCGAAGCCGTGGCTCTTCATTGTCGGTGCGGGGCCGGAAGAGGGGCGTCTCAAGGCGCTCGCGCACGAGCTCGGCGTGGAGTCGCGCGTTCGGTTTCCGGGCCACGCGGATCCAGTCCCCTTTCTCGCGTCCAGCGACCTATTTGTCCTCCCGAGCCGGATCGAGTCCTTCGGGCTCGCCTATGCAGAGGCAATGAGCATGGGGCTTCCCTGCATCGGACTGCGCAACCGCCCGCCGGACGTGCTCAGCTCCGCGGAGGACGTGATCCCTGAGGGAAAGGCGGGCTACTGCGTGGATCGGGTGGAAGAGCTGACGGCGCGGATCGACGAATTGGCTCGTTCACCGGAGAAGGTGAGCGCGCTGGGGGCGTTCGCACATCACCTCGCGACGAACGAATACACGACCGAACGCTACGTCGAGTCGCTGGCGACCATCACAGGCTCGCTGTAACACCCGACTCGCGCGAGTGGACAACTGTTGCGCACGCGCAGCAGTGGTGCGGCGGTGGAGAGTTGCCAGGCAGGTGCCAGCGCTGAATTGTGGGTCGAACCATGGCGCCAAGCTTGCACCCGGGCCCGCCTCGTCATGCCACCACAATTCCCGATCGATACACACGCTCGGCGCGGCCTGCCCCACGTGCGCTTGAGCGTTCCCGCCGAGCGTTCCCTGGATGTCGAGGCACCGCCGGTTCGCGACGCCGACCCGGTCGATCGGTCGGTGATGCAGCGTCCGTTGGTCACACTCGTGCGCACGGCGAGCGCCTGATGTGCGGCATCGCGGGAGTCGTTCGCTCCGCACCCAGCGGCGTCTCACCCGAGATGCTTGGCCGGATGGCCGCCGCCATGCGCCACCGTGGTCCCGATGGCTTCGGACTGTACGCCGGGTCGCGTGCAGGTCTCGCTCACGTCC
>JANPKQ010000110.1:0-11008 GCA_031426115.1 Gemmatimonadaceae bacterium | reverse complement strand
TCGCGCCGGAAAGGGCCCGCTGCGTCGTGTGCCGACCCGCAACGTCGCTGCGTACGAGCTCTACCTGCGCGCCAGCGACCGGGCGCTCTTCCGGAACGACAGCACCGCACGGGTCGCCCTCCAGTATTTCCAGGAGGCGGTTGCGCTGGATTCCACGTTTGCACTCGGATGGGCGGGATTGGCGCGCACGTATGGCAGGGTCGGCAGCGCCGCACCCCTGTCCGAGCGGGACCGCTACTATGCGCTGGCGGAGGAGTCCGCGCGGAAGGCCGTTGCCATCGACGACTCGCTCGCCGAAGCTTACGCGACGCTCGGTCTCGTCCGCATGAGCGTCTTCGATTTCGCGGCCGCCGAGCGGCATCTGCGCCATGCGGTGGCGCTCGATCCGGAGGCTGCGCTGCCCCACGAGTGGATGGTGTCGCTCGACCTCTGGGCGGGACGGGCCGAGGGGGCGCTCGCACATGCCGAGCGGGCATTGGAGCTCGATCCGCTCTCGCCGTATGCGCACGCCGAGGTGGCACGGGCGCTCCTTGGCAACGACCGGTGCGACGAGGCTTTCCCGTTCCTCGACAAGCTCTCGGGCCTCGAGCCACCGCTTCCGCGGGGGGCGGTCATTGCCGCGCAGTGCTACGCCCGCAAGGAGCGGTGGCCGGAGGCGATCGCGGCAATGGGCCCGACGGTGGAGCGAGGCCCGCGTGCAACGCTCGGGATGCTGGGCTACCTCCTTGCCCGGGCCGGCCGGCGCGAGGACGCCATGCGCGTCATGGACACGCTGGTCGCGCGGCGGGACCGTGGGGCTGGCGGAGCCTTCGAAATCGGGTTGGTGTACGCAGGCCTCGGTGACTTCGAAGAGTCAATCGATTGGCTGGATCGCGCCATCGACGACCGCTCGTTCCTCGGCAATCCGGGCAACCCCGCTCACGTGGCGATCATGGGACCGCTGTTCGAGGAATTGCGGCGCCACCCGGACTTCGAGCGACTGCGCGAGCGCTTGCGGCCTCAGAAGCGGTAGCGCAGCGCCAGCTGGAGCTGGAATGAGGACTCGGACACTAGCGGCGACCACTGGCGCGTGTCGGCGGCGAAGCGGAAGATCGGTTCCGACATCCCAACGGAGCCGGCAGTCTGGCCGGCGTGCTCGAGGAGGACGGGAGCCGCTTCCCTGATCTGGCCCCAGTCGCGGTGCAGGAGGTTGAGCACGTTGAAGACGTCGACCTGCAGCTCGACCGCACCCTTCGCTGCCGGGATCGCCTGACGCAACGACGCGACCGTCGTGTTCGACCACGGCTCACGGCAGCTGTTGCGCTCCACGATGCGTCCGCGCTGCCGTCGCAGGCAGGACGACCGGCTCACGAACGACTCGAATGCGTCGCGCTGGAGCGCTTCCCGCTGCCCCTGCGCAGCCGGTGAATTGTCCGCCCCCGAAACCGGGGAGAGTCCCGAGAACCGCATATCCAGCGGATCCCGTGCATCGCGCGGCACATAGATGGGATCGTTGGCGTTGGAGCCGTCAGCGTTGAGGTCTCCCCGCTGCGACGTGCCCGAGGCGATGTAGGTAAAGGGACGCCCCGATTCTCCGACATAGTGGAATGACAGCTCGGTCGTCGCCCGGGACCATGGCGCCGTGTACGTGCCGGCAATGACGACTCGATGCGGAACATCATTCGACGATATCCCCGTGGACATGTCATCGTGGCGTCCCGAGGTCGCGCGCGCACTGGCCCACGCGACGGTGCCGCGCGTATTGATCCGCACGAGCGACTGCACATCGCGCGAGCGCGTGAACGTGTACGACACGGTGCCTCTCGCGCCGGTGGCGGTCCCCTTCTCCAGGCTCGTCGACAACTGCCAGGCGCTGTTCCCCGCGATGTTGCGGAGGTCGATGACCTCCGAGAACGCCGAGCGCGTCGTCGGCTCCCCGACGCCACCAGTGCTGAAGGTGCCGTACATCACCCGACCCACGCGATCGGTGGCCTCGGGATCCGCGAGGTTGAGGTTCACCATCACGAAATCCGAGAGGGCGCGCGTGACGAGCGCATCCGCCCTGAAGGTGAGATCCCATGGCAACCGGCTGTCGTACCCGACCGACCCGCGCACCACGCGCATCATCCGCAGGTCGCCGTCGAGCAGGTTCACATCGCCGGGGTTCGCCGGGGTCATGTTCACACCATCGCGGCAGGCGGTCGGAGGCGTACGCGGATCGGGATTGAAGGCGGGCGGAGGCTGAAGATCCGGATTGAGCCGACTGCACCGGAGGACGCCGCCGACTCCGTACGCCGACAGCGCCGCGTGTGCCCAGCCCAGCGGGTATCGCCCCGTGAAGATGCCGAGTCCCCCGCGAAGATGCTGCCGCTGGGAGCCGACCGGATCCCAGACGAATCCGACCCGGGGGGAGATCTCGACGCGCTGCCGCGGCATGTCGTCGGTGCGCCGGCCGAACGCAGCGTCCACTCCCGCGTGATACGGCGCGTGTCCGTCGATCGCGAGCAGGTCGGCGCGCAGTCCGGCCGTCAGCGAGAGGCGGTCGCCCGCCTGCCAGTGGTCGCCGGCATAGGCCGCGTACTGCGTCCCGCTGAGCGGTGTCGCGGCGCTGCCGAAATCGAACCGGACGTCGTACCGATTGGCGATGCCGAGCTCGAGGTCGTTCAGCGTCCCGAAGCTCCACGTCCCGAATGATCCGGCAGCACCCCGGCGCCGAATGCGAAAGCGCTCGGCTTCCACGCCGAGTGTGACGAGGTGGCTCATCCCGAGCGGCAGCGTGAGATTGTTCCTGATTGCCACCGCCGATGAAGCAATGCGAATTCCCTGCGCACTCTCGTGCGTGCCACTGTTGAGCGTCACGCGGTTTCCCGAAACCGCCGGGACGGACACTCGCACGATCGGCTGCTGGACACCGCTGCCGGGCTCGAGAGTCTCGGAGCGCCGTGACACGAGCAGCTCGTTGTGCCCGCCTCCGGTGCGCGGCAGGGCGGTGTGGAACTGGAGGGCGTTGGTGCGCCACAGCGCCGCACGGGTCACCTGGTAGCTCGACAGCGAAAAGGTGTCGCGCGCGGCGCGCGAGAACCCGGCATCGTCGCTGCCGCTGTAATTGCTCCAGACGAACGCGCGGGTGCGCCACGCCGGAAGGTGCGCATCGAGGCGCGTGAACAGGTTGCGGAGAGGACTCCCATTCCGGACCGGACCCGGCGATCCCGGAGTCAGCCCGTGAGTTCGCATGATCGCATCGAACTGCTCCAGGTACTCGCTGCTGACCGGCACCCCGCGCTCCGCGCTCGACGGCTGCCCGACGTATGGGCCGGCGGCCGGGAAGGTGAAGTGCTGGAGCTCCGACGCGGCAAAGAAGTGCACGCGGTCGCGCACGATCGGACCACCGAGTGACAGCCCGTACTGGACGCGCTCGTAGGGAACCCGCGCTTCCGCATCGACATGGCGTGCGAACCGATCGTTCCGGCCATAGGCGAAGACGGATCCATGCAGCGTGTTCGTCCCGCTTTTTGTCACGGCATTGACGAATGCACCGGCGAAGTCTCCGTACCGAACGTCGTAGGGCGCGAGGAGCACCTGGTATTCCTGTATTGCGTCGAGCGGCACCGACCTGACGCCCGCGAAGGCGCTCGAGACGCCGCCGCTGAGGGTGCGATCGGAAACGCCGTTGACGACGAAGTTGTTGAAGCGGAATCCCATGCCACCTGCTGACAGCGCAGGGTTCGGGAGGTTGATCTTCGTCGAGATCTGCGGCACGAGACGGACGAAGTCGTACAGGTCGCGATTTGCGGCGGGGAGGTGCTCGAGCAGCGACACCGGGATCGTCGTGCCGATGCCGCCGTCCGCATCCAACGCTCGACGCCCCGAGGCGGGCTGCGCCGCCACCGTCACCGGAGCGAGGGTCGGGGCGATCGGCTGCAGGGCGACGTTGATCTCGAGCAGCTCGCCCAGCGCGAGGAGAACTCCCTCGCGACGCTCGGGCGCAAAGCCGAGGCTCCGGGTGATGATCGTGTAGGGACCACCGGGCTCCAGCCCCTGCAGCACGAACCGGCCGCCGGCGGCGCGCACTTCCACCGAGAATCCGGTGGCCTCATGAACGACGCGAACCCAGGCGTCGGCCTGTCCGGCCGCGCCGGCCCTCACCGTGCCTCGAACGCCGGCGGTCGTCACACCCTGCGCGGCGATCGTCGCCGACGGCGTCGGCACGAGCAACAGCAGGAACAGCATGGGGATCAGGAGGGGTGCGATGCGCCGAGCGGGCGATGTCACCCCCCGACGCGAGCCCCGGCCATGCAGCGAGTCGTCGCCGACCGCGATCCCGAACACATGCATCACCGCTGGGACTCTCCGCTCCTGCGTGGCGACAGTACGCTCGACGTCCCGGCCAACCTGCCGTGTACTCCGGCGAGCGTCAAGGGAAGGCATGTGCGCGCGTCGGTCCGTGACGTGCCGACGGCTCGAGCAACGCTGGAGCACAACGTCAGTGGAATCGGGAATGAACACGGGCGACATTTCTTGCTGCTCCCGAGCGGCTCGCCTATACTGGGCGACGCCTTACCCCGACCTCAGACCCGGCTCAGCGTCCCCAATGCCCGCGCCGATGTACCGGCTGGAGACGTTCGGCAAGTTGGCCCTGAGCGGTGGAACGAAGCGACTCTCGCATCAGCGCCGTCGCCTCGCGCTGCTCGCACTGCTGTCGGCAACCGGCGAGCGCGGACTGAGTCGCGACCAGCTTCTCGCCTACCTCTGGTCCGGAAGCTCGGCCGCCAACGCTCGCCACTCCCTCGAGCAGCTCATCTATGCGATGCGTGGGGCGCTTGGCGATGAAGTCTTCGTCGGGGTGAATCCCGTGCAGGTGGACATCGCGGTCATCGGGAGCGACGTGCGCGACTTCGAGCGCGCCCTCGCCGCGGGCGCCTGGGAAGAAGCCGTCGCCGTCTACACCGGCCCATTTCTCGACGGTTTCTATCTCGAGGACGCCCCCGAGTTCGAGCGATGGACGGCCGCCGAGCGCGCGCGGCTCGCGCATCGCTACATGGATGCGCTCGGACATCTTGGCGACGCAGCAGAATCGGCCGGCGATCATGCAGCGGCCGTCCGCTGGCGGCGCCGGCTCGTCGAGGCCGATCCCGTCGGTAGCCGCTCCGCGCTGAGCCTCATGCGCGCACTGGTGGCGGCCGGCGACCGGACGGCCGCGATCCAGCACGCGCGCATCTACGAAGCGCTGGTGCAGCAGGAGCTGGAGAGCGCACCGGATCCGTCGGTCGCGAAGTACGTCGCGTCGCTGCGCGCCGGAGCGCCCGACCCGCGCTCGTCCGCGCCGACGGCGGTTGGCAGGGACGCGGTGCGCAACGAGGTGCCCCTCGCGGCCCCTGCCGCACAGGCGGTGTCGCAGCCATCGGCGCCGCCCCCATTCATTCCGGTGAACGAACCGCCCGCGGCGGCCGCGGATGTGGCTCCGGATCGCCGTTCGAAATACTGGTGGATCGCCGGCGTCGGCATTGCCGCGACGATCGCTCTCATGACGGCGCTGTCGGACACGAACCGCGATGCGACGCCGGCGCTCGACGCCAACCGCATCGTCATCATCCCCTTCAGGACCGCGGGCGCCGACTCATCGGTGAAGTACCTCGGGGAAGGTGTCGTGGACCTGCTCGCGCCGATGCTCACCGGTGAAGCCGGTCCGGTCGCCGTGGACTCGCGCACGGCGATCAGCACCTGGAATCGCGTGACGCACGGGCGCGAAGGCACGGTTGACGACGCGCGGCAGGTCGCGTCCGAGCTCGGGGCGGGACTCGCGCTCACCGGGTCGATCGTCGAGGTCGGTGGGATGATGACCATCACGGGCACGGTAGTCTCCGTCGATCGGGGCGATCCACGGCCTCTCACCTCGGTGACGGCGCCGAGCGACAGCGTCAGCACGCTGCTCGACCGATTCGTCGGCCAGCTCCTGACCCGCCAGTCCGGCATCGCCGAGACGTCGGCCTCGGCGATCACCAGCCATTCGCTTCCGGCGATCCGCGCGTATCTCATCGGGCGCGCCGCGTATCGGCGCTCGGACGAGGACCTCGCGGTCGAGAGCTTCACGCGCGCCCTCGAGATCGACTCGACCTTTGCGCTCGCCGCCCTCGACCTCGCCGTCGCGACGGGCAAGCTCCTGCGCACGCGACTCTGCGTGGAGGGCATTTGCCGCGTGTACAGCATCATGCCGGGGCTGGTGCTGCTTTCCGACCGAGTGGATGACCAGTTCGACCGCGCGGTGCGTCTCGCATGGGAGCATCGATCCCGGCTCGGACGACGCGACCGCCCTCTGCTCGATGCGCTGCATGGCGGGAGCTATCCACTCGAGAGCTCGGCGCGAGAGACGCTGGCGAATCTCAGTCGCGCCGTCGGGGCCGCACCTGACCGCCCCGAGGCGCACTATCTCCTCGGCCTCTTCCTGCTCTACCAGGGTCCCGCGCTCGGACGCACGGACTCGAGAGCGCAGGCCGAAGCTGCGTTTCAGGCAGCATCGAGACTCGATTCGAGCTATCTCGCTCCGCTCGCGCGGATGGTGGATGCGGCCGCGTTCGATAGCGATACTGCAGGGCTGCGGCATGCCGGTACGCTCTACCTCGCGCGCGATACCGCGGGGCCGGTCGCGGACTACGTGCGCTGGCTCATCGCGGCCGGCACCGGCGACATCGCGGGTCAGCGGGAGATCCGCGCGCGCTTTCGCTCGCTCGACCGTGCGACGCTCCAGCAGCTCTATCTCACGAGCCAGATGAGCGGCATGGGACTCGACGATGCCGATACTGCTGCGACGCTCCTCATCGCCGGAGTGGCCGACCCGGTGGAAAAGAGTGTCGCGCTTCGCCGCGCGCAGTTGCTTGCGCTGAATCGCGGGCGGCCCTCCGAAGCGACGCGCTATCTGCGCCGCCGCAAGGAGATGGCATCGACGGAGCACCAGTTCCAGTCTTTCACGATCATCGCCGCGCTCTTCGACGACGGCGATCGAATTGTCGCGGATTCCTCGGCGCGAGCCGCTGCCCGCAGTCTCGCGCGCGATACACTCGTGGCGCCGCTGACTCCGGATGGGTGGACGCGGATCATCGAGGCGATGGTGACCCAGGCGCAGTGGAATCTGGCGCAGGGCGACACCGCTCGAGCAGTTGCGGCGATCGATTGGCTGCGGCGCAATCCCGCGAATCAGCCTCGCAGCCGGGCGTTGGCGGTTCTGCCGGAGATGATGGTCGCTTCGCGCACCGGGCTGCCTGAGGCAGCCCCGCTCCGCGCATTCGTGGACTCGATCGGCCTCGGCGGCTGCTGTGAGCTGTCCCCGTGGGGAAGTCTGGCACTCGCACGCGCGTACGAGGACGCTGGCGATGATGCCGCCGCGCTTCGGGTGATTCGCCGCGGTGCCTGGCTGTTCCCGCCTCGCGCGCTGGCGACCCATCGTCGCGAGGAAGGGCGGCTCGCGTCCCGACTGGGAGATACTGCGGGTGCCATCCGTGCGTACGAGCATTATCTCGCGTTGCGGTCGGATCCCGAGCCGGCGCTGCGTCCGGCACGGGATTCCGTTCGCGCCGAAGTAAACCGGCTGAGACGCAACCCCTACTCCCCTCGCTGATCAACGACCACTCCAGTCCGTGATATTGCCACCATGACCGAGCCACTCGTCATCGCGAAAGCGGGAACGATCGACATTGCCCTCCTCCCCGAGCTCGCCAACCGCCACGGATGCATCACCGGCGCAACGGGCACCGGGAAGACCATCACGCTCCAGGTGCTCGCCGGGCACTTCTCGCGTATCGGTGTCCCGGTGTTCCTTGCCGATGTGAAGGGCGACCTCACCGGCATCAGCCAGCCGGGGCAGATGAGCGAGAAGCTCGACGCGCGGCTGAAGAAGCTCGGCCTCCCGGAGCCGGACTGGGGCGGGTGTCCGACGACGCTGTGGGATGTGCTCGGCGAGCAGGGACACCCGGTGCGCGCCACGATCTCCGACATGGGGCCGTTGCTGCTCGCACGCCTCCTCAACCTGAACGAGACCCAGGAGGGCGTGCTCGCGATGGCGTTCCGCATCGCGGACGACAACGGGCTGCTGCTGCTCAACCTCCCCGATCTCCGCGCCATGCTCCAGTTCCTCGGCGACAACGCTGCGCAGTTTCGCACGCAGTACGGCAACATCTCGGCGGCGAGCATCGGCGCGATCCAGCGCGGACTGCTCCAGATCGAGGAGCAGGGCGCGCTGAAGTTCTTCGGCGAGCCGATGCTGAACATCGAGGACCTGCTCCAGACCGTGGACGGAAGGGGTGTCGTGAACATCCTCGCCGCCGACCAGCTGATGAACAGCCCGCGGCTCTACGCCAGCTTCCTCCTGTGGCTCCTCGCCGAGCTGTTCGAGCAGCTGCCTGAAGTCGGCGATCGCGACAAGCCGAAGCTCGTCTTCTTCTTCGATGAGGCCCATCTCCTCTTCGCCGATGCGCCCCCCGCGCTGCTGGAGAAGGTCGAGCAGGTCGTGCGTCTCATCCGGTCGAGGGGTGTCGGCGTCTACTTCGTGACGCAGAACCCGATCGACATCCCCGACAAGGTGCTCGGCCAGCTCGGCAACCGTGTGCAGCACGCACTCCGCGCGTTCACCCCGCGCGACCAGAAGGCGGTGAAGGCGACCGCGGAGACGATGCGTCCCAATCCCGGGCTCGACATCGAGAGCGCCATCCTGGAGCTCGGCGTCGGCGAGGCGCTGATCTCGCTGCTCGATGCGAAGGGGACGCCGGGCATCACGCAGCGGGCCTGGGTGCTCGCGCCGGGATCGCGCATCGGTCCGATCACGCCCGAGGAGCGCCGTGCGTTGATCGAGAAGTCGGTGGTAGCGGGCGTGTACGACAAGGAAGTCGATCGCGAGTCGGCGATGGAAATGCTGAAGGCGCGCGCCGCCGCGGCGCCGACTGAGGCGCCGTCGGGGCGTGCGGGTGGAGCGGCGCCAGCGGGCACGGCTGCCGGCGGAGGAGCGATGGGTGGACTGAACGATCTGATCTTCGGCTCGACAGGGCCGCGCGGCGGGAAGCGGGACGGCCTCGTGGACCTGATGGCGAAGAGTGCGGCGCGCAGCGCGGGCTCGGCGCTCATGCGCGGCGTGCTGGGGTCGCTGCTCGGCGGGCGGCGGAGACGGTAGGCCGCATGCGCGCCGACTCGCTTGGTCAGCGTGATCCGCTCGCGAGCCTCTGGTCAGTACAGTTCCGGAAGTAGACTGCTACCGATAGGTGATGTGACCTGATGCGGCTGCGCGCAGTGGTTGCGACGCTGACGTCGGTGCTGCTCGCCATGGCAGTGGTGTACGCCATGCTCGGTGAGCTGATGACGGTGCCGCGCCTCGCGGGCGTTATTTGCCTGCTGGCAGTGATCGGCTTTGCCGGATATCGGCTGGGTCGGGCGCCCCGTTCGTAGGTATTTCGTTCTTCCGCGTGACAGGAGCCATCGATGGAAGCGTTACCCCGCGTGTTGTTCGTCTGTGTCGAGAACTCCAACCGAAGCCAGATGGCGGAGGCGTTTGCGCGCATCCACGGAGCCGGCGAGGTCGATGCATTCAGCGCGGGATCACGTCCGTCGGGCGCGATCAACCCGCGTGCGATCGCAGCGATGCGCGAGCGCGGGTACGATCTCACGACGCATCGCTCGACCGGGCTCGATGACATCCACGCCGGGCCCTATGCGGCCGTCGTGACGATGGGCTGCGGCGACGCGTGCCCGTGGGTGCCTGCTGCGCTGCGCGACGATTGGGCGTTGCCCGATCCGCGCAACATGGAGCCGGCGGAGTTCAACGCGGTGCGCGATGAGATCGAGCGGCGCGTCATTGAATTGCTGGCGACGCTGCGCGCGAGCCAGTGAGCTGCGGCGTTACGCGATCGAGATCCCTGCGCTGAGGTTCACGAGCCCGCCGAGGTGAGGCGCAACTCCTGAAGTCCCGCTGGCGCAAGGACTCAATGGCGCCGTGTCAGCTCTTCCGCTTCGCGCTCGGCCCCGACCCTGAATCCGCGACATCCTCATCGACCGAGTGGTCATGCTTGGCGACATCCTTCGCGAGGCGCGACTTCTCGCTGTTCTTCTCCGCCTCGTCGTGCTGCTGCCGGCCCTCGAACAGGCGGTCCTTGCCCTCGTCATCGTGCTTGCGAATCTCCGCGGGATCGTGTCCCGGCCCGGACGCCTGCTTCGAACCGGCCGTCTGGCCCGCTTCGTTCTCCGCTTCGGCGGCGTGATCCAGCTTCTTGTCGCTGGCGCTGTGCTTGTACCCGCTGCGTTCTTCGGCCATTGTGCACTCTCGTTGGTTGGAGGGACTGAGAGGGCAACAGCCATGCCGGTGTTGGCTCTGATTGCAATCCGGGTCATTCCCCACTCCCACTCCCACTCCAGTTGCCGACCCTTCGACATACGCGCTATAGGCCGCCGTCGTGCGCGACGGGGGGATCCTCCTGCTCCGGTGCGCGTTTCGGAACGGACCCCCGGCGGCGGCCTCTGGCGGTCACCGGGGGCGCGCGTAGCATTTCCTGGATGAGAATCCCACTCGCCGCGGCACTCCTCGCCCTCCCTGCGCTCGTCCTCGCGCAACGATCCCCGGGAGGCCGAAATGCCGACTGGCCGATGTTCGGCGGTACGCCGGACAACACTCATTACTCGACGCTGAGCCAGATCACTCCGCGCAACGTCGCGACGCTCCAGGTGGCGTGGACGTACGAGACGCGCGATGAGTTCAAGGGATCGGAGATGCAGACGAATCCCGTCATCGTCGACGGCATTCTTTACGGCACCAGCCCGAAGCTGCGCGTCTTCGCTCTCGACGCGGCGAGCGGGAAAGAGCTGTGGAGCTTCGACCCGAACTACGGTCGCCCCGCGCCGAGCCGATTCCGGAATCGCGGGCTCGTCGTCACCGGCGACCGCGTGCTCGTCACCTACCGCAACAAGCTCTACGCGCTCGATCGCCGCACCGGCCAGCCCATCCCGTCGTTCGGCGACAGCAGCGGCTTCGTGGACATGCGGAACGCCTACGACC
>JANPKQ010000109.1:0-15379 GCA_031426115.1 Gemmatimonadaceae bacterium | reverse complement strand
ATGGTCGTCCTGTAGACGGTGCCTTCCGGGACGATCAGCCGCCACGGCGTCAGGAAGCCGATGAGATGCGCCGTGCCGTGCAGCAGCATCATCGTGGCGATCACGATTCGCATGGCGTCGCCTCCGCACGAAGCGTCTCGTCCAGCGTTCGGCGATGAAGCACTTCCGACAGCTCGCGTCGCGGGGTCGCAGCGGCCGGAGTTGCGTACCCCATGCGGAGAATGACCTGGGGGTACCCGGCGAGACCGAACCGCGCACGGACCTTCGCACGAAGTGCAGGGACCTGGAGTGGCTGGTTCAGGAACGACGCGGATATTCCGTGCGATGCCGCTACCAGCAGGACGAGCTGAAGTGCCTGTCCGGCCTCCATCCAGTCGCGGGGCGTGTCACCTGTCGTGCCGAGCATCCCGAGGAATGGCGCTTCGAGCGCGAGGCGTCGGTCGTGCCTCGCGTGGGCGCGCCCGAGCGGCAACCGACGAAACAGCGCGGGCGCATGCCGCGCGGCGAACGCCGACATGCCGAAGACATAGCCCGGCAAACCGTCACGATCCGGGCCGGTGTTCGGACGCATCCATGATGCGATCTCGTGCCGAAAGTTCCGATCGATCCACTGGTGACGGTCGCCGCGTGCAACGAGATCGCCGATCAATGGGCGACCCCTCGGATCGGTCACGGGGTACAGCCATGCGCACTCCAGCTCCGCCGCCGAGCGCATGGCGGCGATGAGCTGCGAAGGGATGGATGGCGTGAGGAAGGGTGCGCGGTTCGTGTGCCGCATCGCGATGGCGGCGAAGAGCAGGTCGTTCAACCGCGAGCGAACGCGCGGCCCCCCGACCTCGACGCGCGCCAGCACGTCTGGCGACGATGCATGCGGAAGGATCTCGACCTTCGCGGCGTAGCCCCATGACCGCAGCGCAATCCTGATGTTCTGGAGCGCCGCCCCGCAACTGATGATCATCTCGCGCGCGGCGGGGTCCTTGATGGGAAGCACTCGCGAGCGATCGAGCACGATCTCGAGACCATCCCAGCGGACGTTGAAGGTCCAGGGCTGGGTATTGTGGCTCGAGGGTGCAAGGACGGCAAAAGAGACGGCCTTCGCCAGAAGCTCCGAGGCCCACGTGGGGGACCGCGCAGAGGAGTCGGCAGGGACGTCCAGGGGGATTCCGAGGGCGCCGGGGAAGGGTTGCGGGGTCAGGGCCAATGCATTGGTGATCATCGTTCACCTCTGAGTGTGACATCGCTGCTGACGTCGACCGGCACGTCTCACTCAAGGTAGAGACACCCAGCGCGCCCGCCCGCCGGGGGAATCCATGAACGTTGGTCGGGAAACCCCTGACACGTGCCCCAAGGTGTCATCGGGGCGCCTTGCCCTCGCACGTCGCGCCGATGACACTCAGAGGTCCACCGCTCAGGGTACGCGCACGGGGCCCGATCCGGCGAGGAGTAGCCGCCCCGGGAGTCGCGCACGGCCCGGACAGTGCACATGCCACCAGCAATGGCCGATCATACGTGACATCGAAGCATCCACCGGTTCCCAAAACGGACGCGGCGCAGCGGGCCACCCAGGAGCGTGTCGGGGCGCAGGCGGCCCGACAGGTCGAGGATGAGCTGCGCAGCTCCGAAGCCCACCTCGCGGGGATCGTCGGACTCGCGACTGACGCAATCGTCTCCGTCGATGCGGATTACCGGGTCGTTCTCTTCAACACCGGCGCGGAGCGGATCTTCGGCTACACCGTGGACGAGATCTACGGCAAGCCGCTCGATCTCCTCATCCCGGATCGGTTTCGGCAACGGCACGCCGCCCATATGGCTGGCTTTGCGGCATCACCAGTCGCCGCTCGACGGATGGGCGAGCGCAACTCCATCTTCGGGCGGCGCAAGAACGGCGAGATCTTTCCCGCCGAGGCGGCCATCTCGAAGATCGAAGTCGCCGGCAAGCGGTATTTCACGGCGGTGCTCCGGGACACGACGGCACAGGTGGAGGCGGAGGCAGAGCGCGAGCGCCTGCTCGCGCACGCCGAGCGTGCGCGGACGATGGCCGAGGTCGCCCAGGCCCGTGCGCAGGATGCCGAGCAGCGCGCGCGATTCCTCGCCGACGCGAGCATGGTGCTCGATAGCTCGCTCGACTACGAGGGAACGCTGCGGTCGATCGCGCGGCTCGTCGTGCCGCGGATGGCTGCCTTCGCGATCATCGATGTCGTCGATGAGAATGACGTGATGCGCCGGCTCGACGTCGTGCATCGCGACGCGGGCAAGGAGGATCTCGCGCGCCATCTCTGCGACATTCTGCTCGACTGGTCGAAGCCGCACTCGTCGCTGACGGCGCGCGAGACGCTGAAGCCGCAATACACCCGCGAGGTGACGCCCGAGATCCTCGCGAGCTGGGCGCAGGGCGAGGTGCATCTCGCGCTCTGGCGCGAGCTCGCACCGACGTCGTACATCGCTGTGCCGATGATCGCCCGCGGCCGCCTGTTCGGCACGATCGGCCTCGCGCTCGATGATGCGACGCGACGCTATACACCCGACGACGTGCAGCTCGCCGATGAGCTCGCGCGCCGGGTCGCTACGGCCGTGGACAACGCCCGACTCTACGCCGCCGCCCAGCGGGCAACGCACCTCCGGAACGAGATCCTCGGTGTCGTCTCGCACGATCTCAGGAATCCGCTGAGCGTCATCGCCATGTGCGGCGCACGCCTCGCCGGCGATCATCAGCTCGATCGCACGACGACCCTCGAGATCGGCTCCACGATCGAGGAGGCAGCCGAGTGGATGCAGCGGCTGGTGGCCGACCTGCTCGACATCGCGAGCATCGAATCCGGAAAGCTCTCGGTGCAGAAGCAGCGGCGCGATCCCGTCATCATCGCGGCGAAGAGCGCGGTCGCCTACGGGCACGTGGCGGAGGAGCGGGAGATCGAGCTCGAAGTCACCACTCCCGACACGGTGCGACCGATCATGGTCGATGAGCAGCGAATCGTTCAAGTGCTCGCGAACATGATCGCAAACGCGCTCAAGTTCACGAATCGCGGCGGCACGGTGCGGCTCGAGGTCGTGGACAACGGCGATGAGGTGCGGTTCTCGGTTGCCGATTCCGGGTGCGGCATCTCGCCCGACCATATGCCGCGCGTCTTCGATCGGTTCTGGCAGGCCGACCAGCGGGCGAGCGTGCGCGGGTCCGGGCTGGGTCTGAGCATCGCCAAGGGGATCATTGACGCCCACGGGGGTCGGATCTGGGCGGAGAGCGAGGTCGGGAAGGGAAGCACCTTCTACTTCACCATTCCCGCGACGGCGCAGGGCTGAGCTGTCAGTGATTCCCCTACACGGCAGATAGGGAATCCCGGAGGAAGATTCCGAGCCTCCCCCGACATGAACGCGGGTCCTGCTGGGCTAGGTTGGTGAGCACGGAAGAATCGACCCCACCAGCTCCGAGGCCCATAGCGTGTCCATCAATAGAAGGCTTCCCGACGAGATCACATCGCTGCTCAACGCGGCGGGCTCACGCCGGGCGTTCCTGCGAAACTCGGCGGCGACTGCGCTCGCGGTTGGCGGCCTTGCCGCGTGCAAACCCGAGGATTCTCAGGCGCAGACCGTCCAGTCCCCGCGCGACAGCGATCACAGCGGCGGCACGATGGCGCCGAACCCGGTCGCCGCGACTCCGGCAGCCGCGTCCGAGGACATGGATCGCATGCACGAGGCAGGGATCAAGGCGTTTCCCGCGAAGACCGCTGGAAAAGGGAACCAGGTGCTCGCCCCGCGCATTGACAAGAACGTCAAGGTCTTCGAGCTCACTGCGTCGAAGGTCCAGTGGGAAGTGGAGCCCGGCCGCAGTGTCGAAGCGTGGGCGTACAACGGCCAGATCCCCGGCCCGCAGATCCGCGTGCGCCAGGGCGACCGGGTCCGCGTCAACCTGAAGAACGATCTGCCGGAGTCCACGGCGATCCACTACCACGGACTCGAGCTGCCGAACGACCAGGACGGTGTCCCGTTCATCACCCAGCCGCCAGTGAAGCCGGGCGCGTCGTACACCTACGAGTTCACCGTGCCGAACTCGGGCTCGCACATGTACCACTCGCATCACAACGCCGCGAAGCAGGTGGGCCTCGGCCTCCTCGGCGCCTTCATCGTCGAGCCGCGGCAGCCGCGGGCAATCGAGAAGGTCGATGTGGACTACGTGATGATCCTGAACGATGGAATGCACGGCTACACGTTGAACGGGAAGGGATTCCCGGCGACGGAGCCGATCGTCGCGAAGCTTGGACAGAAGGTGCGTGTCCGCTTCATGAACGAGGGCATGATGATCCACCCGATGCACCTGCATGGCATGCACATGACGGTGATCGACAAGGACGGGTGGCCGCAGCCTGCACCGTGGAAGTGCGACACGCTGAACATCGCGCCAGGCGAGCGGTGGGATGTGATCGTCAACTGCAACAACCCCGGTGTGTGGGCGTTCCACTGCCACGTCCTTCCACATGCGGAGTCGCCGCATGGGATGTTCGGCATGGTGACCGCGCTCATCGTGGAGAAGTAGGGTGACCGGAGCTGCCCCGACCCTCGTTCCATTGTGGCACGGTGAGGCGCGGGGCGGGCGTGGGCTCATGTCGCGGTGGGTGTCGCAGGTGCTCGCCTTTCCGCTGACGGGGAAGCTCATCGGCGCGAACGCCATCATTGTCATCGCGGCGCTCGGGACGGCCGTGGTAGTGCATGGCTCCGGGCCGACCGACCGGGGGATGCTCGCCATCATCGCGCTGTCACTCGCCGTCAGCCTTGCGATCAACACCGTGCTCGTTTCGCTCGCGCTTGGACCGTTGCGCACGCTGCAATCGACGGCGGAGCGCGTGCGCCAGGGCGACCTGCGTGCGCGAGTGGGTGCATCGCCGCTCGCTGACGAGCGGGTTCGTCGGGTCGGGGACGCCATCAACCTCCTGCTGGATGAGCTCGTGGCGGATCGGGCGAGGGTGCGCCGCCTCGCCGCGGAAGTCATTCGAGCCGGCGACGACGAGCGGGCCCGGCTCGCGCGCGATCTGCACGATTCGACGGCACAGACTCTCTCGGCGGTCGTCATGCAGCTCGCGACGGCAATCCGCGATGTGCAGCCCCCGGAAACCGCGGCCCGGCTGGAGGTCGTGCGTGGAGCGGTCGTTGACGCGCTGGAGGAGGTGCGAGGGATGTCTCATACCGTGCATCCACGGGTACTGGATGACCTCGGACTCGCGGCGGCGCTGCGCAATCTCGCGCGCGACATGGAGCGACGCGCCGGTGTCCCCATCGCGGTGGACATTCCGCTCCTGATTCCGCCCCTGGATCGGGCGAGTGCGTCGGTGCTGTACCGCATTGCCCAGGAGGCGCTGACGAATGCGGTCCGGCACGGTGCACCGACGACCGTCGAGATCCGGTTGCGGATGGACGAGCAGACGGCGACGGTCGAGGTGAGGGACGACGGTACCGGGTTCCAGCCGGCTGTCACGCGGGACGGCACGGGCCTTGGTATCTTCTCAATGCGGGAGCGGGTTGCGCTCGTGGACGGTGTGTTCGACCTCGTCAGCGGTCCCGGGATGGGGACACGCGTGCGGGCCACCGTCCCGACCGGGTTACTGCATTCAGGGCAAGGAGTGGCATTGTGAGCGGGGATCTCATTCGAATCGTGCTGGCTGACGATCACGCGGTGGTGCGGGCGGGGCTCAAGGCGGTGCTCGGCACCGCGCGCGACATGCTCGTCGTCGGCGAAGCCTCGAACGGCATCGAGGCCGTCGCGCTCGCCGAGCGACTGAAGCCTGATGTCATCATCATGGATCTCTCCATGGACCAGATGGACGGCAGCACGGCAACGAAGGAGATCGTGGCCAAGGGGCTGACGTCGAAGGTGCTCGTCCTGACGATGCACGCCGAAGAGGAGTACCTCATCCAGGTGCTCGAAGCGGGTGCCGCGGGATACCTCGTGAAGAGTGCCGCGGATCGGGAGCTCGTGGAGGCGGTCCGGACCGTGGCGCGGGGCGAGCTGTTCGTGCGGCCCGGTGCGGCGCGAGTGCTCGCGAAGGGACTGACGCGCAAGGATCCGGCAAAGGCCGAGCGGGAGAAGTACGAGAAGCTCACCGACCGTGAGCGGGATGTGCTGCGGCTGGTGGCCGAGGGGTACTCGGCTCCGGAGATCGGCGAGCGGCTCTTCATCAGTCCCAAGACTGTGGATACGTACAAGCAGCGCATTCACGAGAAGATGGGGCTGTCGCATCGCGCTGCGTATGTGCAGCTCGCATTACGGCTCGGGTTGCTGGCGAGCTGACGACGAGAGCGTAGCCGCGGACGAAGGCGGGCTCGCGCGGACAACTGCAACTGCAACTGCAACTGCAACTGCAACCGCAACGGCAACTGCAGCCGCGGACGACGCGGACTCACGCGGACAACGGCAACGGCAATGGCAACTGCAACTGCAGCCGCGGATGACGCGGAAACGACGCGGATAGGGCAACGGCATTGTTTGCATCTCGGCGCGGAGTCTCTCGCGCCACGCCCACAAAGCAGAGTTGTTGCCCTTCTTCATGTCCCTTCCGTCCTTCATGCTCTTCCAGTCAAGGCTTCTGGAAAGTCAGCCCTCGAGCGGAGTCTGGACGGCCCTCGAGCGGAGCCCTGACGCCAGCGCGTAAGGCATTCCCTGACCGCCCCCCTCCGGATCCCACCCGGCTTTATCGGGCATTCCCCGGCTGATCGCGATTCCACGAACGGCGATCGTTCGTGAAGGGTTGTGAACTCATCCAGGGAGCGGAATGCGGAATTCGCGAGCGGGCGTAGGTGTGGTCGTCAGGGTGCGTCGGACGATCGCGATCGCGGCAGTGCTCCTCGGCGTTGCGGCCGATACGGCGGCGGCGCAACTCGATGTCGTGGGGCTCGCGGCAGCGGCGCCGCGGGGCGTTGGGCCACGGTGGGATGGATCGCAGCTCCCATTCGCCGTCGGCGAGCGCCTCGCCTACAGCGTGCGCATCGCGGGCACCGGGGCCGCGGGCAAGGGTGAGATGACGGTCAGCGGACCGGTTGATCTCCGCGGCGTGGAAGTGCTCGTGCTCAAGTCGGAGATGAAGGCCGGTGTCGGCCCGTTCACCGGCGCGGACCGAACCCAGTCGTGGCTCGACGTCGGCCGCATGGCGGCGCTGCGCTTCGTGAAGGATGAGCGCCGTGTGCTTTCACGACGCCGGGAAAGCGTAGACGTCTTTCCGGAGACGCAGCGCTGGAAGTCCTCGGACGGCAGCAGCGGAGCGTCTCCGAGCAGCGCGTCGCTGGATGAGCTGTCGTTCATTTACTTCCTCAGGACGCTGCCGCTGACGGCCGATACGACCTTCGAGGTGAGCCGGCATTTCGACGCCGGGCGAAACCCCGTCGGGCTCCGCATCCTGGCGCGCGAGACGATCACGACGAGGGCCGGCGAGTTCGCCACCGTGCTCGTCGAGATGCGCGTGAAGGACCCGCACAACTATCGGGGCGAAGGCGTCATCCGGATCCACTTCACCGACGACGCCTGCCGGCTGCCCGTGCGGATCGAGAGCACGATCCCCGAGGTCGGGAAGACGGTGCTGACCCTCGACTCCGCGACGCGTCCTGACGGTCGCTGCGTCACCGGCGATCGCTGAGCCCCTCCACGGGCCCTCGCGTGTCGGGCGTTCCCCTACGCTCGCGGTCCCCGCTCCCTACAAACGTTCCACATGCTGCCTGACTGAGCGCGAACCCGCGTTCTCCGAGATTACAGTCACGAATCGCGCAATGGCGCGGCTCGGAAGGCCCACCGATGAAGGAGAACTCCGATGCGTACATTCGAACGAAAGCTCATGATCGCCGCGCTCAGCGCCACGCCATTCCTTGCCGGATGGATGATCGCCGACCGAATGACGATGCAGCCGGAGAGCCAGCTGTGGATCGACGGGACGTCCACGGTTCGCGACTTCAAGTGCACAGCCGGCACGATGCAGGCTGATGTCGCCACGGTCGGTGGCAACGCTTCCGCCGCGCTCATCGGTGGCGAGAAGGCCGTCGCCAGCGGGTCGTTCCGCGTTCCCGTCGCAGGGCTCGACTGCAAGAACGGCCAGATGAACGAGCACATGCGCAAGGCACTGAAGGCGGACAAGAACCCGACCGTCACCTTCGACCTCGCGACCTACGAGCTGCTCCCGTCCACCGGGAAGACCCGCGCAACCATCACCGGTACGCTCAACCTCGGCGGCGTCACGAAGCCCGTCACGTTCGATGCCGAGCTCGCGCCCGAGAGCGCAACGGGCGTCCGCATGAAGGGTGTCTACGAGCTCCGCATGTCGACGTGGGGCCTCAAGGCGCCGTCGCTCATGATGGGCACCATGAAGGTCGGCGACCTCGTCAAGGTCAACTTCGACCTCCTGCTCAAGAACTGACCCGCGACTCCGTCGTCGCAACGATCCAAATCAGGGGCCGGCGCTCGCCGGTCCCGACCACCTACCGGAGACACCACCATGCGTTCCGCTCATTCCTTCCTGCTGACGGCAGCCGCGATGCTGATCGCGGTCCCGGCGCAGGCCCAGCAGACCGGCTCGACGCCGGCCGACACGAACACCGCGGCTCCCGCACCGGCGAAGCCGAAGCCCGCAGCCGAGGTCCCCGAGACCACCACCGCTCCGAAGAGCCACGGCTGGGCGTCGCGGATCGAGCTCCAGAACTTCCGCCCGCTCGATCAGCGCGGCATCAACATGTTCGAAACGCCGAAGGCGGATGACACCGTCGAGTACGCGGGCTTCAAGCTGAGCTGGGGCGCTGCGTTCACGCAGCAGATGCAGGCCCTGAATCACTCGACCACGGCCCAGTCGCGCGTCGTCAACAACGTCGAGCAGAACCGCCTGACGAAGATCGGTGCCGGCTTCAACAACGCGAACGCGAATGTCTACATGGGCGCGCAGCTCGCTCCCGGAATCCGTGTCGCGCTCACGAGCTATCTCTCGTCGCGCCGCCACAACGAGACGTGGGTGAAGGACGGCTACCTCCTCATCGACAAGTCGCCGATCGACTTCCTGCCGCTCCAGGTGGCGATGGCCTTCACGACGGTCAAGGTCGGCCACTTCGAGGTCAACTACGGCGATGCGCACTACCGCCGTACTGACAACGGCAACGCGATCTACAACGCGTTCGTCGGCAACCTGCTCATGGATGCGTTCACGACCGAGATCGGTGGCGAAGTGCTGGTCCGGGCCGGCCCGTACCTGGCCATGGGCACGATCACCGGCGGTGAGATCCGCGGCAACGTAAGGAGCCCCGAGAAGCGCTCGCTCGCCTTCATCTCGAAGCTTGGATACGACAAGCAGCTGAACAAGGACCTGCGCGTCCGGCTCACCGGCTCGACGTTCCAGCAGGCGAAGGCGGTCAACAACACGCTGTACTCGGGTGACCGTGCCGGCAGCCGCTACTACTGGGTGCTCGAGAACGATGCGCCGACCACGACCGAGTCCGCGAACCCGTCGTCGGGCATGATCAACCCGGGCTTCGGCAGCAAGGTGAAGTCCTACATGATCAACCCATTCGTGAAGTACCATGGCCTCGAGCTGTTCGGCACGCTGGAGAAGGCGAGCGGCCGGTCAGGCACCGAAGCGGTCAACCGCGACGTGAACCAGTACGCCGGCGAAGTGATCTACCGCTTCCTCAAGGGCGAGCAGCTCTACGTCGCAGCGAAGTACAACAAGCTCTCCGGTGACCTCGCTGGCGCCGCGACAGACATCAGCGTCGACCGCAGCCAGCTCGCACTGGGTTGGTTCATCACCCCGGGCCTCCTGCTCAAGGGCGAGTACGTGACCCAGAAGTACAAGGATTTCCCGGTCCTCGACATTCGCAACGGCGGGAAGTTCAACGGCTTCATGGTGGAGGGCGTCGTCGCCTTCTGATCCATGCAGCGGTATGGAATAGGCGGCGGAGTGGTCGGGGAATTACCCCGGCCACTCCGTCGTTCGTCCATCCTCCACCCAGCGGTTGACTATACAACTCTATAATAGTATAGTGTTGTTAGCGTCCGAAACGAACCGTGTCCGGTGTCCGTTCCCTTACTGCCTCGATCATGGAAGCGCCAGGTTACGCTCTCGCCGCTTTGATCGGGCTGTCGCTTGGCCTCATGGGCGGGGGCGGGTCGATCCTGATCGTGCCGATCTTCGTTTACGTACTGGGCTTCGACCCAAAGCTCTCCATCGCAATGAGCCTTCCCGTGGTGGGCGTGACGAGCCTCACGGGTGCCCTCGGGCACTGGAAGATGGGCAACGTGAACGTGAAGACGGCCGCCCTTTTTGGGGCGATCGCAATGCTCGGATCGTTCGCGGGCACACGGATGGCGGTTCTCCTGTCGGGTGCGTTCCAATTGATCCTGCTGGCGATTGTGATGCTGGCTGCCGCGGGGTCGATGCTGCGTTCCGCGCGACGCGATCCCCCTGGCTCCGATCTCGTGACGAGAGACGAGCGTCCGACCGCGCTCGGGCTGTTGATCCCCGTCGGGATCGGCGTGGGCCTTCTCACTGGGCTCGTCGGAATCGGAGGAGGGTTTCTCGTCGTGCCGGCGCTGGTGGTCCTCGGGCGGATTCCGATGAAGCAGGCGATCGGTACGTCCCTCCTGGTCATTGCCATGAATTCGATCTCGGGGTTTGCCGGATATCTGGGGCAGGTCGATGTGCCGTGGAGCTTCGTGGCAGGGTTCACGGCCATCGCCATTGGTGGGATTGTGGCGGGGACCTACCTCGTACGCTTCGTGTCCCAAAGGGCGCTCAAGCGTGCGTTCGCTGTATTTCTGATTCTCATGGGCGCCTTCATTCTCTACAGAAACCGCGATGCCTTTCTCCCAGTCGCGATAGAACAAATCCCCGCCGCACCCCTGTCGCTCACATCCCGATAATCCGGCACTCTTCTCACGCCCGCCATCTCATGCTGCTCAAGCGGTTCTACGACACGAAGCTCGCGCAGGCCAGCTACCTGATTGGGTGCGCCGCAACGGGCGAGGCCATCGTCCTCGACCCCAACCGCGATGCCGAGGAATACATCCGCGCGGCGACGGCAGAGGGGATGAAGATCACACGCGTGACGGAAACGCACATCCACGCCGACTTCGTCTCGGGAAGCCGCGAGCTCGCCCAGCGCACAGGCGCGGAGCTCCTGCTCTCCGACGAAGGGGACGCCGACTGGAAGTACGCGTTCGCCGAAGAGGCTGGCGCGACCCTGTTGCACGACGGCGATACGTTCATGGTCGGGAACCTCAGGTTCGACGTGCTTCACACACCCGGGCACACACCGGAGCACCTGAGCTTCGTGGTCACCGACACCCCGGCGACCGACAAGGCAATGGGTGTCGTCACGGGAGATTTCGTCTTCGTCGGAGATGTCGGCCGACCCGATCTGCTCGAGAAAGCCGCCAAGGTCGCGGGCACGATGGAGGCGGGAGCACGCACGCTCTTCCGCAGCCTTCAGCGCTTCAAGCAGCTTCCGGATTACCTCCAGATCTGGCCGGGGCACGGCGCGGGCTCAGCGTGCGGCAAGTCGCTGGGCGCGGTGCCGACCTCGACGATCGGGTACGAGCGCATTGCCAACTGGGGGCTGGCGGTGGAGGACGAGAACGAGTTCGTGCGAATGGTGCTCGCTGGGCAGCCCGAGCCGCCTCGCTACTTCGCCGAGATGAAGCGAATCAACAAGGAGGGGCCGCGCATCCTCGGGGGATATCGCCGCCCGGAGCAATTGGCGGACGCGCGACTGGAGGGACTCCTCGCTGGCGGTGCACTCGTCGTCGATACGCGGACCGCGGCCGACTACGCGGCGCGTCATGTCCCTGGAACGGTCAACATCCCGCTGAACAAGAGCTTCAGCACGTGGGCAGGCTGGCTCATTCCCCATGATCGGGACTTCTATCTCCTCGTCGACGACGCATGTACGCATTGCATCGACGAGGCCGCCCACGATCTCGCGATGATCGGTCTCGATCGTGTGGCGGGATACGTCGGCGCCGAAGCGATCGAGGCATGGGCGTCGGCCGGTCGACAGTTGGACACTGTTCCCCAGATCGGCGTCGCTGCCCTTGCCGAGCGAATGTCAGCAGGCGATGTCACCGTGATCGACGTGCGTGGGCATGCCGAATGGGAAGCCGGTCACCTGCCAGACGTGGAAAACATCCCGGTCGGGTACCTCAAGGACCGTCTCGACGAGGTCCCGCGAGACAGGCCAGTGGTCGTGCATTGCCAGAGTGGTGCCCGGTCAGCGATCGCCGCGAGTGTTCTGCGCGCGAACGGCCTGACAAACGTCATCAACATGACTGGCGGGTTCGCCGCATGGCAGGCACAGGGGAACCCGGTCGACCGCGAGTCCGACGCTGAACTCACGCCTGCGACGTAATCAGATCAGGCATCCGTGCGCTCGACGGCCTCGAGCACGCGACGCAACCGCTGCTTCACGTCCTCCGCGATGGGACGGATGCTCTCGTTCCCGGTCAGCGCGAGGGCCTCGACCGGGTCCATGGCGGCGATGACGCTATGACCCGGCGTGTCGGAGGCATAGACAACAACGTTGCAAGGCAGGAGCAGGCCGATATCGAGCTCGGCCAGCAGCGCCTTGTGTGCCAGCGGCGGATTGCAAGCGCCGAGAATGACATACGGCCTGAAATCGACGTCGAGCTTCTTCTTCAACGTGGCGGCGATGTCGATCTCGGCCAGGATGCCGAAGCCTTCCGCTGCGAGCGCTTGCCGGGCGCGCTCGGTTGCCTGGTCAGGAGCAAGGGGAACGGTCGTGCTCATGCCATACCGTGTCGTCTGTTCAATCATGAGACTCCTCCTGTATGCCGGGATACCGCCCGCCGCGGCTTCGTTCAGCGGGTGTGCGTTGTTGCGACATGACCGATAAACAACTACATTACCTTACAGCAATCTATATTCCTCAGCGGGAGGGTTCGGTGGGTAATCGTGCGCTGACGCCTGATGTTCTAGTGCTGATCGCTGAGCGCTTCAAAGCGCTCGCGGAGCCGGCGCGGCTCCAGATCCTGAACTGTCTTCGATCGGGCGAGATGACGGTTACCGAGCTCGTCGAGGAGACGAGCCTGGGGCAGGCCAACGTGTCCAAGCACTTGCAGCTGTTGCACTCGCTCGGCTTCGTTGCCCGCCGCAAGAATGGGCTGTTCGTCCATTACACGCTCGCCGACAAGAGCGTGTTCCAGCTCTGCGACGTGATGTGCGGACGCCTCGACGCGGAGATGAAGGCGCGCCGGAAGCTGCTCGCTGGCTGAATCGCCGCTGATAGTGCGCCAACATCCGTGATCCCGCTCACTGCTCGCCGCCGCTTTTTGAGGCAATGATGGACCTTCGCTATATTCGAGTGCTCGCCGAACCCTGGCCCTGGTACGTGGCGGGTCCATTGATCGGTCTCTTCGTGCCCGGGCTGCTGCTCGCCGGCAACAGGATGTTCGGGATCTCGAGTAATCTCCGGCATGTCTGCGCCGCGGGGATTCCCGGCCGCGTGGCCTTCTTTCGATATGACTGGCGCAAGACCGGCGGATGGAATCTCGCCTTTGCGCTCGGCATCCTGATGGGCGGCGCGATCGCCGGCGGGTTTCTCGCCGACGGTGCTGGCGTCGACCTGTCGCCCGCAGCCCGCGAAAGCCTCGCTGCGCTAGGCGTGCGGGATTTCACCGGACTCGTTCCCCGGGAGCTTTTTACCTGGAGCGCCCTCGCATCCTGGCGTGGCCTCGTCATGCTCATCGGCGGCGGGTTCCTGATCGGCTTCGGTACCGCGTACGCGGGCGGATGCACGTCGGGTCATGCGATCAGCGGTCTCGCGGATCTGCAGTTGCCCTCGCTCGTTGCAGTCATGGGTTTCTTCGCAGGAGGACTGCTCGGCACGTGGATCCTCCTGCCATTGGTGTTGGGATAATGGCCTCGATGCCCGATGCCACGCTCGTGCCCGCTCCCCTCCAGCCGCCCACGGTGACCCCGCAGCGCAACCCGCCGGACGGGTCGCGGCCGCTTTCCCTCCGGGGCCTCGCGATCTACCTCGCCCTGGGCATGCTCTTCGGAATCGTGCTCACGAAGTCGGAGGTCATTTCCTGGTTTCGGATTCAGGAGATGTTCCGGTTTCAGGCGTTCCATTTGTACGGCATCATCGGGTCGGCCGTCGTGACAGCCGCGCTCTCGCTCCAGCTCATCAAGCGCCTTGGACTCAAGTCGCTCTCGGGTGCCCCGATCGTGATTCCTCCGAAGGAAATGGGCAACGGCACGCGCTACTGGTTGGGCGGTACCATCTTCGGACTTGGGTGGGCGCTCGTCGGCGCGTGTCCCGGACCGTTGTTCGCCCTCATTGGGAACGGCGTGGGAGTCGCCGTCGCTGTACTCACGAGCGCCGTGGCAGGCACTTGGGTCTACGGCGCGCTTCGACCGCGGTTGCCGCACTGATTCAGCCGTCTACGGAATTGGTGTGCGCGTAAAAGGGGCAGGCCGTGCTGACTGGCGGGGCCATCGGGGCCGGGCACCGTCCCGCACCGCCGGCGAGACTGGTGTCCCCGGGAACGCCGCCGCCGCCGCGATAGATCACGCGTCGAGCGACCCCTGCTCCGGCAGCATCGTCAGGACCGACCGGATGGAATCCACGGGTGGATCGAAGAGCGAGTACTGATCGGCATCCGCGAACACGATGGAGAAGTCTTCCGACGTGAACGCGCGCGCGAACCGCTCGGCATACGTCACCCGGAGCAGCCGGACGTAGTAGTCGATGTCGTAGTCGCGTGGATCGCTGCCGGGCGTGTCATCATCGCGCGAGACAACGACGCCACCCTCGCCATTCCGCTTGCGATAGACGCGGACGCGGTCCCCGACCGACCACGCGGTCGCGCCGCTCGCGAGGAGCGCCTCGTACGGAAGCTCCCGGCGGGCGCTCCGTGTCGCCAGATACTTCTCCGGGGACTTCGTGAGCCGGACACGCGATGACACGTCCCAGGTCGGCAGCGCCCGTGCCCGCAGCGCGGTGATCGTCGCCAGATAGATCTCCCGGACTCCCGCGATGTCGCCGACGAGCAATGAACGAATCGCGCGCCGCAGAAACACTTCGCCGAACGGCTCGGCGCGGCTCGATCGGAATGCGACCCCCTTCAACACCAGCGTGCCGTCGTAGCCAAGCAGCGCGTAGTTTTTCGGCTCGTGCGACAGCATCGCGCGGTAGCGGCCCTCGAGCTCGAGCTGCACCAGCGGCGGCAGCAGTGCCGCGACCTGGGCGACGAGGGTGCGCTCGTCGGCCTCGGTCCATTCGGGCGGCACCGCGAAGTACACGCCGTCCGTGTCGGCCTCGAGCAGCACGACGCCGCGCGCCGCGAGCTCGCGGCAGAGCAGCGCGAGCACCTCGCGACCGCGGCGCGTCACCTCGTTGGCGGCGTGCA
>JANPKQ010000108.1:0-26853 GCA_031426115.1 Gemmatimonadaceae bacterium | reverse complement strand
GTCCGCGGCCGCAGTTTGCAGTTGCACGTGTCCGCGTCAGTCCGCGTGCGTCCGCGGCCGCAGTTTGCAGTTGCACGTGTCCGCGTGCGTCCGCGGCCCATACAGCCGTTGCTGTTGCCTGCCGTGTCAGCGCGGCGAAATCAGTTCGTCAGCGGCAGCGGCTATCCCTCCCGGCTATCGCCCCCAAGGAGCTGGCTCGGGTGACTGACATCGCGCGCCCGTGACATCATCCCGCCGGGCTCGTATGCTTGTTCGTTCTGACACGACATTCGGCGACCCAGCCGACCCCCGTATCCCTTCAGATCGGATGACGCATCAGCTCGGGCTCCCGACGATCTACCGCGGCACTGTATTCGCCGTCGTGGCCATCGCATCCGCGGCCGCCGCCCTTCCCGCCCGCGCCCAGGACACGCGCCCCTCCCAGCGCATCGTGCCGGTGTTCGCCAACGGCCAGGCACAGGTCGTTCCCGGCTTCGCGGATTCCACTCAATGGATCCGGCAGGAACTGTGGGTGGAGACAACGTTTGATTCCGATGGCGACGGCAAACGCGATCGCATGCACGTCGATGTAACGCGTCCGCGGCAAACCCAGACTGAAGGATTGAAGGTGCCCGTGGTCTATGAGTCGAGCCCGTACTTCGCCGGCACGTCGGGACCGCAGGAGTTCCTCTGGAACGTGAAGCAGGAGGTTGGTGCCCAGCCGCCGCCGCGGACGTCGCAGCCCGCCATCGCCTTTGTCAGCACGCGCCCGAGAATCTCCAATTCGCAGGTCATGAGCTGGGTGCCGCGAGGGTTTGCGGTGGTGCATTCCGAGTCGCCCGGAACGGGGCTGTCGCAGGGATGCCCGACGGTCGGCGGAGCCAACGAATCGCTCGCGCCGAAGGCGGTCATCGACTGGCTCAACGGCCGCGCGCGTGGCTTCACGACGATCGACGGCAGCGATACCGTGTCGGCGGCGTGGTCCACCGGGAAGGTTGGCATGACGGGAACGTCGTACAACGGAACGCTTCCCCTCGCCGCGGCGACGACCGGCGTGCAGGGGCTCGAAGCGATCATCCCCATCGCGCCGAATACGTCGTACTACCACTACTACCGCTCCAATGGGCTCATTCGTCATCCGGGCGGATGGCTCGGCGAGGACATCGACTTCCTCTACGATTTCATCAACAGCGGCCGGCCGGAGCGCCGCGAGTATTGCGCGCGCACCGTCCGCGACGGCGAGATGGCGGCGGGACGCGACCGGGCGTCGGGTGACTACAACACGTTCTGGGAGGGGCGCGACTACCTGCCCAAGGTCGCGAACGTCAAGGCGGCGACGCTGATGGCGCATGCATTCAACGACTGGAACGTCGTGCCCGAACACAGCGTGCGCATCTACGAGGCGCTGAAGGCACGAAAGGTTCCGGCGCAGGTCTTCTTCCATCAGGGCGGGCACGGTGGCGCCCCGCCGATGGAGATGATGAATCGCTGGTTCACGCGGTATCTCCACGGCGTTCCCAACGGCGTCGAGAATGATCCGAAGGCATGGATCGTCCGCGAGGATGCCGACCGGCGGCAGCCGACGCCGTATGCGGACTACCCGAACCCGGCGGCGGTTGACGTCACCCTGCACCTGCTGCCCGGCGGCAGAGAGGTTGGCGGCCTGACGCTGGTCGAGCGAGAGTCACAGCGCACCGAGAACCTCGATGACGATGTGACATACAGTGGCGCGGCGCTGGCCGCCGCCGAGAAAAGCCCGCACCGGCTTCTGTACGCGACCCCGTTCCTCCGCGACGACGTGCACCTGTCCGGTACGGCGCGGATCCGCATTCGGGTCTCCTCGAGCAAGGCTGCGGCAAACCTCTCCGTGTGGCTCGTCGCGCTGCCGTGGCCGGAAGCGCTGGTCGCCGGTGGGCCCGCGGTGGATGGGACGCGCACCGGCGCAGTCATCACGCGAGGATGGGCCGATCCGCAGAACTATCGGTCGCTGACGCGGGGCGAGCCGCTGGTGCCGGGGCGCTTCTACCCGATGACCTTCGCGCTCCAGCCTGACGACCAGATCATTCCTGCCGGCAAGCGTATCGGCCTGATGATCTTCTCGAGCGACCGCGACTTCACGCTCTGGCCCGAGCCCGGGACGACCCTCACGGTGGACCTCGATGGGACATCGATCCGCCTGCCGGTGGTCGGCGGCGCGGCTGCACTGCGGAGGGCCTTCGGCGAGCCGCAGCGCTGACCGGATCCGCGGGCAACGTTCGCTTGCCCGCGCCCGTTACCTCAGGGCATACTCGTGGCGCGCGCTCCGGTGTCATGCTCCGCGCACGCGCTCCCCGATCGTCTCCGGCCCGAGGTACTCCGCCGTGCACCGCAGCGTCTGTCTCATCATCATCCTTGCCGCCTGTGGCGGCGCCGGATTGACCGCGAACACGACCCCGTCGGCGCCATCGGCTGGCGGCAACCGCACCGTCTGGCCCGACGAGGGTCCGGCGAAATGGGCGCCACGCGCGACGGAGCTCGCGATCACCGCGAACGATCTCCGCACGCGGCTGTACCAGCTCGCGGATGACTCGATGTCGGGGCGGCGGGTCGGCGAGCCCGGCAACTACCGCGGGACCGAGTACATCGCGCGGGAGTTCGCGCGTCTGGGCCTCGCGCCCGGCGGCGACAACGGCACGTACTTCCAGGAGCTGCCCTACGGGCCCGCGCGCTTCGACAGCACCGCGTCGCGCCTCATCGCCGGCGGAGCGACGCTGGTGCCGAGGTCCGACTGGATCCCCATCGCGCCCGCGGCCAATGCGATGTTCGCGTCGCGCGTGGACCTCCAGGACGCCGCCACAGTGTTCGCCGGCCGCTGGGGTGACACGACCGTCGCGCTCGATCCTGCCGTCTTCCGCGGAAAGGTCGCCGTGTTCCTCGCGCCGCGTACGCCGCCCCGCCCGGATTCGACGGGCGGACGCGGAGCGGGCGGTGCAGGCGCTGGTGTAGGCGGCGGACGCGGTGGCGGGCGCGGAAGTGCGCCGGCGAACTTCGCCGCGGTGCGCGACAATCGTGCAGCCGCCGCTGGCGTCGCCGCGCTGCTCGTCGCGTCGCTCGACTCCGTGCCCCGCAACACGGTCAGCACGGCATTCGCCACCCGAATGATGATGCAGCCGGCGCCATCGCCGGCGAGTGCGCCGGCGGCGGCCTCCATCAGCGCGGCGGCGGCAACGCGACTCTTCCCGAGTCCGCTCGAGGGCCTCGCTGTCGGCACGCCGGGCCAGCCGGTGAGCGGCCGCTGGAGCTTCGACTGGCAGATCTCGCGCACGCCGGGCCGGAACGTCATCGCCATTCTTCGCGGTTCCGATCCGCGGCGGGCGACACAGTTCGTCCTCATCGGCGCACACAACGATCACGTCGGCACCAACGCGACCGGCGTCGATCACGACTCGGTCCGAGCCTTCAATCGCGTCATGCGCCCGCAGGGCGCGAACGACGCCGTCCGCGTGCCGAACGCTGACGAGCGCCGCCGCATCGACTCGCTGCTCGCGTGGGCGCGATCGATTCGTCCGCCGCGTCGCGACTCGATCATGAACGGCGCCGATGACGATGGTTCCGGCACCGTCGTGATGCTGGAGATCGCCGAACGCTTCTCCACCGAGAAGCCGGCGCGCTCCATCGTCTTCATCTCCCACCAGGGCGAGGAAGCAGGGCTCCTCGGATCGCGCTGGTTCGTGGATCATCCCACCATTCCGCGCGACTCGATCGTGGCCGCGCACAACATGGACATGGTCGGCAAGGGACGCGTCACCGACGTGAAGTTCGGCGGCCCGAACTCCGTGCAGACGCTCGGCTCACGCCGACTCTCGCGGGAGTTCGGCGACATCATCGACTCGGTGAACGCGATCAGCGGGGAGCCGATGGCCATCGACCGGAGCTGGGATGTGCCCGCCAATCCGCTCAACCGGTTCTGCCGCAGCGACCAGGTGAGCTACGTCCGGTACGACATCCCGGTCACCTACTTCTCGTTCGGCTACTCCATCGACTACCACCAGCCAACGGACGAACCCCAATACGTGGACTACGACCACTCCGCAAAGCTCGGCCGCTTCCTGCACGACGTGATGACGGCGATCGCCAACCGTCGCGACCGTCCCGCCATCGCCGGTGCCGACACCACGTACCCATCGTGCCGGTAGTTCATACCCCGGGGCCGGGCGGAGATAGGACGCTCCACCGGCTCACGAGGGAGCCGGAACGACCCTCGGAACAGTTACCGTGAACGCCGAGCCCTTGCCGACCGTGCTCGTCGCGACGAGGTCACCCTGCATCGCGCGAGCGAGCTCGCGGCTGATGGAGAGGCCGAGGCCCGTGCCCTCGCGATTGAGGTGCTTGCCCACCTGGACGAAGGGCTCGAACACGGCCTCGACCTTGTCGGCGGGAATCCCGATGCCCGTGTCCCGCACGGTGATCGACGCGCTCCCACCGAGCACACCGCATTCGACCGTGATCCGTCCGCCGGCCGGGGTGAACTTCACGGCGTTCGACATGAGGTTCAGCAGGATCTGACGCAGCTTCTCGCGATCGGCGCGCACGATGATCGTCGTCAGGCATCCCTTGTTCTCGTAGCCGAGCCCCTTCGATCCGACCTGGGGTGAGATGAGGTCATCGACTTCGGCGAGCGTCTCGCGCAACGGGATCTCGGCCAGCTCGAACTGCACCTTGCCGGCTTCGAGCTTCGCGAAGTTGAGGACGTCGTTGATGAGTCCGAGCAGGTGCTCCTGGCTCCGCCGCGTCCGCCGCAGGTACTCGAGCTGCTTGTCATTCACTGGGCCCGAGATCCCCTCCTCGAGCAGCTGGACGTAGCCGGCGATGGCGTTGAGCGGCGTACGCAGCTCGTGGCTCATGCTGGCGAGGAACTGCGATTTCGCCATGTTGGCATCCTCGGCTTCGGCCCGAGCCGCGCTCGCCTCCTGGTACAGGCGCGCGTGCTCGACCGCGACGGCGACGCGTTGCGCAAGGTCTTCGGCGACGCGAAGGTCGCTGTCGTCGTACCGGCGGCCCGATTCGGCTGACGCGAGCGTGATCGCGCCCATGACGCGACCCCGACTCGCCAGTGGAACGATGATCACCGACTGCAATCCGATTTGCTTGAGCTCATTGAGATGCTGCTCGTCGCGTGCGCCGGCCGCGATGATCTCGGTGGTCTCGGGATAGAACTCGGAGACGCCGGTTCGCAGCACTGCCTGCACTCCATGGGGCGCAGCCGGATCGGGAGGGTACCGGCGATGAAGCTCTTCCGCCCATCGAACCTTCTCCGGATCGCGGTGGCGGACGGCGATCCGGCGTTGCGTGCCATCTTCGGCAAGCATGTCCACCGCGCACCAGTCGCCGAATGTCGGCACGACGAGGCCGGCGACGCTCGCGAGCGTCGTTTCGCAGTCGAGGGAGGACCCGAGCACCCGGCTCGCCTCGGCGAGCAGTGCGGCACGATTCTCCGCGATCTCCGCTTCGGCCCGCGCAGCCTGCTCGACCGCCAGACGGTGCGCGCCCTCCGCGGCGCGCTTCCGCTCGCTGACGTCTACCCCGAACGCGACGACTGCCTCGAGCGACCCATCCGACGCGAAGCGGTTGGTGGAGTTCCACAAAAGCGTCTTCCCCTCGCCTTCTCGAGTGACGACAGTGAGCTCGAGATCGGTGACGCTTCCCTGGATGAACCGCCTCGTGAGCCCGGCGACGTTGGCGGCGTCCCGGGCCGGGCACAGCATGGCCCACCACATCCGGCCCAGCAGCTCGGATGGTCGATAGCCGAGCAGCGGAGTCACCATCGCGTTGACGTACTGCGTCGTTCCGTCCGGCGCGAGCTCGCAGACGATTGCCGGAGTTCGTGCGACGAGGTCGCGATAGCGCTCTTCGGAGCGGCGCAGCGCATCCTGCGCATGTTGCAGGAGCACCGGTGCGGCGGTGACCGGAGCCGCGACTGCGTCAACCTGGCCGGAGATGATGGCCTGCAGCGTGCTCTCGGCCTCCATGAGCCGTCGTCGCAGGCCTTCGAGCTCCTCCTCGTCAATCAGAGGTCTGACGGCGCCTGCGGCTTCGATCTCAGCCACGTGATCCTGCCGTGATGCCCAGCGCGGCGAGCACCGTAACTGTCTCCCGGAGCGTGCCGATGACCTTCCGCGCCGGCGGTGGTGTCACTCGCACGAGCGTCGGTGTGACGATGACGCCGTCCATCATTGCGCGTTGCGGCTCGCGCAGGAAGTCGATGACCTCGAGCTGGTAGCGCGTCGCAGGATTGTTCTCGAGGATCGCGGCCAGGTTGGCTCGTGCCTCGACCGAGTTCGGACCATCTCCGGCCACATAGAGGCGGAGGGACAGGACGTCCGCGCCGTCAGCCGCGACTGTCGCTGGCCGAGGGTCGCGCTCCGTCGTCACGTCGCCCGATTCCGGGTAGCGGGCTTGGCCTTGGCGTTCGGATGGGTCGATGCGGCATCGGCGACGCCGCCGCGCAGGCGCAGCATGTTCTCATGGGTCGTCCCGAGGCCCTGCTCGTGTGACGCGTCCGCATCTTCGAGGAGGGAGAGCTCGGAGCGACGTGCCTCCAGCTCGCGCTGAAGCAAGGCGATGCGGGCGCTCACTTCGGCCTCGGCGAGCTCGAGCTCGCGGCGGGCTCGCTCGCTCTTCGCCCGGCGGTGGCGCTCTTCCTTTCTCACCTCGGCTTCCTTCTCCCACCGCGCGGTCCCCATCAACACTTCACCGCCGGCGGAGTAGACGTCGGCCAGCGTGATGCCCTCGTTGCTCAGGACGAGCTCGCGAACCTGGTTGGAATGCTTCGTCCCGCGCGACTTGACGATTGTCAGCGTCCGGTTTCGCTCGCCGCCGAGCACGACATACGCGAGATGGATCCACGTGTCCGCGATGGTCGAAATCTGCGTCATCGTACCCTCGGCGAGTCCGTCCGAATCCGACACGAGGCTGTTGCAGAACACCGTGATGCCCTGCGCCTTCGCGTAATCCAGCAGGCGCAGCGACGCATGGACTGCCGCCACGTGGCCTCCGGTCTTCGCCAGCGCCGAGATCGGGTCGAGCACCATGCAGGTCGGCTTGAACTCGCAGATGAGGCGCTTCAGCTCGATGAAGTGCGCCTCGGCGCTCATGACCTCCGTGCGAATCGAATACATCTGCAGCAGGCCCGAGTCACGGTGCTTCTGGAGGTCGAGTCCGACGGACGCGAGGTTCCGGACGATCTGGTCGGCGGCTTCGTCGAAGCTCACGTACAGGGCAACCTCCCCACGCTCGCAGGCGGCGGATGCGAACGACCCGGCAAGCGTCGTCTTTGCCGTTCCGGGAGCGCCCGTCACGAGCACGCTGGATACGCGGTAGTAGCCGCCCCCCAGCATCGTGTCGAGGCGCTCGATACCGGTCGAGATTCGTTCGGTGGAGACCTCGTGTGCCATCTCGGAGGTTCCGAAGGTGGCGATCTCGATTCCTGTCGGGGAAATGACGAGCGGAAACTCGTTTTCGGAGAACGCCGAGCCGCGGTACTTGAGCACCCGGAGCCCCCGCAGCGACACGCGATCGACGAGGCGGTGGTGCAGCGAGACCACGCAGTCCACCATGAACTGCATGAAGGCGTATCGCTCCGCGAGGACGCCTTCACCGCCTTCCGACTTCGCGGTGATGATGCCCGTGGTTCCCGATTCGAGCAGCCATTCGTGAAGGCGGTAGACTTCCCGCCGCTCGGCCACCGGATCGTTCAGCAGGTTGAGGAGTACGTCGAGCCCATCGAACACGATGCGCTTGCATTGCATCTCGCCCGCCTTGGCCGAGATCGCGGCGAGAATTCCCGTCAGGTCGAAGTCGCCCGAGCTGACGACGGTGGATGGGAGCTTCGCATCGAGAAAGAACAGCTTGTCGCGCTCGAGCGCGGGCAGGTCCCACCCGAAGGTGCCGGCGTTCTCGATGATCTGTTCCGCATTCTCCTCGAACGCGATGAAGATGCCGGCGTCGCCCCATTGGCGGGCACCGTTGACCAGCGTTTCGAGTGCGAAGAGCGTCTTGCCCGCACCCGGCGTTCCCATGAGCAGCGTTGTGCGATGCCGCGGGAGCCCCCCCTTCGTGATGCCATCGAATCCCGTGATCCCCGTGAGGGTCTTCTCGAGCGACGGGTACCGAGTGGGTGCAGGAGCCATGCGAGCCCTCAGTTGGAGTCGTCCCAGAACGGACTTACGGATCCGCTGGCCAGGATTGGCGCGGAACCGGAAGGCAGATGTGCGCGAGCGCGCCGAGGCGGCGCACGCTCGCGGACAGAACGCTGGGGACGGAATAATTGGCAGGCGCCGTGCCAGCGCGAGCCTCCCTGGAGAGGCCCGCGCGGTGGGACGCCCGGCCGCGGGCCTTGCGATTTCACCATTGCGCTGATGCAGAACCCGGGAGCGAGATCGATGGTCGATCCCCCTCCCGGATTCGGGGCACCTCAGCAGTCGCCGAGGTGGCTTACTTCACCGACCACTCCGTGGCCAGCGCAATGGTGCCCCACGCGAGGCGGAGCTCTCCCTTTGGCGGTCCAGGCTGGTTGGACGGGATCAACCACATCGTCAGGCTTTCGAGCGGTGCGGTGACGGGGGTCTGACGCAGGTCAACGCGCGCGATGTCGTTCGCGGGATCGTAGGTCATTGCAGCCATCATCGGCGTCTGACCCATGTCCTTCTGAATGAGGAGCTTCCACCCAGTCCGGGACGGCATCGTCTGCAGCACGTACTTGCCCTTGGGGACCGTCGCGCCGCCAACGACCAGGTCCACGTCGGTGGTGAGCGTCGTGGCACCGTTCGCGCCGGTCCGCCACGCCTTGTCGTACGGCACGAGGCTGTCGGTCAACAGCGCCCGGCCACGGAGATGGGGCTGTCCGTAGTCGATCCGGATCTTCGCTGGCTGCGAGGCCGCGCGGGCGGCGCTGTCAACGAAGGTGAGCGAGACTTCCGTCGTCGCCTGACTGCTCGGCGCGGCTCGCCGTAGTCCTTGCGCGTTCAGCGTTGCTGCGGTGGTCGCGAGAAGCGCCAGCGCAAGCAGAGAGTGGTATCGCATCTGAGGGGAAAGTGGAGGGTGACTGCATGAACGGGACAGGGGCCGTTCGGCCGGACCTGCTACATAGTGCCTTCCCACCCCTTCGCGCCACCAGCCGGCGTCGCGTGAACCGCCCGGCCTCCCAGAACGCTGGCCCATGCATCGGCGAGCAGGTTGACCCCGAGCACGGCGATCGCGATCGCCAGACCCGGGAACAGGGAGAGCCACCAGGCCACGCGGAGGAAACCCTGAGCCTGTCCGGCGAGCAACCCCCAGCTCAGCGCATTCGGATCACCCAGCCCGATGAAACCGAGGCTCGCCTCGACCAGCAGGATCTGGCCGAAGAGGAGTCCCAGCAGCACGGCCGCGCTGGGAAGTGCGTTCGGCAGCAGCTCGCGCCACACGATTCGCGATCCGGGCGCGCCGATAGCTCTCGCCGCGATGACGAAGTCGAGCTCCCGCATCGCGAGCACCTCGCCGCGCATCACCCGCGCGATCACTGGCCACGAGGTGAGGCCGAGCACGAGGACGACGCGGTCCGCGCCTGGTCCGAACAGGGCGATCGTGACGACGACGAGGAAGAACCGCGGGAGAACCTGAAACAGCTCGGTCATCCGCATCAGCAAGTCGTCGATGGCTCCGCCGCTGTATCCGGCAGCCATGCCGACCGTCGCACCACAGGCGAACGCAACCACGGTAACGGCGCTGGCCATGAGGAGGGAGGTCCGCGCTCCATACAGCACTCCACTGAGGAGATCGCGCCCGATGGCGTCGGTGCCCATGAGGTTCGCCCACGAGGGCGGTGACAGCGAGACAGCGCCGAGCGCGAACGGATCGGCGGGTGCGAGCAGCGGAGCGAGCACCGCGATCGCCAGCGTCAGTCCGGTGAGGGCGATGCCGATCCTGCCGCTCGGGATAGCTACGACGGCGCGCCAGCTCGAACGCTCTGCGCGCTCGACGCGACGCGCCGGCGCGCCGGCCGGGGCGCGCTCATCCGAGGCGAACACGGGGATCGATCGCAGCGTACGCCAGGTCCGTCACGAGATTCGCGAGAATGACCGCGAACGCGATGACGAGAAACAGGCCCAGCAGCACAGGCGTGTCGCGCGCCTGGAGCGAGCTGAGAAGGAGTCGGCCGGCACCGGGCCAGCCGAAGACGATCTCGACGATCGCCGCGCCGGCGGAAAGGTGACCGGCGCGTGCGCCGATGACCGTGACGACCGGAAGCACCGCACGTGGAAGCGCGTGGCGGAGGAGCACCATCCGCTCCCCGATGCCCTTTGCGCGGGCCGCGCGCACGTGGTCGCGCGTCATCTCGTCGATGACGCCGCTTCGCGTGAGCCGCACGAGCACGGCGATCTCCTGCGACGCCAGCACGAGTGCAGGCAGAGCGAGGTGGCGCAGGACGTCGAACGCCCTTGGCAATCCGGCGGCATCGCTTCCGGCATTGGTCATTCCCTGCACCGGCGCAACGCCAAGCCAGAGGGCCACGACGAGAATTGCGACCTGGCCTACCCAGAAGACAGGCGCCGAGTAAAGACCAAGCGCCAGTGCGCTGATGCCAGTATCGCGCGCACCGTGGGGCCGTTGCCCGGCAAGGGCACCAAGTGGGACGGCAATAATGACGGCAATCACCAGCGCGGTTCCGGTCAGCAGCAGTGTTGCCGGCATGCGCTCGATGATGACGTCCGCGGCGCGTCGGCCCTGGACGTATGAGAAACCAAGATCTCCCTGGACGACACGCAGCGCGTACGTCGCCAGCTGTGCGGGCAGCGAACGATCGAGGCCGAACCGGTGCCGCATCTCGGCATAGTACGCGGGATCGCCATGATCACCCGCGAGCGCGACGACCGGATCCCCGGGCGCGAGATGGATCAGCAGGAAGCTCACGAGCAGAATGCCGGCCGCAGTCGGAATGACCTGGAGCAGCCGCCGCAGGACGAATCTGCGGCTCACGACAGCGGAGTCGCGCTCAACGCGAAATCACCGCCGTCGCGATGCGCATGTTGCCGTCGCGGCGAAGTGGGATGAGGCCGCGAAGCCGCGGCACCGCGTCGTGTGCGCACGTGTCGACAGCGTCTCCACCAGCCAGACATACGGCTGGTCGCGGACGACGATCTCCTGCATCGCGCGATAGAACCGGCCCCGCTCGCCGACATCCAGTGCAGTGGCAGCGCGCTCGAACAGGCTGTCCACCGCCGCGTTACGATAGCCTGCCATGTTCGAGAAGGGCACCGGCGCAATGTTCGATGAGACGAGCATCCGCCGCACGCCGATCTCCGGATCGGTGCCGTTGCAGTAGGCGCCGATCGCCGTGTCGAAGTTGCGCGATGTGAATACGGTCTGGGAGAAGACGGCCTGCTCCAGGGCTTCGACGCGCACGTCGATGCCTGCCGCGCGCAGCTGGGCGCGCAGCAGATCCCCATAGTTGGCCTGCGATGGCAGCACCGAGAAGCCGATGATGAAAGGAGTGCCATCGGCAACACCCGCGACGCCTTTCGCAACGCGCACGCCCCCGGTCGCCCGCCGCCATCCGGCGCTATCGAGAAGTTGTCCCGCGCGCACCGTGTCCCAGGCGGGGACTGGAAGACCGGTTGCGTGCGCGAAAGCGATCCGCGACGTGATCGGTGCGTCGGCCGCGCGACCGGCTCCGAACGCCACCCGCTCGACGAACTGGTCTCGATCGATCGCGTGGGCTATCCCGCGCCGCACGCGAACGTCCTGGAAGCTGGGGCGATCGAGATTGAAGCCCAGCGTCGTGATGCAGTTGCTCCCCCCCGGACTCAGGGCCGTCTGGATCAGTCGCACGCCGGGGTTTTTCTCCAGCCGCGCACGCTCCGGCCCGGGCACGGAGAACAGCCAGTCCACTTCGCCAGACTCGAGCGCGACGACCTGCGTCGCCGGATCCGGAATGATGCGCATGACGATGCCGTCGAGCGCGGGAGCCTTGCCGAAATAATCGCGGTTCGCGGAATAGCGGATCTCCCGGCCCCCCTGGTAGGCTGCGAAGCGGTACGGGCCCGTCCCGACGGGAGCGATGTTCGCGGGATTTCGAAGAGGGTCGCTGCCGACGAACAGGTGCCTGGGGAGGATCGGCGCTTCGTCAACATCGAGCTGCTGAAGGAGTGGCGCGTATGGACGTCGGAACCGAAACTCGACGGTCGAGTCGTCAAGCGCCTTCACGCTCTCCAGCGCAGGCCCCATCGACGCCCTCGTGCGCGCGTGGAACTCCAGCAGGACCTCATTGAAGGTGAATTCGACATCGGCAGCCGTGAACGGTTGCCCGTCATGCCAGCGAACACCGCGACGAAGGTGGAAACGGTATCGGGCACCGCCGTCTTCCACCTCCCACCGCTCGGCGAGCGCGGGGCTCGGCTGCATCGCGTCGTCGAGGCTCAACAGGCCGTCGTAGAGAAGGCTCGCCGCGGTATGGACCCCGCCGTTGGTCGTGATCGCCGGGTTGAGGTGACCCGGGTCGCTGATCGCGGCAACGAGCACCCCGTCGGAACGATCGGCCGCGCCTCCAGCACATGCGCTGATCGCCGCCAGTCCGACCGCGCCAAGCACCGTACGGAGGTGGCGTCGAGCGTGCGTGGCGATCATCGCGGAGGAGGAGGTGAGCGGGGCGGTCACGACGGAACCAATGTGCCGAGCGTCGAGAAGGGGCGTAAGTATCGCGGCAGACCGGTTATCGCCTTGCCCGGAACTGCAGCGGGGGCGACGTTCAACCATGGGTTCCGGACCAGCCGAGAGTGGGATTCGCGAGCTGCCGCCGTGCGGCTGCAGCCACCCGGGTGCTGCCAGCGCCTCGACGTGCTACTGCGGCGTGGAGGATCTGCTCCGCATCATCCGGCGCCGGTACTCGCTTGCCGTGATGAACGCGATTCGGAGCCGCGGGGAGGCTCGCTACCACGATGTGGCGGAGGCGCTTCCGGGCATGAGCAGCTCGACGCTGGCGGAGACACTCCACGCGCTGGTGGCGACCGGGCTCATCGATCGCCACCAGACGAATGAGCGCCCGCAGGCCTGCTATGTCGTGACAGCATCCGGGTTGAAGCTCCTGAGCCGGCTGCGTCAACTCCTTGCAGAAGTCGACACGCCGGACGACGCGGCTCGCTGACGATCCGCTTCGGTGAACCGAAGCGGATTTGCGGTGCGCGTCCCGGGAGGCTAGCCTCGATAGTGGTGAGGACGTGCGGTCCGCTTGGAGCGTTCGGGAGGAGGTGGCTCGGGGATGATGGAGCGCCGTCTGATCGCGGTCGAGGGAGTGGTGCAGGGCGTGGGGTTCCGGCCCTGGGTCCACCGGCTGGCCGCGGCCAACGCCCTGTGTGGATCGGTGCGCAACGATGCGTCCGGCGTGCTCATCGACGTCGAGGGTGACGGAGCGGGCGTCGATGCGTTCTGCCGCAGCCTCGCGCTCAGCCCACCTCCGCTCGCCGCGATCGCCCGCATCCATGTCGTCGCGGCCTCGCCGCGATCGTACGATGGGTTTTCCATCGCAGCGACGGGAACGGAGGGACGCCAGGGGAAGCCGGCGCTCGTGGCGCCCGATGTCGCGACATGCGAGCCGTGCCTCGCCGAGCTGCTCGATCCGCGCAATCGACGCTTCGGGCATCCGTTCATTACGTGCACCGACTGCGGGCCGCGTTTCACGATCGTGCGCGATACCCCGTACGACCGTGAGCGGACGACGATGGCCGGGTTTCCGCTGTGCGCAGACTGCAGGCGCGAGTACGACGACCCCACCGACCGCCGTTTTCACGCCGAGGCGATTGCGTGCTGGGCCTGTGGGCCAACACTTCGGGCAGTGACCGATCCAGCGGATGTCGCGCCGCGCGTGGGGGTGGACGCCCTCGAATCCGCAATCTCCGCCCTTCGCGCTGGATACATCGTCGCGCTCAAGGCGCTCGGCGGCTACCAGCTCGCCTGCGATGCCACTGACCCCGCGGCGGTAGCTCGGCTGCGCACCCGCAAGGGGCGCGAAGCAAAGCCGCTCGCGCTGATGGTGCGCACCGCGGATGATGCAGCGGCGCTGTGCCGTCTGTCGGCGGCGGAGCGTACGCTGCTCGAGTCCCCGGAACGGCCGATCGTCCTGCTCGCGCGCCGCGATGACGCGGCCGTTGCCGACGCGGTTGCGCCCGGCGGGGAACTGCTCGGCGTGATGCTGCCATCGACGCCGCTGCACCACCTGGTGCTCGCCAGGCTGGATCGCCCGCTCGTGATGACGAGCGGCAACCTGAGCGGCGAGCCCGTGGCGATCGACGAGGACACTGCCTTCGCGACGCTCGCCGCGGTCGCCGACCTGTTCCTCGTGCACGACCGCCCGATCGCTGCCCGAAGCGATGACAGTGTCGTGCGCATCGCGGCGGGCGACACGCGGATCGTGCGCCGGTCGCGAGGCTACGCTCCGCGCGCGATGAGGCTCGCGCGCCCGGCGAGTCGCCCGGTGCTCGCCGTGGGCGGACACCTCAAGAACACGGTGTGCCTCGCGAGCGGTTCGTACGCGACCCTCTCGGCGCACGTCGGCGATCTTGGCACCCTCGACGCGCGCCGTGCAATGGATGATGCCGTGAGCGGACTGCTGCGCGCGGCGCGCGTGTCTCCGAGCGCCATCGCGCACGACCTTCACCCTGACTACGCCTCGACGCACGCTGCTCACGCCCTGGCACAGCAGCGTGGCATCGAGCATCGCGTGGCGGTACAGCACCATCACGCACACGTCGCGGCCTGCGTGGCCGAGCACGCCGTCGTCGGCCCCGTGATCGGGGTCGCATTCGACGGCGCCGGTCTCGGCACCGACGGGGCAATCTGGGGCGGGGAGTTCCTGGTCGTGGATGGCGCCGGCTTCGAACGGTGTGGACACCTGGCATACGTGCCCCTTCCGGGCGGCGACGCGTGCGCACGCCGACCCTGGCGCTCGGCGGCTGCCCACCTCGCTGCGTGCGGCATGGAAGCCCTGCCGCCTGACGGTGTCCACGGGTCCGAATGGAGCTTCGTTCAGCAGCTGCTGTCGCGCCCGACGCCGCAGCCGCGAACGTCGAGCGTCGGGCGCCTCTTCGATGCGGTCGCCTCCATTCTCGACCTGCGCCAGGTCTCGCGCTTCGAGGGTGACGCGGCGATGGCCGTCGAAGCGGTGGCACGGCCGCGCGGCGGAGACAGCTACGGCGCCTCCATCACCGGCGATGCGCCGTGGACCGTGAATGCCGCCGACATCATTCGCGGAGTCGCCGACGACCGGCGCCGCGGCCTCGCGGTGGCGAGCATTGCAGGCCGCTTTCACGTCGCGCTGCGCGATCTCATCGTCGCGGGCTGCCTGCGAGTGCGCGCGGCGACGGGTATCGAGATCGTTGCGCTCACGGGGGGCGTCTTCATGAACGCGATGCTCCTGACCCTCGCGAGCGATGCGCTGTCCGCGCACGGCTTCCGGGTGCTGGGCCCGCGCCACGTCCCGTGCAATGATGGCGGCCTCTCCCTCGGCCAGGCCTATGTCGCAGCGCGAGCGCTGGACGAGGAGGTCCCATGTGCCTAGGCGTGCCCGGGCAGATCGTCGAGTTCCTCGACCCGACCAGGCATCTCGCCAGGGCGGAGATCTCCGGTGTGCGCCGGGCGATCAACGTTGGGCTGCTCATCCCGGACGGCCTCGAGATCGGCGACTGGGTGCTGATTCACGTCGGTTTTGCGCTGAGCAGGATCGATGAGGACGAAGCGCGGCGGACCACGGAGTTCCTGACGCAGCTCGGCTCCGACTTCGCCGAGGAGATGAAGCTCATCGAACAGAGCCGGATCGAATGAACACGACGCTCGTAACCGGTGCTGCGGCACGCGTCGCCGCGTCGAACGACGCGAGCGAGCGATTCTTCACCGACAACGCCGATGCCGTGGCGCGCGCGTGTCAGGCCATGGGTACTCGCTTCCGGGCGGGCGCACGCCTGCTCGCCTACGGACGCGGTGCGCAGGCGAGCGACGCAGCGCATGTCGTCGTGGAGTTCCTGCATCCGGTGATCGTCGGCAAGCGGGCGCTTCCCGCCCTCGCGCTGCATGGCCCCGCGGCGCTCGATGCCCTGGGCCGCGACGGCGACATTCTGCTGCTGCTGTGTGCGGGACGCCCGGATCGGGTGGAGACCGATCTGGTCACGCGCGCACGGGAGCGTGGGCTCCTCGTCCTTGCGCTGACCGGCGGTTCGACCATCGAAACGCTCGGCGCACCCGACGCCGACTATCACTTCGCCGTCCCGTCGGGCGACGCCCTCGTCGTGCAGGAGACGCACGAGATGCTCTATCACGTCCTGTGGGAGCTGGTACACGTCTTTCTCGGGCATGGAACGGTGACGGCATGACGGCTCCGCATCAACCGGCGATGGAGTGCGATGCCTCCTCTGCCACGTGCCATCTCTGCGGGGACGAGGCCGTCGCCGGCCGGGTGCTCGCCGTCGACGCCGTGACGCGGACCGCAACCGTGGCCTTCGACAGCGGCACCGCGACCGTGGCGCTCGACCTCGTCGACGCAGGTGTCGGCGATGCGCTGCTCGTGCACCTCGGCTTTGCGATCGCGCGCCTGGAGGACACATGAGCGAGACGCCGCACGATTTCACGCGGGCGCTGTACCCGTTTCTTCATGCCTCGACGCCGAGCGACGAGCCGATGCATGGCGCGCTGCTCGCCGCCGTGCGCCAATCGACGATCGAAAAGTGCGCCGACGTCATCGCGCTGCGAGTCGAGCTCCTCGATGAGTACGAGGAGCAGCTCGAGCGCGCCGCGCACGCCATGGCCGAGCGGTTTGGCAAGGGTGGGAAGCTGCTCGCCTTCGGCAATGGGGGCAGCGCGACCGACGCCGATGATGCTGTGTCGGACTGCATGACTCCGCCGATCGACGGTTGGCGATCGCTTCCCGCGCTGTCGCTGTCCGCCGACAGCGCCACGGTGACCGCCGTCGGAAATGACGTTGGCCTCGAGCACGCGTTCTCCCGGCAGATCGTGGCCCTCGGTGCGCGCACCGACATCGCGCTTGGGATCTCGACAAGTGGAAACTCGCCGAACGTCGTGGAGGCGCTCGCCGAGGCGCGGCGGCGGGGGATGCTGGCGATCGCGTTCAGTGGCTACGACGGCGGCTCCCTGCTCCGCGATGGCAAGGCCGATTTCTGCTTCGTCGCGCGGCGCGAGTTCGTCCCGCGCATCCAGGAGGGCCACGCGACGGTCTGGCATCTGCTCCTCGCGCTCGTGCACGAGGTGCTCGCAGCGGGTTCCGTCGGGCAGCCCGAAGGCATGGCGAACTGATGCGCTTCGTGGATGAGTACCGGACACCGGAGGGGGTCGCCCGCCTCAGCGAGGAGATCGCGCGTCTCGCGCACGGACGCCGCGTGAAGCTCATGGAGGTGTGCGGAGGACACACCCACGCGATCTACAAGCATGGGCTTCAGGACCTGCTGCCGGAGAACGTCGAGCTGGTCCACGGCCCGGGGTGCCCGGTGTGTGTCATCCCGATGGGTCGCATCGACGACGCCATCGCGATCGCCCGCACCCCGGGTGTCATCTTCGCGACCTATGGCGACATGATGCGCGTGCCCAGCTCCACCGGAAGCCTGCTCGATGCGAAGGCCGATGGCGCCGACGTCCGTTTCATCTACTCACCCCTCGATGCACTGACACTCGCGCGGAACAATCCACATCGCGAGGTGGTGTTCTTCGCCGTCGGCTTCGAGACGACCGCGCCGTCCACGGCGGCAACACTGCTTCGCGCGCGGGACGAAGGGCTCCGGAACTTCTCCGTCTTCTGCAACCACGTCACGATCATCCCCGCGATCAAGGCGATTCTCGACTCGCCCGGGATGCAGCTCGACGGATTCATCGGCCCGGGCCACGTCAGCACGATCATCGGGCTCGCACCATTCACGTTCATCGCGCGCGACTACGGGTTGCCGCTCGTCGTCGCCGGTTTCGAGCCGGCGGACATTCTCCAGAGCGTCGTGATGATCCTCCGGCAGCTCATCGACGGGAAGCCACGGATCGAGAATCAGTATGCACGGGTCGTCCGCGATGGCGGAAACCGTCGGGCGCTGGAGATGCTTTCGGAGACCATGATGCTGCGTCCCTTCTTCGAGTGGCGTGGTCTCGGGTTCATCTCGCAGAGCGCGCTCGCCCTCCGGCCGGAGTTCGCTGCGTTTGACGCCGAGGTTCGCCACACCGTCCCGAATGTCCGGGTCACGGACCCCAAGGCGTGCCAGTGCGGCGAGGTGCTCAAGGGCGTCATCAAGCCGTGGCAGTGCCGCGTCTTCGGCGCGGCCTGCACGCCGGAGACGCCGATCGGCTCATGCATGGTATCGCCCGAGGGGGCGTGCGCGGCGTACTACAACTACGGCCGGTATTCGCTCATGCGTCAGGGCGCGGCCTTGCAGCCGGCGGCCGCGAACACATGAGATGGATGCCTCCGGGGTTGCGCGCATGACCTCCCGCATCGAGACCTCGCTCCCGACGCAGCTCGGACGGATGGAGCGCGCGCGGGTCGTCCGGGAGGATGCGCCGCGCCTGCGGGATGCGCACGTCACCCTGAGCCATGGCAGCGGCGGGAAGGCGAGCCATGCGCTCATCGAGTCGGTGATCCTGCCCGCGTTTCACAACCCGTTGCTCGACGGCGCCGCCGACGCTGCCCTGCTGGCGGCAAGCGGCACGTCACGCATTGCCATGACCACCGACTCGTATGTCGTGAGTCCGCTCTTCTTTCCCGGGGGTGACATCGGCAAGCTCGCGGTACACGGCACCATCAACGACCTCGCCGTCACGGGCGCGCGTCCGATCGGCCTGTCGGTCGGCCTCATTCTCGAGGAGGGCCTCGACATGGACGTGCTCCGCCGGGTCGTCGACTCGATGGCGGCTGCGGCGGCCGCGGCGGGCGTCCCGATCGTCACGGGCGACACCAAGGTGGTGCATCGCGGAAAGGCGGATCAGATCTTCGTGAACACGACTGGCATCGGCCTCGTCGCTGAGGGCGTTCGACTCTCCATCGACACAGTGCGCCCCGGCGATGTGGTGCTCGTGAGCGGCTACATCGGCGACCACGGAATGGCGGTGATGCTCGCGCGTGAGGCACTGGAGCTCGAGGCGGAGATCGAGAGCGACACTGCGCCGCTGCACGGCCTCGTCGCGGCGCTCCTCGCGGCGGCACCGAATACCCGGACGATCAAGGATCCGACGCGCGGGGGCGTTGGAACGACACTGAACGAGATCGCGCAGCGAGCGAAGGTCGGGATCGCGGTCGTCGAGGAGCGAGTCCCCGTCCGCGTCGCCGTCCGCGGCGCGTGCGAGATCCTCGGCCTCGACCCGCTGCACATCGCCAACGAGGGCAAGCTTGTCGCCATCGTGCCTCCCGAGGAAGCCGATGCGGCACTGGCCGCACTGCGGAGTCATCCCCACGGCGCAGATGCGGCGATCGTTGGAACGGTTCTGTCGGACCCGGTCGGGATGGTGCTGCTGCGAACGGGCATCGGCGGGTCGCGCGTGCTGGACATGCTCGTCGGCGATCCGCTGCCGCGTATCTGCTGAAGCGAACCACGGGAGGAGCGCATTATGGCAACAGCAGTCGGTGACAAGATTCGCGGCGGGCAGCCCTCGATTCCCGAGACGCGGCCGGAAGAGAAGCGGCAACGGCTTCCCCTCGGCCCGCTCAAGACCGTTCACGTTTTCTGGATGGCGGGGATGAGCTGTGACGGATGCACGATCGCCGTCGCGGGCGCCACGAATCCCGGTATCGAGGGACTGCTCCTCGGGACGGTCCCGGCGATGCCGAAGGTGCTGCTGCACCATCCGGTGCTCTCCGTCGAGGCAGGCGCCGAGTTCATGAAGCCGTTCAAGGATGCCTACGCCGGCACGCTCGGCGACCCCTACGTCGTCGTGTACGAAGGCTCGATCGCCGATGAGCGCATCGCGGCGCGCACCGGCGGCTACTGGTCAGCCATGGGCTCGGAGCTCATGTCGGGAGAGGCGGAGGGCGGTGGGTCGCGCATGGTTCCGACGTCGGAATGGCTGCGCCGCCTCGCCCCGGGTGCCGCGGCGACGATCGCCATCGGCACCTGCGCGACGTGGGGCGGAATTCCATCGGCCGAGGGCAATCCGACGAATTCCATGAGCCTCATGGATTTTCTCGGAAAGGATTATCGCAGCGCGTTCGGATTGCCGGTGATCAACATCCCGGGGTGCGCGCCGCAGGGCGACAACTTCACCGAGACGGTGTTCGCGATCCTCCTCTTCCTCCAGGGGCTGGGTCCCCTCCCGGCGTTCGATGAGCTCGGGCGTCCGTCATGGCTTTTCGGCGAGACCGTGCACCGCGGCTGCAATCGCGCCGGCTATTACGAGGAGGGGCTCTTCGCCCACGAGTACGGCGGCCACGAGTGTCTCGTCGAGATTGGCTGCTGGGGCCCGGTGGTGAACTGCAACATCATGAAGCGTGGCGCGATCAACCACATGGGTGGATGCATGGAAGCCGGCGGCGTGTGCATCGCGTGCACGATGCCCGGCTTCCCCGACAAGTTCTCGCCGTTCTACAAGGCACCACCGGGAGGCATCATCTCGACCACGATGTCACGCGGTGTCGGCGGCGTCATCCGTCGTCTTCGACGTCTCAGCAACCGCCACGCGAACCGTGAGACTCGTTGGGATCGGGAGAACGCAGTGCCGAGCGGCTGGGCGAATGTGCCGGGCCAGAGTGTCGGCCTCAAGGCGATGGAATTCTTCTACCAGAAGTGGCAGCACTGGGGTGCGCGGGCACCGGGCAGGCATCGGGGCGAGGAACAGCGCTTGTGGGGCGGGAACCGTCCCGGGAAGCCAAGCGACTACAACGACGACAGTGTGACGGAGGGACGCGAATGACGGACGCGGAGCTCTGGGCGGCGTGGCGCTTGTGGATGGGCGTTGCGACGCTCGTGATCATAATTGCGGCAGTACTGCTCATCGTGATCTGGCGTACCGCGCGCGGGATTCATGCGGAAGCGCTGCGAGCACTGCGGGCGGCGGAGCGAATCCGGGAGAGCACGATGCCGATCTGGGCGCTCGAGACGACCAACGAAGTAGGCGCCGAGCTGCTCACAACGGTGCAGCACATCGAGCGAACGGGCGGAGCGCTGGCTGCTGCGCTCGAGTCGCACGCGGGCGCACGCTGACATGGAGGCCATCATGCTCGAACCGTCCGCGGACGCCGTCCGCACGATCTGGACGCTTTCACTCGTCGTGTTCGTCGTCGTCGTCGCCGTGGTTGCCGTGCTGCTGACGCTGATCCTGCGGACGGCGCGCGACATCAAGGCCGGTGTTTCGCTGATCTGGAACGTCGGCCAGCGCATCGCGAACAACACGATCCATCTCGCCCTGCTCCAGAAGACGAACGCCGCCGCGGACCAGATCCTGGCCTCTGCGGCGGGCATTGCCGGTGCCACGGCGGCCGTGGAGGCGCACGCTGCCGACTGTCCGGGATGTCCGGCGTGTGTCCTCGGCCAGCGGTGGGCCCGATGAATCCGTTCACGCTCCTCATGCTGCTGTCCGTGGTCGCCGCCGCCGCGCTGTTCATTGCGCTCGCGCTTTTCCTGTTCGCGATCACGGAGACGCTCGAATCGATTGGCGGCGAGGAAAAGGGGTACGGCGCGAAGGCGAGCTTCCTCTCGAAGATCCGCCTCGGCGTCCGCGCCATCGAGGTCCAGACGGGCGCCATCGCACCGCAGGTCACGCGGCTGAACACGACGCTCACCTCGGTGCGCGACGGGCTCGTCGCGGTGGACAACAATCTCGGCGGCGTCATTGCCGCCGTTTCCAGGCAGGAGCCCCGATGAATTCCGAGCGACTGATGCCCGATGCGGTCTACACGATCTGGTGGATCGGGTTGATCCTGACTCTCGTCGTCTTCGTGCCGCTCTCGGTCTACCTGCTCCACCGCACGTGGATCGTCGCGCGGTCGATCCGGTGGTATACGGCCGAGACGTTGAAGGCAGCCGCCGGAATTGCCGGCAACACCCAGTACATCCCCGCGCTCGACGCGACCATCTCTGTCGCCGGGTCAATGCTCGGCGCCGCTGGTGGCATCGTGACGAAGCTCGACACCGCCGCCACCGTGCTGGCCCAGCGCGCCGAATGAGGACCTCCCCATGCTGCTGACCCTGACGCTCATTACCGTCGCGCTCGTCGTCGTCGCGCTCGCCGGATATCTGATCGCCATCGCCTGGGCGCTCCTCCAGGCGCGGCGCAGCGTCGCCGCGATCGCCGACGGGCTCGAGGCAGTCGCCGGCCATACCCAGCCGCTTCCCGACCGGCTGACGACGATAAACGGTGCGCTCGTGCAGCTGCTTACCGGCCTTCAGGCGGCCGACCGCCACATCGGGCGCGTCGCCACCGTGTTCAAGCTCCGGTAAACGGGGGTCGGGATCGGGTATCCGCACCGATCACGATCTCCGATTCCCGATGGTGCCAACGAAACCCGACATTCGCTCTCCGGACCCGACTCCCCATGTGCTTCAAGAATCTTCCGGTTGATTTCGACGCCCAGGGCAAGGCCTTCCTGAAGGATGGGGCGGCGAATCCCTACTCGACTGCGACCTCGGGTCCGCCCGGCGTCCCGAAGCAGCTCCCGCACGACCGCGTGATGGAGCTCGTGAAGCGAAACGGTCACATCAAGGACGTCGATTTCGATCCCGTCACGCGGGTCGCGGGCGCACTCGCATTTCACACCGTGGCGGACATCAAGGAGCGGAAGGTCCTCGAGGCGCGGTCGGTGGCGACGCTCTTCCGCGGATACGAGGTCATCATGATAGGCCGCGACCCTCGCGACGCGATCTATATCACGAGCCGCGCCTGCGGTGTGTGCGGGGGAGTTCACTCGACCTGTTCGGCGCATGCCATCGAGATGGCCATCGGGTGCCAGCCGCCTCCGCTCGGAGTGCTCATTCGAAATCTTGCGCTGTCGCTGGAGTTCCTGTACGACAACCCCCTCCATCTGCATCTGCTCGCGGGGCCCGACTTCTCGGAGGTCATCGTCAAGGGCACGAATCCGGGCCTCATCGAGCGCGCGAAGGTCACCGAGGCGCGTCACACGGATGTGCATGGGTTCCGGACGATTCACGACCTGATGGTCGATCTCAATCCCCTCAGCGGAAGCCTCTATCTCGAGGCGCTGCACATGACGCGCGTCGCGCGCGAGGCGTATGTGCTCATCTGCGGCAAGTATCCGCATCCGCAGACGATCGTTCCCGGCGGGATGAGCTCGACGATCAACCTGACGGTGATGAACGAGATGTTCGTCCGGATGAGCCAGTTCTTCGACTACGCGAAGAAGATGGCGGGCATCTGGGACGACATCACGGACTTCTTCTACGAGGCAGACCCTCGCTACATGGAAGTCGGTGCACGGCGCGCGAACATGATCGACACCGGCATCTTCGATGACCCGAACTCGTACGATACCACCTACAAGAACGCCAACGTCTGGGGTAACCGCCGCTGGATGACGCCCGGCGCGATTGTGGACGGCAAGCTCGTGACCACCGATCTCCAGACGATCAACATGGGGCTCGAGGAGTTCATCGAGCACTCGTACTATGAGCCGTGGACGGGCGACGGCCAGCAGCAGCACTTTCCGGGGGATCCCGCCGGTCACCCGTTGTCGCCCTACCATCCGTGGAACAAGGTCACGAAGCCGAAGCCGGGCGCCCAGAGCTGGAAGGACAAGTACACTTGGGACACGACGCCGCGCTGGGATCGGCTCGCGATGGAAGCGGGCTGCTACGCGAGACTCTGGAACACGGCGGTCGCGCAAAAGATGCCCGACAATCCATACATCGAATCCACCGGACACTCGCTGAAGATGCGCCTGCCGCGCGGCAAGCTGCCCGAGACGGACATTGAGTGGCACGTACCCGACGTGTGGAATGCGTTCGAGCGCAATCGCGCCCGCGCCTATTGCATCGGCTGGACGTCGCTCATCGCGCTCAATACCTGGACCGCCGCGATGGAGCGGCTCAAGGACGGGGACACGAAGACGTCGACGAAGTTCGAGATCCCGAAGCGCGGCGAGCAGGTCGGCGTCGGATTCTGGGGCGCGGGGCGTGGATACCTGACGCACCATCTCGTTCTCGATCGCGGCGCCGTGTCGAACTACCAGATCGTCACTCCCTCGACATGGAATGCCTCCCCGACCGATCGGTGGGGGCAGCCGGGACCGTACGAGGAGGCCGTGATGAACACCCCGCTGCTCGAGGAGTCCACCGACCCCAAGGACTTCCGCGGCATCGACATCCTGCGGGCGATCCGAAGCTTCGATCCGTGCATGCCGTGCACCACGCACATTCAGTCGGAGGCGGGTTTGATCACGCGCGAGGTCAATACGTGCGCGTGTGGGCTCGACGAGTGAAAGCCAGCGATCCCGCGATGCCCGATGCTCGCGCTCCCACGGCCGCTCCTCGTGTCGTCATCGGCGGCGTGGGCTATCGCAATCTGCGGGATCACTCGGTCGGCATCGTGATGAGCGATGAGCTCGAGCCGGAGGCGCGGCCGCCCGCGCTGCTTGTCGAGGACCTGTGCTACGGCCCGGTCGCGGTCGGCCAATGGCTCCTCGATGAAGCGCGGAGCGTACCGATCACGCGGGCCGTCTTCGCCACGGCGATCGCGCGTGAAGACGGTCGTCCGCCGGGAACGATCAGCGCCTATCGATGGGATCGTGCGCTCCCATCTGACGAGGAGATTCAGCGTTGCGTGGTCGATGCGGTCACCGGCGTCATCCTTCTCGACAACACGCTCATCGTCACCGCGTGGATGGGGGCGCTGCCCGCCGAGACATATGTCGTGGAGGTCGAGCCACTCGAGCACGGGTTCGGCGACGAGTTCAGCCCTGCCGTCGCGGCAGCCTACCCGAGAGCTCGCGATCTCGTGATGCGCCTCGCGACTGACGAGGCCTTCGGACGGACACTTCCGCTCACCCCACTCGGCGGCAACTGGCGGGGTTCAGCGACATCGGGAGTCACCCGGTGAGCGCAATGCAGGGGGAGTCGGCTGACATCGCCACGACCGATCCCGCGATTTCCGTCGAGCAGCAGACCAGTGACCTGCTGGCCGACGCCGAGCGACTCATTGCGATCCTTGCCGCGCACCCGGATCCCGCGGTCGGTGAAACCGCAACCGCGCTCCTCGAGCGCATCGACCTCGTGCACCGCGCCGCACTCACCCGCCTCATGGGCGCGATCCAGTCAATGGCCGGCGAGGCATTCGTCAACCGGCTGACGGCCGATCCGGCGATCAGGCTCCTGATGATGTCCTACGACCTGCTCGCGGTCGATCGACGGACGCTGGCCGAGGAGGCGCTCGACGCCGTGCGCGGACATCTTCATGCTCACGGCGTGGATGTCGAGCTGGTCGGTGTGCTGGGCGGAGTCGTGACGGTCGAGCTTCACGGGGCGCCAGCGCCGGGCGGACCGGAATACGACGCGGTGCGCCGCGACGTCGAGGAAGCCCTGCGAGCTGGACTGCTCGGCTTCCAGGAGCTCGAGGTGCGGAACGATGGCAGCCTCCGCTCCGTCCCGGCGGACTCGATGTTCCTCCCGCGGGAAGCGCTGCAGCGCGCACGGCGCCCCGTATATCGCGAAGTGTGTCGAGCGGACGACCTGTCCGATGGGTCGATGCGGAGCGTCATGCTGGAAGACACGCACATTCTCGTGGCGCGGGCAGGGGAAGAGTTCTTCGCCGTGCACAACGCCTGTGGAGACGGCCCGCTGCCCCTCGACTTCAGCACGCTCGCGGGAACAGAGCTGCTGTGCAGCTGGCACGGATGCCGGTACGACCTTCGGACCGGCCACCGGATCGACCGTCCCGACGCGGCCCGCGACGAGCTCCTGCGCGTGCTCCCGGTGCGCGTGAATGCCGGTGCCGTCGAAGTGGTCGTCGGCACAGCGGCAACGCGATGACGCGCACGCTCATCGCCGGCTTCGGCAACGTCCTCCGCGGCGACGACGGATTCGGCGTCGAGGTCATTCGCCGCCTCGCTCATCGCGGCGTCGCCTCCGCGTCCGTCGAGCTCCTCGACGTCGGGACGGGCGGCATTCGGCTGGCCCAGGAGCTCCAGTCGCCGTTCGATCGCCTCATCATCGTCGATGCGGCGACGCGCGGTGGTGCGCCTGGATCGGTCTACACCCTGATCGTTGACGGGGTGCGCCCGACGCGGGAGATCGACATGCACACGACGGTGCCGTCGCGTGCGCTGGAGGTCGCGGGGGCGCTCGGTCCCCTTCCCGCCGAGATCTATCTCGTCGGCTGCGAGCCCGCGTCGGTGAATGAGCTGACGCTCGACCTCTCGCCAGCGGTCGAAGCCGCGGTGGATCGAGCCATTGAACACATCGAGGCACTGCTATGAGCAACGGTGACGGAGGCGGTGACGCAGGGCGCGAGATCGCTCGCGAGGATGAGCTGCTCGAATTGCTCTACTGGTTCGAGGGAGAGGGGTTCGGCGGCGTCGCGACGCTCGATGGCATCGTTCGCTTCGCGAGCATCGAGAAGTCGATCGTGTCGCGAACACTGGACCGGCTCATCGCGCGCGGCGATGTCGTGCTGGACGCGTCGCGGGGCGGCGAGTATCGTCTTTCCGAACCAGGTCGGCGCGAAGCCGCGCGCCGGTTCGCGGCGGAGTTCGCGCCGATGCTGAGCCAGGGCCATGGTGAGTGCAGCGATCCGGAGTGCGACTGTCACACGAGTGAGGGTGGTGCCGCGGATTGTCGCGCGCGCTCCCAGCCGCACTCGCACTGACCACCATCTCTCTTCACGGGCGTGGGGACACGACATGCGCATTGCCATCGCGGGAAAGGGCGGCACCGGCAAGAC
>JANPKQ010000107.1:0-47347 GCA_031426115.1 Gemmatimonadaceae bacterium | reverse complement strand
GTGGACGACTGGGGCTCGTCGAGCGGTCGGTCGCATTTCCGATGGACGACTCGATCCTCGTCAGTCCATCCATCGCCGGGATACGCCGCTTTCGCCTGCTCGCGCTCCAGCACCGCCTCCGCGATGTCGGTATTCGCAGCGTCCGACTTCGTGGCGAGGGAACGAGCTTCGCGAGCCTGCGGGCCTACAGCGTCGGCGACGATCCACGGCACATCGACTGGAAGGCGACGGCGAAGCGACGGACGCTCATCACGCGCGAGTACGCCGTGGAACAGGGACAGACGGTGATGATCCTCGTGGACGCCGGCCGCATGATGACGCAGCAGGCCGGCGTGCTTCCGCGATTCGAGCACGTCCTCGCCTCGGCATTGTCGCTTGCCGATGTCGCCGCAAGCGGTGGAGACCGCGTGGGGCTCATGATCTTCGATGATGAGGTACGCGCGTTCGTACCGCCGATCCGCGGGCGTGCGGCGCTGCCTCCGATTCGTGATGCGCTCGTTCCGGCGCAGGCGCGGCTCGTGGAGCCGGATTATGCTGGCGCGTTTCGCACACTCAGTGCTCGGCATCGGAAGCGGTCGCTGCTCGTCATCTTCACGGACGTCATCGATCGGCGCGCGTCGGCCGCGCTCATCGCGCACACCGCCCGAGCCGCGGCGCGCCACCTGCCGCTGGTCGTCGCACTCCGCAACGACGAGCTGCTCGCTGCGGCGCTGCCGCCCGCCGCGGCGGAGTCGACGGCGCTCTATCGCAGCGCGGCTGCCGAGGAGCTCGTGATGACGCGCGACGAGGCGCTGCGAGCCATGCGACAGACAGGCATCGATGTCATCGATACGTCGCCGCAGGTGATGACCGCGGTGGTGATCAACCGCTACCTCGAGATCAAGGCGCGCGCCTCACTCTAGGCTCTGACGCGCTCCTCGTTGGCTGGGTCGGGACGGCGTCCGAGGGTCGCGTAGAGCACGAAGAGCACGCCGGTCGCCGCGGAGACCCAAAGCTTCCACTCGAGCGGCCATGTCCGGGGCGAGATGAGGCCCTCGATCGCGCCCGCGACGAGCAGCATCAGCGTGGCGCATGCAACGAGAGTGATCGCCCGCCGCCCGCGCATCAGGAGCGCCTCCCTGCGCGTCAGCGCGCCAGGCAGGAGGATCGCGGTCGCCAAGTGAAGTCCCGCCCCTCCGGCGATCGCCACCGCGCTGAGCTCGAGGATGCCGTGCGGCGCGACGAAGGCGAGGAGCTGCGCGCCCTGACCAGTGCTCGCGTAGAGTCCGGCGAAGCCGCCGAGTGCGATGCCATTCATGAGCAGGACGAACACGGTTCCTATGCCTGCCGTGATGCCGAGCGCGAACACGCCGTAGGTGATGTAGACGTTGTTCGCGATGATCCCGCTCGCGGCGACGGGCCGCTGCGCCTCGGGAATGTCGATGTAGCCGGTTCCTTCGCGCGCGCGCTCGGTCGCGTTCTCGACGCGATCGATCATTCCCGGCGACATGAGCTCGCGCGCCCGCTCGGGATGGTCGTGCAGCGTCCTGTAGGCGATGCCGGCAGGGAGGAAGAGGATTGCAGCAGCTAGCAGGAGAACGGCGGTGGAGCGGCGCAGCTCGCGCGGGATGGTGCGCGACACGTAATTCCAGGCGGACGCCCCCGTCACCCGGCGCTGACGGTAAACGAGGTTGTGCGCACCGGCCACGATGCGGCTGAGGTAGAACACGGCGTCCACGTCGCGTCCGCGCGATGCCGTCTGCAACCGCGCGAGATCGGTGGATAGCTCACGATACTCGGCGACGAATGCGCTCACTTCTTCTTCTGACAGCTTCGCGAGCCCGGTTTCGCGAACGCGCCGGAGGCGATCGGCGAAGGCTCGCCAGCGTGCCGTTCCCGATGCGATAAGCGCGTGCTGTTCCCGTCGCGCGCCGGTGTCACTGCGGGCGGAGGCTCCTGCGGCGCGCGCGGCGCGCTCACGCTCGTACAGCCGCACGAGCTTTCCAGCGGGCGTGCCGTCGTCTCCGAGCCGACTGGCGAACCGCTGGACAAGTTGATCCACGAAGAGGCGCCGGCGATCCGGGTCGAGCGCCTGTCGTCGTGCCATGAAGCGGTCGAGCAGCGCGTACTCGTCCTCGGTAAGCAACGCGACGGGCCGCGCCGTCCCGGCTCCCTCCGCCTCGACTCCCGAGGTCGCCAGCAGCGGGATCGCACGCTCTTCCACGACCATCGTGCCGGCGAGGATGTCTCCGAGTCGCTTGCCCGAGCGGGAGACGATGATGCTGACAATGCCGACTATGTAGAAGAACCCCGGCTGCATGTCCACGACGCGCGCGATGTTCCGCACGGCTGACGCCGCGAACGAGACGGAGTACCCGCCATCCTGCACGACCCGGAGGTTGAGAAACCGCTTTCCGGGTGTCTGGCCGTCGCGCAGGCCCTCGAACAGAACGTAGTAGCCGAAGAGCGACCCGAATGTGAGCAGGATCACGAGGCCGAGCACCCACATGCCGAGCGCGGACTCGGCTTCGCCGTCCGCGTTGCGGGCGAACAGCGGCGCCAGCACGTTGTAGATGATGATCCAGGTGACTAGCCACAGCGCGTAGTCGATCAGCGCCGCGAGTGCACGCGAGCCGACGCCGGCAACGGAGTACGACAGGACGACATGCTCCGGCGTCTCGACGAGCACCGTCTGCTCGAGTCCGCGGGCCGTGGGGGATGCGATGCGCGCCTGGTCGTCCACTGGTTGTTCGTCTGTTTCCGCTGGGGGTCACACTCGGACAACACAAGATCGCTACGTGTCAGCGAGAGGCGCCAGATCCGCGTCGGCGTTAGCTTCTCGCACAGCGAGGCGCTTAATGGATCGAGTGGTACCGCGGCTTCGGACGGAGAGGACGTGAAAGGCCCAACGAGATGCTGATCGACCAGTTCCTTCCGACCTTCGATGCGGTGGAATCGCATACGACCATCGTCCGCGCACCGGTGGATCGCGTGTGGGATGCAATCCGCACCGCTGACTTCGGCTCGAACGGGATCGTGCGCGCCCTCTTCGCGCTTCGCGGGATGCCGGCGTTCCTCACTGCGCCGCGCGAAGCGCTCGCTCGTGCGCGCACGCCGGTGCACGCGCCGCTAACCCTCGAGGCCGCCCTGACCCACGGTTTCATCGTTCTCGGCGAACAACCGGGGCGTGAGCTGCTGCTCGGAACCGCGGGCCGCTTCTGGGGCGCACGCGGCGCACTGTGCCACATCGATCCGCAGGGGTTCATGGCGTTCAATGAGCCCGGCGCTGCGCAGGCCGCCTGGAATTTCGCCGTGCGGCCCCTCGTGGGAGAGAAGACGGTGCTCTCCACCGAGACGCGCGTGCGCTGCGTGGACCCCGCCGGCCGACTGCGCTTCCGTGTCTACTGGCTGTTCATCCGTCCGTTCAGTGGGCTCATTCGACTCGTGATGCTGCGCGCGATCAAGCGTGCCGCGGAGAAGACCGTGTAGCGCTCGGCCAGTCAGGCGCAACGCCAAATCCGTACGGCGGCCGCGGATTTCGCGGAAACGCGCGGATAGGTCATGGGCAACGGCAAGGGCAGTTGAATTGCCGCGGACGCACGCGGACGAACGCGGACAACGGCCACGGCAACTGCAACCACGGAGGCCACGGAGGCCACGGAGGCCACGGAAACGGCAACCGCATTGGAACGCATCTCGGGGCCGAGGCTCTGCCCCCTCTCCGCCACAGCGGTGGCGAAGTTCCGCCGTCAAGCGACCAGCGATCAGCGTTCTTCAGCGATCGGCGCACAGCGCGCTCCTGAGCCCTCATGTACGCCGTGGCAGTTCCCCCGCCCCGATCATACGCCGCTGCCCTTTCAGACGCCGTTCGCCCTGAGCCGGCCGCGCCTCACAAGATCCCGGCGGACATCCGGATTTCCGACCGTACACCGCCCAGCCTCAATCCACCGTCTTCGAGAACCGCCGGACACTGAGCGCGATGAGCACCGTGGCGAACAGCATGAGGATGAGCGCATCCCGCCACAGATACTCGATGCCAACGTCTTTGAGCAGCACGCCGCGCAGCACCTCGAGATAGTACGTCAGGGGCAGCATCGCCCCGATCCACTGCGCCGGCTCCGGCATCGCGACGCGCGGGAACATGAATCCCGAGAGCAGGATATTCGGCATCATCATGAAGAAGCCGAGCTGCATTGCCTGCACCTGCGTGCCGACGAGCGTCGAGATCAACAGGCCGATGCCCAGGTTCGCGACGATGAAGCCCAGGGTGATGAGGTAGAGCAGCGGCAGGCTGCCGCGGATCGGGATGTCGAAGAGCAACTTCCCCAGCACGAGGACCACGGTCATCTGCACGTAGCCGACGACGACGAAGGGAAGGACTTTCCCCAGCATCAGGCTCGTCTTGCTCAGCGGCGTGACGATGAGCTGCTCCAGCGTCCCGCGCTCGCGCTCCCGAACGATCGACATGCTGGTGATCATCAGCAGCGTGAGCGAAAGCAGCACCCCGATGATTCCGGGGACGATGTACGCCTCGGTGCGCATCGCGGGGTTGTACCAGGGTCGCACGCGCACCTCGAGGGGCGGCGCACGCCCCGTGCGTCCCGAGGCAATCTCGGCACCGCGCGCTGCGCCGGCGAGTGACGCGCCCGCGATCGCGGCGGAGGACGCCATCGGATCCGCCGCGTCCACGATGATCTGCGCCTGAGCCGTGCGCCCGCGCTTGATGTCGCTCTGGAACTCCGGCGGAATCACCACCGCCGCCTGCGCCGTCCCCGATGCCAGCAGGTTGGTGAGCTCCGCACGGCTCTGCACCGCTCCGACGATGTCGAAGTTGCCCGTGTTGCGGATGACGGCGATGAGCGAGCGGCTCTCCGAGCTCCGCGACTCGTCCAGGACGACCGTTGGCAGATGCCGCACCTCGGTGCGGATGGCGAAGCCGAAGAGGGCAAGCTGCACAGCCGGGATCCCCACCATCATGGCAAGGGTGAGGCGGTCGCGGCGCATCTGGATGAACTCCTTGCGCAGCATCGGCCAGAGCCGCCACTCCGCGATGCTCTCGATGACGCTCATGCCGCCGCCGCATCGTCGCGGCGCTGCAGCTCGATGAAGACATCCTCGATCGTCGGCTGGCCGAAGTGGCGCGGAATCTCCTCGGGCGTACCGAGCGCCATGAGCTGGCCCCGCGAGAGGAACGCGAGCCGCTGGCAGCGCGCCGCCTCGTCCATGTAGTGCGTCGTCACGAGCACCGTCGTGCCCCCCTGCGCGAGCACGTAGATGATCTCCCAGAAGCGGCGGCGCGCGGCAGGGTCCACACCCGCCGTGGGCTCGTCGAGGAAGAGCATCGCGGGCCGATGCGCGGTCGCGCACGCGAGGGCGAGCTTCTGCTTCCAGCCACCGCTCAGCGTCCCCGCCATCTGCTTCGCGCGCGGCGTCAGGTCCAGCTCATCGAGCAGCGCGCGCATGCGGTCTTCACGAACGGCACCGCGCAGGCCGTAGATCGTCGCGTAGAAGCGAAGGTTTTCGACGACGGTGAGGTCGTCGTACAGCCCGAACTTCTGCGACATGTAGCCGATCGCCTGGCGGATCGACTCCTGCTCCCGCGCGATGTCGAACCCGACCACCGCTGCGCTCCCCGCACTCGGGGTCAGCAGGCCCGTGAGCATTCTGATCGTCGTCGTCTTCCCCGACCCGTTGGCGCCGAGCAGCCCGAACACTTCCCCGCGCGCGATGGTCAGGTCGAGGCCGGCAACTGCGACGAACGCGCCGAACGTCTTCCGCAGCCCGCGGGTCACGACCGCAGGCGCCTGCGCGTCCGTCGGCGCCGTTGGCGCCGACACCGAGTGGTCCGTCACGGCGTCCCCGGCCCCCGCAACGCCGTGTCCCCCAATGCGCCGGGCGTCGCACGCGTCGCGCCCTCGGCCCGAGGATAGAAGCGCACCGAGACAGGCAGCCCGGCTTTCAGCATGTTCGCGCTGTCGGCGAGCGCGACCTTCACCCCGAAGAGAAGGTCCGCGCGCTCATCCTCGGTCAGTGCGACGCGCGGGGTGAACTCTGCGCGGTCATTCAGCGCGACGATGCGCCCGGCGAAGCGACGATCGGGAAAGGCATCGAGACGCGCCGAGACGGTGTCGCCGATCGCGAGGCGCGGCAGGAGGCGCTGGTCGATGTAGACGCGCGCCCATGGCGTTCCGACGCTCCCGACGGTGATCGCGGGCTCTCCTGCGGCGAGAATCTCGCCCGGCTCGACATGTCGTCCCGTGACAGTTCCAGCGGTGGCCGCAACCAGGGTGAGGTCGCTCGCGGATTGCAGCGCCGATGCGAGCGACGCACGCGCGGCGTCGACCTCGGCACGCGCTACACCCAGCTCGTTCGGCCGTGCACCCTCGCGAAGGAGTTGCACACTTTCCCGGGCAGCGTCGCGGCGTGCTCCGGCCGTGGCCGCGGCAGTGCGCACCGCCTCGAACTGCTGCGCGCTGATGTTCCCCTCGGCTGCGAGCGGCGTGAACCGTGCGACGTCGCTCGCCGTGCGTGCCGCTTCCGCCTCCGCGATGCGCAACTCGGCTTCCGCCCGGTCGAGCTGCGCGGGCCGTGCGCCTGCCTGCAGGTCGCGGAGACGCGCCTCCATCCCCGACACACGCGCCCGGCGACCCTCGATGTCCGGCGCCAGCGTCGCATGGGTAAGCGACACGAGGGTGTCCCCGACGCGGACGGCATCGCCTTCCTCGACCCAGACCTTCGTGACGCGTCCGGGAACCATCGGCGCGACATCCACCTCCACGATCTCGACCGTGCCCATTGCCTCGGACTCATTCCCGTCCCGATCGCACGCCGCGGGGCACACGACGAGCGCCAGCACGGTGATGACGACTGCGACTCTCATGTCTGTTTCCTCGATGTCGCGCGTCGCGGCGGGCGCGCTGCCTTGCGAGCGCTCGGTGCCGGCGGGCGGGCGCTGAGCGCGGAGATGGCAAAGTCGGCGGCGTGCAGCGCAAAGGCGCGGACGGTTTCGGGCGGCGGTCCGCCGACGCCGTGGCCGAGGATGATGCCGACGGCCGGCCGGGCGATATGGAAGTAGACCATCTGGGAAATCGTGGACACCGCGGCGAACTGCGGATCGAGGTCGTCGCGAAAGAGTCCCGACCGCTGTCCGTCGCGGATCATTTCGCAGAGCCGCGTGAACAGCTCGGCCGCGAGCTTCGCGATGTGCTGCGATGCATGCGCGGCCTCGTTGTCCACGAGCTCACGCGCGATGAGTCGCGGGACGGAGGGCGTCGCGCCGAGCACCGCGGCTTGCACGCGCACGAGCGAACGGATCGCTTCCTCGGGAGAGTGCGCTTCATCGAACGCCTTGCCGCCGGTGGTAATGAGTCCGGTGAGGAGGCGGCCGAGGACTTCGCGGTAGAGGGTCTCCTTGTCGGCGAAGTAGTAGTAAAGGAGTGCTGCGTTGACGCCGGCCTCGGCGCCGATCTGCTTGATGGTCGTGGACGCGAATCCGCGCTGTGCGAAGAGCCGTTCGGCGGCGTCGAGGATGGCGGTGCGGGTGTCAGCGCTGTCAGTCACGGGCCTTAATTAATCGTTTAGTTAATCGAACGCAAGACCGCGGGCCGGGGCGTTATACTGCCCTCGAGGCGCTCGAGCATCGCTCGGGGACGCTCTTCACCACTATCGGAGGCACTCGTCGGATGCCAAGCGCGAAGGCAATGGAGCGGTCCGCGGCGGGCGAAGGGAGCGCGGAGCTGCGCAGGGTTGTCGACCTGCTCGAGCGTGCCGGCGCCGGCGACGCGTGGCACGGGCCATCGATCGAGGCCACGCTGAACGGGATCGGGGCGCTGCAGGCAGCATCGCGACCACTGCCCCACGCGCACACCATCTGGGAGCTCGTGCTTCATATCGCCGTGTGGGAGCGCATCGTCGCGCGCCGACTCGCTGGTGAGGAGATCGAGCCGACGCCCGCCGAGGACTGGCCGCTGATGCCCGAGACCACCGACAGGACGTGGGGGGCAGCGGTCGCCGACCTTCGCCGCGCGCGCGCCGAGCTCGCCGCCGCGATGCTCGCCTTCGACGGCACACGACTCGGCGACGTCGTGCAGGGCAAGCACTACTCGTTCTACGTCATGATCCATGGCGTCGTGCAGCACGATCTGTATCACGCCGGGCAGATCGCGATCCTCAAGAAGGCGCCCTGGTGATGCGTGGATCGAGCGCGATGACTACTGACCTTCGCATCCCGCTTCGCAACACCGGAGTGCGCGCCTCTGCTTTCGTGTTGCTCGCCGTCGTTGCGGCCCTCGCGTGCGCGCCGGCAGGGCCGACGCCCGTCGCAACGACGACGGCCATCATTGATGTGCCGGCTTACACATCGGCGCAGCTTGCACTGCGGACGCGCCTTCAGGCTGCGCTCGATTCGATTCACGCCGCGGGTTGGTTTCCCGGCGTCACCGCCGGCGTCGCGCTCGGGGATGGGACCGCGTTCGGCCTCGCGAGCGGATTCGCCGACACCGCGCGCCGAATCCGGATGACTCCCGACGATCGCCTGCTTCAGGGGAGCGTCGGCAAGACATACGTCGCTGCCGTCACCCTGCAGCTCGTTCACGAGGGCAGGATCGGCCTCGATGCGAAGGTCTCGTCGTATCTCGGCGCGGAACCCTGGTACGGCCGTCTCGCGAATGGCGGCGATGTCACCGTGCGCCAGCTCATGAATCACACGAGCGGGATCGTGCGCTACGAGTTCAAGCCCGAGTTCACCCGCGACCTCACCGCGAACCCCGAGAAGGTCTGGCAGCCGCATGAGCTCATTGCCTACCTGCTCGACGCGCCGGCTCCCTTCGCCGCCGGCCAGGGGTGGGACTACTCGGACTCGAATTACATCCTGCTCGGAATGATCATCGAGCGGGCCACGGGCCGTACGTACTACGCGGAGTTGCAACGTCGGCTCCTCCGTCCGCTCGGACTTCGCAACACCGTCCCGTCCGACAGCCGCACGATCCCCGGCCTCGCCCAGGGCTACGCCGGTCCCAGCAACGCGTACGGGGGCAGCGACGCGATGATCACCGATGGCCGTTTCGCGATCAACCCGCAGTTCGAATGGACCGGCGGCGGCATCGCGTCCACGTCCGAGGATCTCGCGCGCTGGGCAAAGGCGGTATACGAAGGCCGTGCGTTCGACGCCTCCCTGATGCCGCAGGCCCTCGACGGCGTCCCTGCCCGCCTCGGGCGCGACGTCCGCTACGGCCTCGGCGTCATGCTTCGCCCCACTCCCCTCGGCATGACCTGGGGACATAGCGGCTTCTTCCCCGGCTACCTCACCGAGGTGATGTACTTCCCGGAGACGAAGGTCGCGATCGCCGTGCAGGTGAATACGAGTGTCCAGCGTTCGCTCGGCGGGCCGCCGACACGGTTCATCCTCGCGCTCGCCCAATCCCTGGTCGCGGAGCCTCCGAGGTAGCCCGAGGCACGCCGGGCACCGAGCCGGGGAACGCGGACGACTGTACCGGCGCCACGGAAATGCGGTTGGGGGGGGTCAGAAGCAAAGAAGCAGAGGGCCACAGGTAGCTGTCGGCCTGTCCGCTGCTGGTGGTGCTCGGTGCGGTTGGAAAAGCGTGCGACGAGCGGCAAGCAGCTTGGCCGCGAGCTTTCAGGCTAGCTGCACGTGCGTTGTTTGGAACGACGGAACGGCAAGGGCTACGATGCCGCGGCCGTTCCGCCTTTCCTCCCGGAAGCCGCCGTGGCAACTATCTGACGGCTGGCAGCCCAGCTGCTTGCCGCTCGTCGCACGTCCTTTCCAATCGTCCCTCCACGCCACAAGCAGCGCGTCGCAGTCAGCTGGCAGCGGGTAGCTCCCGGCCGCCCGCTGCTGGTGGTGATTGTATGGCTGGAAAACCGTGCGGCGAGCGGCAAGCAGCTTGGCCGCGAGCTCTCAGGCTAACACCGCTGTCGCTTCTCTGTAGGTCTCTCTGCCTCTGACCGCTGTGCCTCCGTCAACTCCGAACACGGCTTTCAATCGACGCCGCGAAGGTCGAGTTCAGAGTGGGCATGCCTCAGCCACGGTCTACCGGTCCACCACTCCACGCAGAATGCCGTTCCGGATCCGCACCGCCTTCGCAGACGCCGCCGGATCCTCCTCCGCCCGCCGCTGCACCTGAATGGATATCTCGACCCGCGCCTGCAGCGCCACGGTCTCCGCCCCGCGCCGCACGCGGATGGGAATCATCGCACCTTGCTGCGCCGAGTATCGTGCACGGAACTGTTCCCCGAAGTTCGGGTCGTCCACGATGATGTCGCCGACGGCGAGGATGTAGTCGCCGATGCGGACGCCCGCTGTCGCGGCCGAGCTGCCGGCAAGGACTTCGACGACACGGATGCCAGTGCTGTCCGGCTGGGTCGTGACACCGATGACCGGCACACGGATCGAGTCGGCCGCGACGCGCATGCCGGCGACCGGGAGAAGCGTTTCCCACGGGTAGCGCTCCCGCCCGTCCACGTACCGTCGGTTGAAGTCATCGAACGACTTTCCGCCGGCGGCGCGGCTCACGGCGGCCCACCACTGCGCGACGGTGAAGCCCACGCCGCGCTTGTAGGTCGTCGCATAGAGGTCGCGCATGACATCATCGAGCGAGCGACGGTTGTCGGTCGCGTCACGGATCATGATGTCGAGCATCAGGCCCGCGAGTGATCCCTTGTCATAGTAGATGTCCCCGGTCCCTTCCACCGGCTGCACCCACGTCGACAGCGACGCATCCTCGAGTGCCACGGGCGGGAGATTGTCCACCTTCTGGATCTTGCCCGTGGTCGTCTCGTAGAAGCCGGCCGCGGTGGAGACACCGCCGCGCATCAGCGACAGGTCGGCGTAGTAGTCCGTAATGCCTTCGCTCACCCAGAGCAGCGTCGTCGGCTGCGGACGGTCGTAACGATAGGGCGAAAGCTCCGCCGGTCGGAGCCGCTTCACGTTCCAGGCGTGGAACACCTCGTGGGCGTACAGCGACGGCATGAACGGGTGGCCGATCGCGAGCGGCGTGATGACATCGAGATGCGAGTTCTGGTGTTCCAGTCCACTAGCGCTCGGGAAGCTGGAGTCGGCGACCTGCATGACCGTGTACGTGTCCCACGGGACCTCGCCGAACACCGCGACCTGCGGCGGGATGATCTTCTCCAGCACCCGCCACACCTCGGCGCGCTGAACCGGCGACACGCTGCGGGCCGGGTACGTCGCGAAGCGCGTCCAGCGGTCAGCGATCCGCGCACTGTCCACGTCGAACGCGCCGACCATGAACGGCATGTCCACGAGATCGTGATAGTTCGACGCTGCATATGTTCGTGGCGTCGAAGCCGCCGTCGCGCTCTTCATGCCGGTGACGACCTTCCAATCCGCCTCCGTCGCGATCGACACCGTCGCCGCGAATTCGGCAGGCCGTCCCTCGGGGTACAGGAAGAGGTTCGTCCCGTTGAATACGGCGAAGTCGGGGGCTGCCCACGACGCGGCGGTATCGAGGGAGTCCGCAAGATAGGAGAAGCTCACCGTCACCGACCGCGCTGTACCCGGCTGGATTCGCCAGGTGTCATGATCCACCTTGTCCCATCGCAGGCTGTCGCCAGCGCTGCCCGCCCGTGTCGTGCGCACCGCGAACGCCATGACGTTCTTCGCGAAATTCGAGATCTCGTAGGCACCGGGCGTCCATGCCGGCAGCGACAGCATCACCGGCGCCGGGCCGGCGACGTCGAACGTCATCGCCACCTGGATCGTGCGGTCGCGAGCTGTGACGCTGTTGTATGTCACGAGGTACCGTACGTTGGTGATGAGGCCCGACACAGGATCCGCAGGCGCTCCCGCCGGCGGCCCGCCGCGCGCCTGCGCGCCGAGTGGCGTGCCGGGCGAGCCCGCCGCGAGGAGGAAGAACGCGGCGGCGAAAGTGCGGGACAGCGAGACGAGTGAACGCGATGTGAACATGCCGGGATCCATGGTTGAGTGATCGACTGCCCTGAAGATACGCAACGCAGGTGCTTTGGGGCCGGTTCGGCGCACGGCACGTGGCTCATGTGCAACTTTCAGCGACGTCAGCGTCTCCCTGAAGGGAGCCGTCCCGGTCCGTTCGGGGCCCGCCCCGTGCAGTCTTCAGCGCGACACAATCGTCGTCGCTGCTCCCTCACTGGATGGTACGACATGCGTGCTCGACAATTGGTGTTGCTCGTCACTGCGCTCTCCGTGGCAGCCTGTGGTGCAGATGACGCCGCGATGGCGACGCGCGACGAAGCTCAGATGAAGCAGGGTCGGCCGGGTGCCCAGTCCGAGGCCACCGCCAACATGACCGTGGACGGGTATGCCGTCGCCGCCCCACCGCCATCCGCTCCGCGCGCGATCACCACGATGGCGCCTCCCGAGCCTGGGATGGGCTCCGCGGAACAGCTCCCGAGTTCCTCGATTGCGCCGATGATGGTGATCCGCACCGGTGACGCGCGCATCAAGGTGAGCTCCGTGGACACCGCGATCGCGCGCCTCCAGGAGCTCGCCCAGCGCGTCGGCGGGTATGTCGCGAACAGTTCCATCCAAGGCGGCGAGAACGAGCTGCGTCAGGCCACCATCGAGCTCAAGATGCCGGCCGCCCGATTCGCCGACGCGCAGAACGGGCTGAACGCGCTCGGCAAGGTGGAGTACGTGAACGTCGTCGCCCAGGATGTCGGCGAGGAATACGTGGATGTGACGGCGCGCGTCGAAAACTCGCGGCGGCTGGAGCAACGGCTGGTCGGGCTGCTTGCGACGCGCACCGGCAAGCTGGAGGAGGTCCTCTCCGTCGAGCGTGAGCTCGCGCGAGTTCGCGAGATGATCGAACGGTACGAAGGCCGCCTGCGCTACCTGCGCACGCGGGCGGAGGTCAGCACCCTCACGGTCACGGTCCACGAAGGAGCGCCCATCGTCGGAACCCTCGGCTCGAGCAACCGGATCGTCGAGGCGTTCAAGACAGCATGGCGCAACTTCGTGGGCTTCATCGCCGGGCTCATCGAATTCCTCGGCATCCTGATCCCGCTCGCGATCATCGTGATCCTCGCGATTCCGCTAGGCCGCTGGGCGTGGCGCAGACGCCCCGTGCCGGCGGCGCCGGCCCCGCGCCCTCCGACGGAGCCGATGCCCTGACGCCATCCGGGGGCACGGGTCGCACTGTCGCCCCGGACGCCGGCATGCGAACTTGTTCGCGTTGCCGGCGTCCGAGCCTCAGGAGAGACAATGTTCCGTGCCCGTCCTGCCATTGCTGCTGTCGCTGCCCTTCTCGCGGCGGCCTCTGTGCTCCGCGCCCAGGATACCCTGCCGGTGGTGCACGTCATCGCCACCGGCGGCACGATCTCCAACACCGGCGGCGACCGCCTCACCGGCGAGGAGCTGATCAAGTCGCTGCCTGGCATTGACCGCGTCGCGAAGGTCACCGTCGAGCAGTTCACGAACGTCGCCTCGGGAAGCATCACCCAGACCAATTGGCGCGATCTCGCCCTCCGCATCAACGAGCTCTATCGCACGCGTCCGGAGATCCGCGGGATCGTCGTCACCCACGGCACGGACACGATGGAAGAGACCGCGTACTTCCTCGATCTCACCGTCGCGAGCTGCCGTCCGGTCATCGTCACCGGCGCCATGCGTCAGGCGACGGCGATCGGCGCCGACGGCCCGGCGAATCTCTTCGATGCCATCTCCACCGCGGCGTTGCCGAGCGCGGAGGGGCGCGGCACGATGGTGCTGTTGAATGATGAGATCTTCGCGGCGAGGGATGTCGCCAAGGTCCACACCACCCGGCCGAACGCCTTCGACTCCCCCACCCGCGGCCCCCTTGGGGATGTCACGCGTCGGGTCGAGTTCTACCATCCTGCGTCGCGCACGGGTTGCAGCCAGCCGCAGTTCACCCTGACGCCGACCACGGTGTTCCCGCGCGTGGACATCGTCTATGCATACCTCGGTGCGGACAGCGTCATCGTCCAGGCGCTCGTGGACGCCGGCGCGCGGGGGATCGTCGTCGCCGGTGCGGGCTCGGGTGCCACGACGCCGGCGCAGGGCGCCGCCCTTCGTCACGCACGCGAGAAGGGCGTCGCCATCGTCACGGCCAGCCGCACCGGCAGCGGCAGCGTCGGCACCGGAGGCGGCCGCGGAGCTGGGACGCAGGCACCGCAACTTGGCGCGGGCGACCTCTCCGCGCAGAAGGCACGCATCCGCCTGATGCTCGCACTGACCCAGACGACCGACCCCGCCAGGCTCATCGAGCTCTTTACCGAGCGCTGACTTCACCGCGTCGATGATCTTCGGCGCGATCCCCGACTACCGACCGTCCGGCACTCCCGGCCTCTTCCCGCTGCCCCATCCACCGATGCCGACTACTTCGATCCAGCGCGCCCTCGCGTGCACCGCTCTCTCCGTCCTCGCCCTCGTTCCCGCGACGCTCGCCGGACAGGCGGCGCGCCCCCAGCCGGCACGCGCCGAGCTCATCATCACCAACGCGCGCATTTACACCGTCGATGAGAACCGCCCGATGGCCGAAGCCATGGCCGTCGCCGGGGGACGGATCCTCTTCGTCGGCTCCGAGCGCGGTGCGATGAGCCTCCGCGGGCCTGCGACGAACGTGATGAACCTCGACGGCGGCACGGTGATCCCCGGGATGATCGACGCGCACGTGCACCTGCTGAACCTTGGCAACTCGCTGCGCAACGTCGATCTCGTCGGGACGAAGTCGTATGACGAAGTCGTCGCGCGCGTTATCGAGCGGGCGCGGAACGCACCCGCGGGCGCCTGGATCGTCGGCCGCGGATGGGACCAGAACGACTGGGGAACGGATACGCGGTTCCCGACCCACGAAGCCCTGACCCGCGCCGTCCCGAACAACCCGGTCGTCCTCACCCGCGTCGATGGTCACGCGACGCTCGTGAACGCGATGGCCATGCGGGCCGCGAACCTCACGGCCGACACGAAGGATCCATCGGGCGGCCGTATCGAGCGCGCGGCCGGCGGCGTGCCGACCGGTGTGCTCGTGGACCGGGCGATGGGCATCGTCAGCGGGAAGATCCCGCCGGCGTCGCGCGCGCATACGCGCGAGGCGGTGCTTGGCGCGATCGAGGAGACCGCGAAGTGGGGGCTCACCGGCGTGCACGATGCCGGTGTCTCGCGCTCGGTGATTGATGTCTACGAGTCGCTCGCGCGCGAGGGGAAGTACAATCTCCGGAACTACGTGATGATCGCGGCCGGCGATTCGGGGACGCTCAATCACTACCTGCGGCTCGGTCCACAGAGCGCGCTGCACAACGGCCGGGTCTGGATCCGCGCGATCAAGATCAGCTCCGATGGCGCCCTCGGGTCGCGTGGCGCCGCGATGCTCGAGCCCTATTCCGACGATCCCGCGAACAGGGGACTCCTGCTGGTCGAGCCGGCGTTCATCGAGAACGTTGCGCGTCGCGCGCTGACGCGCGGCTTCCAGCTGAACGTCCATGCGATCGGCGACCGCGGGAACCGGGTGACGCTCGACGCGTTCGAGACCGCGCTGACCGCGGTACCGCGCGCCGATCACCGCTTTCGCGTGGAACACGCACAGATCGTGAGCCCGGATGACATCCCGCGCTTCGCAAAGCTCGACGTCATTCCGTCGATGCAGGCCGTGCACCAGACGAGCGACATGTACTGGGCCGGCACGCGCGTCGGCGAGCAGCGGCTCGCGGGCGCGTATGCGTGGCGCTCCCTGCTGAACACCGGCGTCATCATCCCCAACGGCAGCGACTTTCCCGTAGAAGCGACAAATCCGCTTCTGAGTTTTCACTCGGCGGTGTCGCGGCAGGATGAGAAGAACTTTCCCGAGGGTGGCTGGCGGCCGGCGGAGAAGATGACGCGCGAGGAAGCGCTCAAGTCGATCACGATCTGGCCCGCGTACGCGTCGTTCATGGAGGGCAGTGTCGGCTCACTCGCCGCGGGCAAGCTCGCGGACTTCGTGATCCTCGACCGCGACATCATGCGCGTCCCGGACAGCGAGATCCTCGGCGCGCGCGTCGTCGCCACATATCTCGGCGGACGGCCGATCTATCGCCGGTCCGACGCCCGCACCGAGCGGGACTCCAGCCGCTGAGGCAAGTCGTGTCACGGCACCGGGGAGCGGCAGGCCTGCGCGTCGTCTCCCTCGTGCCGGCCGCCACGGAGATCATCGTCGCGCTTGGCGAAGCAGATTCGCTCGTCGGCGTCAGCCATGAATGCGCCCCTGGCGATGCCCTGACGCCGCCCCCGCGAGTCACCGGGAGCAGGCTGTCGGGGTCGATGTCCGCGTTGGAGATCGACACTGCGGTCTCGACGCTGTCTGCCTCGGGCGCGCCACTGTTCACGCTGCTCGGCGAAGAGATCGAAGCGCTTCGGCCGGACATCATCATCACCCAGGGACTGTGCAATGTCTGCGCGGTGAGTGAGGACGACGTGCGTGCGCTCGCCGCGCGCCTCACCCCAACCCCTCGGGTCATCTCGATCTCCGCGACGACGCTCGATGGCGTGTTCAGCGACATCGGCACCATTGCGTCCGCGCTCGACGTGGCGGACGTCGCCGACGGGCTGCTCGCGTTGCTCCGCGGGCGGATGAAGCGCGTGCACACCGTGCTCGCCGAGTCCCGCGCGCCACGGCCGCGGGCCGCCGTGATCGAGTGGACGGATCCGCTCTTCGCCGCCGGTCACTGGGTCCCCGAGATGATCTACCGGGCCGGCGGCACCGACGTGCTCGCGGTCTCCGGACAGCATTCACGCGAGGTGACGTGGAACTCCCTCACGGACTCGGCGCCCGACGTCGTGCTCATCGCACCGTGCGGGTACGAGATCGAGCGCGCCGTGCGCGAGGGCCGGGAGCTGGTTGCGAGCCATGCGTGGTTGGGCGAGCACTCCGTGTGGGCGCTCGATGCCGTCGGGCTCGTGAGCCAGCCGGGGCCGCGCCTCGTCGATGGAATCGAGACGATCGCGTCGATCCTTCACCCCGGTCTGTTCGACCCGCCATCGACACTGCACGCGATCCGGCTCACGACGAGCTAGGTCGCTGAATCCCGGACGCGCCTATGTTTCTGCCGCCGCCCGCTCGACGGCAATGAGTGCCTCATCGGGCACATGGCGCGCAACGATGACCGCGGATGCCATGTGTCCGGTGACGTTGAGGACGCCCTTGAAGAGATCGGGGATCGCATCGGCGGCGAGGACGATGCCGAGCGCTTCCGCCGGGATGCCGAGACCCGCGAGGAACGGTGCCATGAGAAAGAGGCTCGCACTGGGAAGCCCGGGGATGCTGAAGCTCAGCAGGATTCCGGTCAGGACCAGGGCGATGAGCTCGGCGTAGCCGAGGTCCACGCTGTAGAGCCGTGCGAGAAAGGGCAGCGTGATCGCCCACATGATCGGCGTCGAGACCCGCAGCGTCGATACGGCGAGCGGCAGCACGAAGCTCGTGATGACGGCCGGCAGCGCGAGGCGCGTTCGTGCGCCATCCACGAGCGCGGGCAGGGCGGCGAGCGATGAGCGCGCGCTGAATGCGACCGCCTGACCCGGCGCCACGGCTCGCGCGAAGCGGACGAGCGACACGCGCCCCACGACCACCGCGGCAACGTAGAGCAGGATCGTCGCGAGAACGACGACGCTAGTGAGGATCACGACGTACCACGCGATGACGCCGACCGCGGCAAATCCGATCCTCGCCGCGAGCCCCGCTGCGAGCGCGAAGACGCCGATCGGCGCGAGCGCGATGACCCAACCCACGAGCACGAGCATCGCATCGGCCAGGCCGCGAAAGAATCCGAGGAGCACAGCGCGATGCTCGGGAGCGACACGGGACGCGGCCGCCCCGAGCGCCAGCGAGAACACGACGAGCGGGAGCATCGCGCCATCGGCCGCCGCGCGGATCGGGTTCGATGGGACAATGTCGATCAGCGTCTGCGCAATGGTCGGCATCCGCGCGGCGTTGGCGACGACCGCCGCTGCGTCACCACTCTGGAGAGCCGCCGTCGTCGCCGCATCGATCGGAAGCATGGCGACGAGTGCGGGCCCGATCGCGACCGCGACGACGCCGGTCGCGACGAGGAAGACCATGAAGATGAGGAACGCTCGGAGCCCCAGCCGTCCCGTGGATCGCGCATCGGGTACCGACCCCACAACGCTGATGAGCAGCGACACGACGAGGGGAATGAGTGTCATGCGGAGCGCATTGATCCAGATGCTGCCGATCGGCTCCGTCACGGACAGGAATGCGCCGCCACCAGACTCGCGGAAGACGGCCGCGACGATGCCAGCGATGAGCCCGGCAACGAGTGCGATGAGCATCTTCGTCGTCAGCGACATGACGTCACCTGGCGCCGGGTTCGCGCTCGCGGCGTGGCGCCGCGCTCACGGAATCCAGAGACGCACCGCAATGAGGACGAGGAAGATCGCGAAGCCGCGCTTCATCAGGAGCGGATCGAGTCCGAGCGCGAGCCTCGCACCGAAGTACGCCCCGATGAACAGCCCGGCGGCGAGCAACAGAGCCACCCGGAGATCGAGGTGCCCGGCCTTGTAGTACTGGTACGCCCCGAGCGCCCCGACAGGCAGCAGGAGGGCACCGAGGGATGTCCCGGTCGCGGTTGCCGGTGCCATGCGGGAGAGGAAGATGAGCATCGGCACGATGACGATGCCCCCGCCAATGCCGAACAGACCGGAGAGCACGCCCGCTCCAAGCCCGATGGCGATGTAGATGAGGATCAGAGTCATTGCATAACCTCTCGGTCGCCCGGGCGGCCCGCAAGTTGCCGCCCGAACTTCCCGCGGGCGAGGCGCCTGCGTACCATCCCTGCCCCGCATCGGGACGCGCGCGTCACCCCAGCCAAGCCGTCATGTTCAACGACTCGTCGCTCGCATTCCTCAAGCGCCTGCTCGACACGCCCGGCCCGTCGGGGTTCGAATCCGCCCCTGCACGGCTCTGGCGGGAGGAAGCCTCCGCATTCGCCGAGGTTCGCGGGGATGTCGCGGGCAACAGCATCGCCACGGTGCACGCCGCCGGCGCGCCGACGATCATGCTGGCTGGCCACATCGACGAGATCGGTGTCATCGCCACCTACATCGATGATGAGGGCTTCGTCTACATCCAGCCGATCGGCGGCTGGGACGTCCAGGTGCTCGTGGGACAACGCATCCGCTTCATCGGCGCGGACGGCCCGGTGTTCGGCGTCATCGGCAAGAAGCCGATTCACCTCCTGAAAACCGAGGACCGCGAGAAGGCATCGAAGATCGTCGAGCTGTGGGTGGACATTGGCGCATCATCGAAGAGCGAGGCAGCCGAGCGTCTCAGCATTGGCGACGCAGGCGTCATCGACTCGCGGACGATGGAATTTCCCAATGGGCTGCTCGTCTCGCGATCGATCGATGACCGCATCGGCGCCTTCGTCGTGCTCGAGGCGCTTCGCCGGTACGCGGCGACGCCAGGGGCCGCGCAGGTCGTCGCCGTCGCGACCACCCAGGAGGAGATCGCGTGGCACGGAGGCGGCGCGCTCGTCTGCGCAACCTGCGTCAGTCCGCGGATGGCGATCGTCGTGGACGTCACCTTCGCGACCGACCATCCGGGCATGGAGAAAAAGGAGCTTGGAGAGCACAAGCTCGGCGGCGGGCCGGTGTTCACCCGCGGCTCGATCGTCTCGCCCGTCGCGTACGAGCTGCTGCGGAAGACAGCCGTCGCGAACAATATCCCGTTCACCGTGCACGCCGCCGGCCGCGACACGAGCACGGATGCGGACGCCATTCACATCGCGGGCGAAGGCATCGCCACGGCCCTCGTCTCGATCCCGAACCGCTACATGCACTCGCCGAACGAGATGGTGAGCATCACGGATCTCGATCGCGCCGCGGAGCTCATCGCCGCGACCTGCCGGGCGGTGGACGAGCACACGGATTTCACGGCGCGCTGACTGACTGCGATAGGCAGCATCGGCGTCGTTGACTGGATCCCGCTCGTGGGCTGGCTTTTCAGAAGCCTTGACTGGAAGAGCATGAAGAACGGAAGGAACTGAAGAAAGGCAACGGCAACAGCTTTTGGGGCGTCGCGCGAGAGACTCTGCGCCGAGATGCCAACATGGTTATTGCCCTTGTAGTTCTTCCCCTTCCTTCAGTTCTTCGTGTCCTTCCCCCTTTGGCTGTCAAGAAAGCCAGCAGCCCGACGGAGTCCGGGACGAGGACACCAAATCCCGGACCTTCCTGACGTCAGCCCTGCTCGGACTGCGGCTCGCGCTGCGACTGCATCGCCACGCGCAGCACCGCCTCCCGCACCTCGCGCTCCTTGTCGTTGGCGAGGGACTGAAGCACAGCGCGCGCGGCCGGTGTCCGCACATCACCGAGCGCGTGCACGGCCGCAACGCGGAACGCGACCGGTTTCTTCTTGAACAGCCGCCCGTCCGGTTCGGCGGCTTTGATGAGCCGGTTCACGGCATCCGGTGTCCCGAGGCGGCCGAGCGCCGTGAGGATTGCGAGCTGCACCTCGACATCCCCCTCCTCATCGAGCGCACGCGTCAGCGTCGTCGAGGACTTCGAGCCCTTCCGGCCCCCGAGTCCGGCGGCGACCTGCACCCGCACGCGTGCCGACGGATCGATGAGCGCGGTGCGCAGTGACTGAACCGCTGGCTGCGTGCCGAGCTTCGACAGCGCGTGCGCAGCCGCGCGTCTGACACGCTCGTCGGCATGTTGGAGCGCCGAGCTCAACGCCGCGTGCGCCTCCGATGCGTGAAGCTGGCCGAGCAGATCGGCCGCGTTGCGGGCGACATGCCACTTCGGAGATGCCAGCATGCCCGTGAGCACCGGCACCGCCGCGGGAAGCTTGAGGAGCAGCTCGAAGGAGAGTCGTCGGTCGGCGAGGGTCGGTGCGAGCATGACGTGGGCGATGGCGGCTGATGCCCCCTGTTCGCCCGCATGAATGAGCACCGACTGGATCCCGTTGGCGCGTGGCCGGCTCTGAACCGCCGCGCGTGGCAGCAGGCGGAGGCTGTCGGCAGTGAGCAGGCGGCGGAGCCCGTCGGCGCAGACACGCGCGAGCTCCGCGCGCGAGTCAGCCTGCCTGGCGAACAGGCCAATGCTCGCGTCGGCCAGCAGCTCGAGATCCCCGTTCCGTGCTCCCCCCTCGGCGGCCGCGACGAGGTCGTCAACGATGCGTTGCACCTCGGATGAGCCGCCGGTCCGGTCGAGGAGCTCGAGCAGCTCCGTCGCCCGCGTCGGGGGAAGCGGGTCGAAGTCGATTGCCGCAACCGTTCCGCTCTTTCGACGACCGCCCTCGAACGACGGAAAGCCCCCGCTGCGCGACCCCGTGCGATCGCCGGCAACGGGAACGCTCCCGGTCTTCCGGCGGGGCGCAGCCGGCTCGGTCGTGCTGAACGTCCCGCTCTTGCGGCGCGCGGTCGGGCGGGCTTCCGGGGACAGCGTCAGCCCGCTTCGCCGCCGCGTCGGCGTGACTTCCGGTTCGACCAGCACCTCGGGCTCCGCGACCGGCGGTGCTGTCTCCGCTCCTGACGGCTCAGGCGGTGCGACGTGCACGGTCTGCAGCCCCGAGAGCATGACGTCGGGTGCGGCATCGGCGCCCGCGACCTGCGCGAGCCAGCGCGCCACGGTCAGGATGTCGCCCGGGGCCGCGCCGCCCTCGATCACCATCGTGGCAATGCCGCGCGCGGTGATCCGCGCAACGAGGAGGTCCGTATCGTCGTCGCGTCGCACTGCGACATCGCCCGCCACCAGCGCGTCGCCCCGAACGCCGAGCACGACGCGCCCGTTGCGCGAGGCGGTGAGGCAGCTCCGCAGCGCGGTCTTCTGGGCGGCGACGTCCGCGCGCTCGTCGATGAGCCGCACAAGCCGCGCGAAGCGGGTAGCGAAGTTGGCCGGGTGCTCCATGATGAAGATGACGAACGAGTTGCGGCCGGGTCCCACTCCAGACGCGTCACTTTCCCGGCCGACAGCCTCGGTCCGCTGGATGGAGCGGTCGGTGCGTCGTACATTGCCGTCCTGCTCTGCCCCGCCGGCGCCCATGCGCCACCGCCCGTATACGGAGACGATCATGCGCTGGCTCAACCCGTCCGTCCTCGCAGCAGCCGTCCTTGCTGCCGTCGCCGGGCCACCGGCCCACGGACAGCAGCAACCGGCCACGGGGACAGTCGTCCTCCGCGCGGCCCGATTGATCGACGGCACCGGGGCGCCGGTGGTCCGGAACGGCGTCGTAGTCGTCACCGACGATCGGATCGTCGCGGTCGGCGCCGCCGGCCGCGTCACGATTCCCGCTGGCGCGCGGACGATCGACCTTGGCGATGCGACGCTCCTCCCCGGGTTCATCGACGCCCACACCCACATCATCGGCCGCACCCTCGGCGATCCCGAAGGCGACATCGCGGCGGTCAAGGACTTCCAGGCGTACGGCGCCATCCTTGGCGTCGGCAACGCCGAGCGGACGCTTCTCGCGGGCTTCACCTCCATCCGGAACGTTGGCGCGCCGAACTTCGACGACATGGCGCTCCGGAAGGCGATCACGGATGGACGGATCCGTGGGCCACGGATGCAGGCGGCAGGACACTCACTCGGGATAACCGGCGGCCATTGTGACGAGAACGCCTATCGTCCCGGCCTGTTCGACAACGGCATTGAGAAGGGGATCGCGAACGGGGCGGCCGAGGTGCGTGCCGCCGTGCGCTATCAGGTCAAGTACGGCGCCGATGTCATCAAGACCTGCGCGACGGGTGGCGTGCTCTCGGAGGGCGATGCGGTCGGCGTGACGCAGTACGACTTCGACGAGATGAAGGCAATGGTGGATGAGGCCACCCGGCATGAGCGCCGCGTCGCCGCACATGCGCACGGGGCCGAGGGCATCAAGATCGCAACGCGAGCGGGGGTCGCGTCGATCGAGCATGGATCCTTCCTCGACGTGGAAGGTGCGCGGCTCATGCGCGAGCATCGCACCTGGCTGGTGCCCACACTGATGGCGGGCGAAGCGGTAGAGCGCTTCGCGAAGAACGGCGTCCTCAAGGGGCTCCGCGCGGAGAAAGCGCTCGTCGCGGCAGCAGCGATGCGCAACGCGGTGAAGGTCGCGGTGGCGAACGGAGTCCCGATTGCGCTCGGGACGGACGCGGGGGTGATTCCGCACGGCACGAACGGCCATGAGTTCACGCTGCTCGTCGAGTGGGGCGGGCTGACGCCCATGGATGCCATCGTCGCAGGAACGCTGAGCAGCGCGAAGGTACTCGGCTGGGAGAAGAACGCCGGTTCGCTCACGGCTGGAAAGTGGGCCGATGTCGTCGCCGTCCCTGGCGATCCGAGTGCCGATATCCGGCGGATGGAGACGACGCTCTTCGTCATGAAGGGCGGCGTCGTCTACAAGAGCCCTGTGAGCGCCGGGGGTGTGCCCGTCGTTCCCTGAACGCCGGTGCCGCTGCACGCCTGGTCGTCGGCGCGGTACGTCATCCCACTACCCGACGGCCACCGCTTTCCGATCGCGAAGTACGCGCTGCTGCGCGACCGCACCATCGCGGAAGGGCTCATTGCCCCGGAGCGCATGCATGAGCCGGAGCGCGCGTCGATCGACGCACTCCGGCTCGTGCACACCGAGCGGTACATCGCCAGCATCGTGGGAGGAACGCTGGCTGCGGATGAACAGCGGCGGATCGGCTTCCCGTGGTCGCCGCATCTCGTCGAGCGATCGCTCCGTGCCGTCGGCGGCACCTGCGAAGCTGCCGCGGTTGCGCTGCGCGACGGGATCGCGATCAACCTCGCCGGCGGCACGCACCACGCCTTCGCCGACCATGGTGAGGGGTTCTGCGTGTTCAACGACGTTGCGGTGGCCGTGCGTTCGCTCCAGGGGGCCGGCCGGATCGCGCGCGCAGCGATCATCGACCTCGATGTGCATCAGGGCAACGGGACGCACGACATCTTCGCCGGCGATTCCTCCGCGTACACCTTCAGCATGCACGGCGAGCGGAACTATCCGTTCCGCGCCGCCGACGCGATGGTGGCGCGGAGCGCTGACTCCCACCTCTACGGCGTGCGCGTTCCAGGAACGCTCGACATCGATCTCCCCGATGGCACGGAGGACTCCGAGTACCTTGGACTGCTCGCCGAGGCGCTGCCGCGCGTGCTCTCGTCGGCGAGGCCCGACCTGGTGGTTTATCTCGCCGGCGCAGACCCGCACGAGGGTGACCGCCTCGGTCGCATGCGACTCACCTTCGCGGGCCTCGAGCGCCGGGACTCGATGGTCATCGAAGCCTGTCGTGACGTCGGCATCCCGGTGGTGATCACCATCGCCGGCGGTTACGGGCGCGAGATCGGCGATACGGTGCGCGTGCACCTCAACACCATTCGCGTCGCGAAGGGCTTCGTGGAGTGACCGCTCGAGGCGTGCGCCGCTGTTACGCAACCCGGCGCCCCACGCGCTACTTTCCGGGCGTGCCTCCAATTCTCCCTCCGCGCAGCGACGGCTTCACCACCACGACCGCCGTTCCGCTGTACTGGGCCACGTACGGACCCCAGGGCGCACCGCAACTGCTCGTGCTGCACGGTGGGCCCGGCGCCCACCACGATTACCTCCTTCCGCAGATGCTCGAGCTCGCGCGCGATCACGAGCTCGTGTTCTATGACCAGCGAGGCGGCGGGCGGTCGAAGGTGGATGCCCGCGATCCCATCACGTGGCGCACACATGTCGAGGACCTCGTGCGCGTCGTCACGGAGCTCACCGGCGGCGCTCGCTCGATCATCGGCTACTCATGGGGCGGGCTGCTGGCGATGCTGCACCTGATTGCCGTCGCGAATGACGAGACCCAGCGTCCGACCCGGCTCGTGCTCATTGACCCTGCGCCCACCACTCGCCAATATCGTTCGCGTTTCGAGGCGGAGTTCGCGCGCCGCCAGGCGAGCCCGGCGATCGCCGGGTTTCGGGAGGAGCTTGCGGCGTCGGGACTGCGCGAGCGGGATCCGGAGCAGCATCGGCAGCGCGCCTTCGAGCTGAGCGTCGCCGGATACTTCGCCGATCCCGCGGTAGCGCGGGACCTCACGCCCTTTCGGGTGATGGGACGCGTGCAGCAGTCGGTGTGGGAGAGCCTTGGCGACTTTGACGTGACGCCGGGACTTGCAGCGGTGACTCCGCCGCCGACGTTGGTGCTGCACGGTCGCGAGGATCCGATCCCGCTCGAGTCATCCGAGGCCGCTGCCCGCGCCCTCGGTGCAAGACTGGTCGTGATCGAGGACAGCGGCCACGTTCCATACGTCGAGCAACCGACTGTGCTCTTCTCCGCGATCCGCGACTTCCTGAACGAGACGGCTCACCTGGCACGAGGCTGACGCATGGCAAACAGGGACGAGGGCGAGCAGCCGCATGTCGCCACCCTCGAGGTCGAGAACCGCATGTACAACGTCTCGGTGCGCGTCGTCTACGACGGCATTGAGTACGTCGGCCGGCTGTGGTTCGCGAGCGATGAATGGGATGAGGTCGGCATCCCCGACCGCGGCGCCATCTCTGGCCGAACGCGCGACGAGGTCGTCGAGTCGGCACGGAGGTATTCGCTCGACGACCTCAGGCTGCGCTACCGCCGGGCGATGGCGGACAAGCGACGCTTCCTGGGACTGCGGCGCACGACCGAGGACATTCTCTCCAAGATCCGCTACCTGAACCAGGTCGCGGTGTCCATGCGCGCCGGGCTCCTCGATGTCGACGGCGCCGCCCAGGAGATCGGGCTCACCGAGCGCCAGCTGCACGACCTCATCGATCACCTTCGCGCGCACGCCGGCGTCGAGGAATGAACGTCGACTCCTCAGAGGAGTGAATTTCGAGTTCTCAGAGTAGCGAACGTCGACTGCTCATCGGATGAGGGGTTGGCGCAGACTCCGAGCCACATCATTACGCCGATCCCCGTCGGTGGCGATATTTCGTCATGGATTCCCGCACCGCCGCGCACGTCCTGTCGCAGATCAGCGCGCTCGTCGAGCTCCAGGGAGGCAACCGCTTCAAGGCCCGCGCCTACCAGTCCGCGGCGAAGGCGATCCTCGGCCTCGACAGCGATGACCTCACTCCCCTGCACCGCAGCGGAGACCTGAAGAAGGTCCCTGGCATCGGACCGGCCACGCTCTCCGTGCTCCGCGACCTCGTCGAGACCGGCGAGTCGCGATACTTCGACGAGCTGCGCGAGTCCACACCGGAAGGAATGCTCGAGATGCTGCGCGTGCCCGGCCTTGGCATGGCGAAGATCCAGGCGATACGCGCCGGGCTCGGCATCGAGACCCTGCACGAGCTCGAGGAGGCGGCGCGCGACGGCCGGCTCGCGCGCCTTCCGAAGTTCGGCGCGAAGACCGCCGAGAAGATCCTCAAGGGGATCACCTTCCTGCGCGAGACCGTCGCGCTCGAGCTGTATCCGCAGGCGTTCGGCGAGGCGATGCGCCTCCTGTCCGGAGTGCGCCGCCACCCGGAGATCCTGCGCGCAGAGCTCGCGGGATCCGTGCGGCGGCACCGCGAGATCATCGGTGACATCGACATCGTCGCTGCCTGTCGCTCCGAGCCGGCGAAGGTGGCGGCGTCGTTCACGCGCACGCCCGGCGTTCGTGAGGTGACCGGCGCCGGCGAACCGAGTGTGACGATCCGCTACGTGGACGGGACCCGGCTCGACCTGCACTGCGTGCGGCCGGACGAGTTCGCGGTCGCATGGTGGCGTGCTACCGGCAGCGAGTCCCACGTCGAGGAGGTGCGCGCCCACGCCGCGGCGCGCGGACTCGCCATTGCGGGAGACGCGCTCCACGATGGCTCGGGTGCGGCGATCGAGATCGCCGATGAAGCCGGGTTCTTCGAGGCGCTCGGACTCTCGTTCATTCCGGCGGAGCTTCGGGAAGGGGCCCGCGAGGTCGAAGCCGCCCATCGCGGCGGGATCCCGACGCTGGTCGAGTACAAGGACATCCGCGGCGTGCTGCATTGCCACTCGAAATACTCCGACGGCACGGCGAGCATCGCCGAGCTCGCCGAGGCCGCCCGTCGGCGCGGGTGGAGCTATATCGGCATCTCCGACCACTCGGAGTCGGCGTTCTATGCGGGAGGGCTGAGCCGCGAGGCCGTGCTCGCGCAGCACGAGGAGATCGACCGCGTCAATGAAAAGCTCGACGGGTTTCGTGTGCTGAAAGGCATCGAGGCCGACATTCTCCCCGACGGACGGATCGACTACGACGAGTCGATCCTCGACCGCTTCGATTATGTCATCGGCTCGATCCACTCCCGGTTCTCCATGAATGGAGCGCAGATGACCGAGCGCGTCCTCGCCGCCCTGGATGATCCCCACCTCACCATCCTCGGCCATCCGACGGGCCGTCTCCTGCTCACCCGCGAGCCGTACGCGATCGACCTCGACGCAGTGATCGCAAAAGCGGGAGAGCGCGGCGTCGCGATCGAGCTCAATGCCGATCCCCACCGCCTCGACCTCGACTGGCGCTACATCCCCGCGGCGAAGCGCAGCGGTGCGATGATCGAGATCGGCCCCGATGCGCACTCCACCCAGAGCCTCGACAACGTGGTGATCGGCGTCGGCATCGCACGAAAGGGGTGGCTCGAAGCGGGCGATGTGCTCAACGCCGGGTCCGCGGAGGACGTGCTGGCGCACGCGGCACGTCGGCGCGCCAGGTGAGCCGCGCCGGAGACGAGCGCCGCGCGCCCGCACAGGGCGCCCTGCACAATCGCGCGCGCCGTGGCGTCAAGCGCGGCGTCGCACTCCGCGCGCACGCGGCCGATGTCTACGACCGTCTCGAAAAGGAGTATCCCGACGCGCACTGCGAGCTCGATTTCGCGAACCCGCTCGAGCTTCTCATCGCCACGATCCTCAGCGCGCAGTGCACCGACAAGCGCGTCAACATGGTGACGCCGTCCCTGTTCGCCCGCTACCCCACAGCGGCCGCCCTGGCGGCCGCCATTCCAGAAGACCTCGAGGAGATGATCAGGAGCACGGGCTTCTTCCGCAACAAGACGAAGAGCCTCCTCGGAATGTCGGGGGCGGTCGTCGAGCACCACGGCGGCGAAGTCCCGTCCACGATGGCCGAGCTCGTGAAGCTGCCGGGCGTCGGCCGCAAGACGGCGAACGTCATCCTCGGCAATGCCTTCGGGAAGGACGAGGGGATCGTCGTGGACACGCACGTTACCCGTCTCAGCGCGCGTCTGGGGCTCACGACGGAGGTCGATCCGGTGAAGATCGAGACGGCGCTGATCGCGCTGTTCCCGCGCGAGCGATGGACGATGCTGTCCCACCTCCTGATCTTTCACGGCCGCCGCGTCTGCGAAGCGCGCACGCCGAAATGCGGTGAGTGTGTCCTGAACGACATCTGCCCGTCGGCGCGCGTTCCGCAGCCGATCGCCGGGGAGAGCAAGGGGAAGACGGCGAGGCCGCGTTCCGCGCCAACCGCGAAGTCGACGGCGGCAACCCGGAAGCGTGCCGCCGGGGTCAAAGGAGTGGGCGTCACGCTGGACGCGCCGAAGGGAAAGCGCGCAGGTCGCGGAGCCAGGGACAGCGCGACCCCGCGCGGTCGCAAGCGGAGCTGATCAGGAGGCGGGACGTGAACGTTCGGGGCATTGCGGCATTGGGTCTCGCGATCGCATTGACGTCGGCTGCTGCGTACGGTCCCACCGCGGCCGAGCCACCCGAATGGACACTTCGCGAGGATCTTCGGCTTGGCAACGCCGAGGGGCGGGACGACGACCTGCGGTCGATCTCCGGGGTCGTCATCGGACGCGACGGCTCCATCAGTGCGGTCACCCGCGGCGGCGACGTCGTCGTCTTCGACCGCGCCGGGAAGGTGCTGCACCGTGTCGTGACGCGCGACTACGCGGAACTGCGATCCGACCTGCGCGAGCGCGCGGAATCCACCATGGCGCGGTTTCGCGAGGGGCTGAGCGTACCAGTGTCAGTGGTCCGCACTCCGCGCGCGCCGGCGACGAGCGGACGGATCGGCGACACGCTATGGGTGATGGGCGACTGGGCGCGGAAGATCATCCTCATCGATGGTCGCGGTCGCGTCGCCAGGAAGATTCCATATACGATGAACGTCGAAGGCTACCCGAGCAGCGCTCCGTTAGCGCTGCTCGCTGATCGTTCACTCCTCCGGACACTCGCGTCGGAGCAGCCCACGGTCGCTGCCCCATCGCTCGAAACGGTGCGCCCGCCGCCAACCGACGGGTACCGCATGCCGATCATCCCTGCTCCTCCGGTCGCCGAGGATGAGGCTCCGCGGCGAGGCTTCCTCGTGCGGGCATCCGCGGACGGACGCGTCCTCCAGGGCCTCGAGATCTTCGCGGCGGCACGGACGGAGGTGGTGTTCCACAATCCATATCGTGAGGCGGTGACGTTCGCGTATCCCTTTCGCGATGACCCGCTCATCGCGGCGACTCCGGACGGCTCGCAGATCGTCTTCGTCGAGCGCTACGGTGCGGAGGGGCCCGGGCCCGCGACCTATGGTGTCGCCTGGTTCGACGTTTCGACCGGCAAGCGCACCGGCCACCGCCATCCGTACTCGCCCTCGGCGGTGACCCTCACCGACAGTGTGGTGGACGCAATGCTCGACAGCGTCCGCAGTCCGGTCCGCGAGCGCTTTCTCGACGGGTTTCCCTCGCGGGCCGCAGCGCGTTCGGCTTTCCGGGCTGCCCTGAACGCCCCACCGCATCATACGCCGTTCACAGAGATCCTCGCCGGTACGGACAGCACCGTCTGGCTTCGCCACCGCGCGAGCGATCGATGGGACGTCCATACGAAGGCTGGCCGGATCGCGGGCCGGGTGACGCTGCCCCGGGATGCCCGCCTCGTCCACGCCGACGGTGTGGCGTTGTGGGTGGCGACGCCGCAGTCCGGCGGCCCGCGGGGCGCAGACCTGCTCGTGCGATACCGGATCGTCCGCCCCTGAGCAACGCCTGCCGGGGACGGGGCTAGCTGACTTCCGCTCGCTCCCGACTATCTTATCCGCATGCCAAAGAAAGCCATTTTCGAGACCAATCGCGGCACCATCACGGCGGAGCTCTACGACAAGGACGCTCCGAAGACCGTGGCCAACTTCGAGAAGCTCGCGAACGAGGGCTATTACGACGGTGTGAAATTCCACCGCGTGATCCCGGGGTTCGTGGTCCAGGGGGGCGACCCGCTCTCCCGTGACCTGCCGGAGGGTGACCGCCGGGTCGGGACAGGCGGGCCTGGATACCACATCGCCTGCGAGACCAAGGGAAATCCCCGGACACACGAAGTGGGGGCGCTCTCGATGGCCCACGCCGGGAAGGACACGGGCGGAAGCCAGTTCTTCATGGTCCTTGACTCGGGCGCCACGCGCCACCTCAACGGCGTCCACACCGTCTTCGGACAGATCACCGACGGCATCGATGTCATGAAGCAGATCAAGGCCAACGACTCCATGAAGAAGGTCCGCGTTCAATGAGCGCCCACGTCAATGACCACGGCGTGACGTCTACTGCCGTGGCGACTCATGCCGGATCCGATATGCGGGCCGCGTTCACGGGTCTCATCGTGGGTGCCATCGCGATCTTCATCGTCGTTGTCGCGATCGTGATGCTCACCAACCGGAGCTTCGCGGGCCACGAAACGGCTCCCGCTGCCGGCGCCAAGCCACCGGCGGCCTCTACGCCGCACTGACCGTCGGGGCCCTCGAGCCCCGGCGAGGCATACCCCCTGCAGGTTTGAGCTTTCCGCCGGCGCGCCTTCACATCCGGGCCGGACCGGCGTCAAACCTCGAGCCCCACCGAGTTCGGCCGTCCGGGATGCCCTGGGCGGCCGTTCGCCTTCCCTCGTTCCTCACCTCTCTCATCCGATGCCGCCAGCCGATCTCCCGTCGCGCGCCGATGCACTCGCTCTCGTCGAGGAGTACACGCAGAGCGAATCCCTGCGGAAGCACATGTTGTCCGTCGAGACGGCAATGCGCGCGTACGCCGGGCATTTCGGTGAGGATGCGGAGCGGTGGGGCCTCACGGGCCTCGTCCATGATTTCGACTACCAGCGCTTCCCCAACGCCGCCCACTCTCCCACCGAGGAGCACCCCGCCGAGGGCGTGCGCATCCTTCGAGCGCGCGGATATCCGGACGACGTCCTCCAGGCGATCCTCGGCCATGCGACGTACTCGGGCGTCGCACGCGAGACCCTGATGGCGAAGGCGCTGTTCGCGGTGGACGAGCTCACGGGCCTTATCACCGCGACGGCACTCGTGCGTCCTTCGCGCTCCGTGAGCGAGGTCGATGCGCGGTCGGTGCGGAAGAAGATGAAGGACAAGGCATTCGCGCGCGGCGTGAGCCGCGAGGATGTGATCCAGGGCGCAGGGGAGCTCGGCGTCGAGCTCGATGAGCACATCGCTTTCGTCATCGCGGCGATGCAGCGAAACGCCGCGGCACTGAGCCTCGCGGGCACGGGCGTCAGCCCCTGACGGTGTCAACGTTTTTCGCGTTCCCCGCGTTATGACTGCAGACCACTTCATCACCGCGAATGACGGCAATCGACACGACGGGCGTCACACGAACGTATCGGGCGCCGATGGGTGATTCGGTCGAAGCGGGGAAGGAGCGCGGGTACATCATTGCCGCGCAGGCGGGCGACAACGACGCCTTCGGGCTGCTGGTGCGGGCGTATCAGCGGCGAGCCTATGCGGTCGCACGGGCGATCGTCGTGACGCACGAGGATGCGGAGGACGCGGTGCAGGAGGGATTCCTCCACGCCTACCGCGCGTTGGACCGGTTCCGGCCGGAGCAGGCGTTCGGCGCATGGCTGCATCGCATCGTTGCGAATGCGGCGCTGGATATCGGACGGAGACGGCGGGTGCGCGACGCGGATGAGCTGACCGACACGGTCGCTTCGCCCTTTCGCGATCCCGGCGAGTCGGATGAGCTGCGCCGCAGGTTGCAGGCGGGCCTCCAGCTCCTGACCGAGCGGCAGCGCACAGTAATCGTGCTGCATGACGTCGAAGGCTTCAGACACGCAGAGATCGGCGAGATCCTCGGAATTCCCGAGGGCACGGCGCGCTCTGACCTGCACCACGCACGACACATGCTTCGCCGAGAGCTCGGCGATGTTCGGAGAGACCTGTGAACGACGACATCATTCAGTTCGACCCTGACCGTCACGACGACGACGACGCCCTTCGCGCCCTGCGCGCGATGTATGTCGCGCCGGACGATGCCGCGTACTGGGACGGCCTGCACCGCCGCATCATGACCTACGTCACCGCGGCCGAGGCAGGCTGGTGGACGGCATTCGGCAGCTGGAAGCGGCTCGGCCTCGTGGCCGCGTCAGTCGCTCTGGCCGCGATCGGTGTCGGAACCCAGGGGAGCCGCGACGCCGAGACCCGAGCCTCGTACGAAGCAGTGCTCGAGGACACGACGCCTGGCTCCGCCTACGAGCGCGTGACGCAGACGCCGGGGCTCACCGAGAGTGAAGCCATGTTCCAGTACGTCATTTCCTACAGGTAAGAACCGGAGCGCGCATGCAGGGCTCGAAGAATCTCGCGGTGATGTTCCTTCTCGGCGCCACGCTCGTTGGCGGCGCCCTCGGCTTTGCCGCGGACCGATACGTCGTGAAGGAGCGCCTGTGCGCTCCAAAGCTGAGCGAGCGCGAGCTGCGCGTGGGCTTCTACGACGACGTCGGCCTTACCGCCGACCAGCGGATCGCGTGGGACGCACTCCTTGATGAGCGGCAGAAGGCGATGAGCGCTGCCCGTGCCTCGATCAGGCCGAAGACCGACTCGATCATGGACAACTACAAGGCAAAAACGATGGAGCTGCTCAAGCCCGAGCAGCGCGCCCGCGTGGAGCAGCGCCGTGCCGCCGACAGCGCGCGCCAGGGCAAGTCCAACAACGACCGCAAGTAGCCCCCATTCAAGGAATCCCGACCAATGCTCACGCGTTTCGCCGCGCTGCTCGCGGTGCCGATGATGCTGTCCGCGCAGACGCCGCCGGTTACCCCGCCGGCCACCACGCCGCTTGCCCGGGCCCTGCCCCCGGTTCCCGTCGATCCGGCCCAGGGTCGGCTCATCTCGCTCGATGAGGCGATCAGGCTGGCGCAGCAGAATTCGCCCGCCGCCATCCAGGCACGGGGCAACCTGCGGACGCGATCCCTCGGCGTCCGCTCGGCGTATGCGGCTTTCCTCCCGACGCTCAGCACCAACGCCGGCCTGTCGCGCCAGTTCTTTGCCGATGGCGACCAGCAGTGGGGCCATAACAACTCGATCTCGAGCACCATCACCTGGTTCGATCCACTCCGCTATTACGATATCGGTGAAGCCAAGCGCAACGTGGACCTTGCCGAGGCCTCGGAGATTCAGGGACGCTACTCCATTGCACTTCAGGTCAAGCAGCAGTTCTTCAACGCGCTGAACGCGCGCGAGTCGGAAGCCGCCGCGCTCTCGGCGCTCGAAGTCGCGCAGCAGAGCTATCGTGCCGCGACCGCACGCGTCCGCGCCGGCTCCGCTACGACGTCCGATTCGCTCCGTGCGCTCATCACGGTCGGCAACCGCCGCATCGAGGTGCTCTCCGCGCAGAACAGCCTCCGGCAGGCGAACGTCGCACTGTCGCGCCTCGTCGGCACCGAGTTCGCCGTGCAGGCGGACCCCTCCGATACGCTCGACCTCACGGATGCGGTGATCGACAGTGCCGCGCTCGTCGTCATGGTGCAGCGCGGGCCCGCGCTCGAGCAGGAGCGCGCCCGCGTCGAGCTGGCGCGATACGCCGTGAAGTCCGCAAAGACGCGGTACTGGCCGCGCCTCAGCGCCATCAACGTTTCGCGCACCGGCAGCGGCGTCGGCTTCTACGGGTTCGACGATGAGAAGTTCGACCGGGCACCGTCCGCCCAGTTCCCGCGCGGCGTCGATGCGTTCGCCTACAACACGCAGTGCTGCCAGATCAGCCTTTCGATGACGCTCTGGGACAACTTCGCGCGCGAGGACCAGATGGTCACCGCCCGGATCCAGTCCGACAACGCTCAGGCGACCCTCCGCGACCAGCAGCTCGGCCAGCAGCAGCTGCTCGCCCAGCAGATCGGAACGCTTCGCACGACGGAGGCGCAGATGCAGGTGCAGCGCCTCTCGCTCGCCGCCGCGGAAGAAGATCTCAGGATCATCCAGCTTCGCTACGAGCTCGGCGCCGCGACACAGCTCGAGGTCACGACCTCCCAGGATGCCCTCAACCGTGCCCGCGTCTCGCTGATCGACACGCGGTATCGCTACCGGCTCGCCAAGGCGAACATCGAATCACTGATCGGTCGCGAGCTGTGATCGCGTCCCGCTTCGCTTCATCACGTGTCCCCCGCGCGCACAGCGCGGCGGGTCGCGTGACCGGCGCCACCCGCAGGAGAACAGCAGTGAACAAAAACCTGATCGTTGCGCTGGGGTTGCTCGCGACCGCTGCCTGCTCGAAGGAGAAGCCGGAAACATCGGTGATTCGCACGGAGGCCGTCCGCAACCGCACCATCGTCGTGTCCGCCGAGGCGACCGGCGTCGTTGAGCCGGTGAACGTCGTCGAGGTGAAGTCGAAAGCGTCCGGTCAGATCAATCGCATGACCGTCGAGACGGGGAGTGACGTACAGCCGGGCGATCTGCTCGTGCAGCTCGACACCCGCGACGTCGAGGCGCGCTACAATCAGGCGAAGGCCGACCGTGATGCCGCGCGGTCGCGGCTCGACGTCGCCCTCGAGACGCGCCGACGCCAGCGCCAGCTCTTCTCGGAGCGCATCATCACGGAGCAGGAGTTCCAGCAGGGACTCGCCGACAGTTCGAGCAGCGCGACCGCCTTCATCCGCGCGGCCGCCGCGCTCGACATCGCCGAGCAGCAGCGGGACGACGCGACGGTCCGCGCCCCGATCGCCGGCACGATCATCGACAAGACCGTCTCGGTCGGCTCGGTGATCACGTCATCCACCGGATCCATGGGAGCCGGAACAACGCTCCTGAAGATGGCCGACCTCAGCCGGGTCCGCGTTCGCGCGCACTTCAACGAGACGGACATCGGCAGCGTGCAGCCGGGCCTTGCGGCGACCGTGACGGTCGATGCGTTCCCCGACGCACCCTTCCGCGGCATCGTCGAGAAGATCGAGCCGATCGCCGTCGTGCAGCAGAGCGTCACGATGTTTCCGGTACTCATCGCGCTCGACAACGCCGAGCGAAAGCTCAAGCCCGGCATGAACGGCGAAGTCGCCGTGCGTCTCGATGAGCGCAGCGATGTCCTCGCGGTCGCGAGCGATGCGATCCGCACGCTGCGCGAGGCCGAGTCGAACGCGCTGCTGCTGAAGCTGAACCCCGATTCCGTGCGCAAGCAGGTGGATGCGCAGATGGCGTCGCTCGGTACCGGCGGCGGTCCTGTCGCCGAGAACAGCCCCGCATCGCGCACCTCGCGCGGCGACGTGGACCTTTCTGCACCGGCGTTCCAGCCAACCGCCCAGCAGACCCCCCAGCAGGCGGGCCAGCAGACGCCGCAGCAGGGCGGACGTGGCGGCCAGCGCGGCGGTCCGCCGCCGACGCTCCAGGAGTGCCAGCCCATCGCGGCGGCGTTTGCAAAGAGCCCGAAGGTGAAGGCGAAGATCGATTCACTCCGTGCGAGCATGCGCAGCGGCGGTGACCGGCAGGCGATCATGGGGGAAATGCGCACGGCGTACGGCATGCTCGGTGTCGATGAGCGTCTTGCCGGCCGGTGCCAGGCCGTGCTGAATCCGCAGGCTGGCGGGGACGCCGGCGCTGCACGTGGCGGTGCGCAGGGCGCGACAGCTGCGCCGCCGAGCGGCGCGACGCCGGCTCCCGCCGGTGCAGCCCGTGCCGGAGCGGCAGGCGGTGGGCGTAGCGGTGGCGGTGGTGGCTTCGGCGGCGGTCGTGGTCGCGGACGCGGCGGCGAAAACCCGACCGGTCCGCGAACCGCGCTGGTCTTCGTCTCGCTGAACGGGAAGTACGAGCCCCGTGTGATTCGGACCGGCCTCGCGAGCTACGACTACACCGAGGTCGTCTCCGGCCTCACCGAAGGTGATGAAGTCGTCCTCCTCACGACGGCGCAGCTCCAGCAGCAGCAGCAGCAGCAGCGTGACCAGATGCGCGCACGTCAGGGTGGTCCCCTCGGGGCGCCGGCGCCGGGTGGCGGTAATCCGGGTGGCGGTCGCGGCCCTGGCGGCGGTGGAAATCCCGGCGGAGGTGGTGGTGGTGGCGGTCGTCCGCCCGGGGGCAATTAGCCAATGCTGATCGGCGAGATCCTGAACGTCGCCATTGGAGCGCTGCGTGCCAACAAGCTGCGCTCGCTGCTGACGATGCTCGGGATCGTGATCGGTGTCGGGGCGGTCATCGCGATGATCGCCATCGGGACCGGCGCGCAGAAGCAGATCCAGGCTCGCATCGCGGCACTCGGCACGACGCTTCTCACCATCAACCCGGGCCAGCAGCGGATGGGCGGCTTCGGAGGCGTGGTGTCGGAGACCGATCGAGCTCCCCTGGAGTTCGACGATGCGATCGCGCTGCGCGATTCCAGTGAGTTCATCATCGCCGTCCAGCCGCAGCTGCAGCGCAACCTGACGCTGCAGTTCGGGAGCAAGAACACGAATCCCCAGATCGTGGGGACGACGCCGAACTACCTCGAGGTCCGCAAGTACACGATCGCGAAGGGCCGCATGTTCACCGAGGCCGAGGACGCGGGCAAGCGCCGCGTCGCCGTGCTTGGTCCCGGGGTCCTGCTGAACCTCGGCCTCGACAGTCCCGACGCCATCCTCGGCCAGAACATTCGCATCCGCGGGATCCAGTTCGAGGTCATCGGAATCCTGGAATCGAAGGGCCAGGCGTCGTCGTTCGGCAATCCCGACGAGAATGTGCTCATCCCCATCCAGACTGCGCGCTACCGGACGCACGGCCAGGGATCGCGCCTTGCCTCGATCAGCGTGCTCGCGCGCTCCGAGGCCGAGATTCCCGAGGCGACCGCCGACATCCAGCGGATCCTTCGCCGGACGCACAAGCTTCGTCCCGGCCGCCCCGACAACTTCCGCATCAGCAACCAGTCCGAGTTCCTCGTCGCGGCGGCAGACAACCAGAAGACGTTCACTGCCCTGCTCGCGGGAATCGCCGGCGTCAGCCTCGTCGTCGGCGGGATCGGCATCATGAACATCATGCTCGTGTCGGTGACCGAGCGCACGCGCGAGATCGGCGTCCGCAAGGCGCTCGGTGCGACGCGCGGCATGATCCTGCTCCAGTTCCTCATCGAGGCCGTCGTGCTCTGCATCCTCGGCGGCATCATCGGGATCCTTGCCGGTGGCGGCGGCGCGATGGCGCTCAGCGCGAAGATGGGGCTGCCGACGGAAGTGTCGATGTCATCGATCGTGCTCGCCTTCGCGTTCTCGGCGGGCGTCGGGGTGTTGTTCGGGGTGTGGCCGGCGCGGCGCGCAGCGTCGCTGGATCCGATTCAGGCGCTGCGATACGAGTAAGGCCATGGCGTTGCCACGCAGTCGAAACTGGCGATAGTTCGAAAGGACAAATCCCGCCTCACTGGAGAAACCAGTGAGGCGGGACTCATTTTAGGGCATACCGGATCCCGATTTGCTCCGCAGAAAACGTGGTACTCCCTTGGGGTATACGCTGCGAACAAACGGCTTGACGCGCGTGATGCAACCTGCCAAACTCGAACGAACCGCGATACGCGGTGCCCCCCTCCGGTTCGGCCCGCCCCGACGCGTACTCCCCGCCACGGCTCCTGCCACAATGGTCGGGGCTCGAACCCTTTACCGGTTTCCCGCAGCGAGGACTCCATGCCCCAGGATCGACAGACGTTGGTGATTGAACACGCGGAGCAATTGCTCGGTGTCACGTCGCGACGGGATTTCTTCCGCGCGATGACGCTGGGTGGAACGGCCATCCTTCTGCCGAGCGTCTTCGCGGGATGCTCCGACGAGGATAACGGGACCTCGTCGGAGCCGGGAGTCAAGGTCGCGACGCTCGATCTCGCAGGCGATGTCGGTATTCTCAACTACGCTTACGCCCTCGAACAGCTCGAGGCGGCGTTCTACGTCAGGGTGATCCAGGAGTCCGGAGTCGCCGGGTTCAACGCAGTCGAGCGTCGGCTGCTGCAGGACATTCGAAATCACGAATTCATCCACCGCGAAGCGCTCCGCGCCCTCCTCGGCGACTCACGACTTCCGACGCTTCGCGTCGACCGCGGATTCGGCGATACCGATTTCCGGAGTCGCACATCGATCCTCGAGACGGCCCAGGCCTTCGAGGACCTCGGCGTTTCGGCGTACAACAACTCCGCGAGGTACCTCACGAACGCGGCCAACCTGAGACTCGTCGGCAAGATCGTTTCGGTCGAGGCCCGGCATTCCGCGATCGTTCGCGACCTGCTCGATGACATATCGGCCAACACCGGCCGACTGTTCGCCGGCGACGACATCGTCGACGAGAATGGTCTCGACAGCAAAGGCCAGCCCGCGACGGTTGGCGACGTGCTGGCCAGTGCGCGTCCCTACATCGAAACTACTATCACGACGATCAATCAGCCCGTATGAGCCGGCCTTCGGAGCTATCCACACCCATGCAGACCCCCCACGTGAGCCATTCGAGCAATATACCCGGTAGTGACCGACTGCTGACACGTCGCGAGGCGATCACCGATGCTGCCGGCGTGGGCTCGAGCGTCATCGCAGCGCTCGCCCTGGGCTCGGTACCCTTGGCGCTCGGCTTGCTGAGTCGAACAGCAGCGGCCCAGGCGCCGACGTCCGTGCGAGCCGTGCTGGAGTTCGCGTACCTCCTTGAAAACCTGGAGGCCGAGTTCTACAAGGCCGTCCTCGGCGAGTCGGCGACCGCTGCGCAGAACACCAGCTTCAACACCGTTCGAACGGCAATCTCGACGTCGGCGGAGACGCTTGGTACGCTGCGCCAGATCGCCAAGCACGAGATTGCCCACGTCGCGTTTCTCAAAGCGGCGATCACCGCGCTCGGCGGCGCACCGGTCACTTATACCGGAGCCGAGTTCGACTTCACCGGTGGGAACGGTACCGGAACCGGCCCATTTGCGGCGGTGCGGACAGATCCGGTGATTCTCCTCGCCCTCGCGCAGGTGCTCGAGGACACGGGCGTCCGCGCCTACAAGGGGCAGGTTGATACACTGATGGGAGACAAGGCGACGTTGACGGCGGCGCTTCGCATCCACTCCGTTGAAGCCCGGCATGCTGCACGGATTCGGCGCCTCCGCAACGTGACCGATCTCAAGCCGTGGATCACGAGTTCCTCGACGGCGACGACGACCGGGATACCGGCTGGTGCGACGACAGGCTCCGTGTCGCTGTCCGCGACGGCAACTGGCTACGCACGGGCCACGGGCTCCTTCGTCACGGACGGCTTCGCTGTTGGACAGCAGATCACGGCATCCGGCTTCACGAACTCGGCAAACAACGGGTCGTCTGTCGTCTCAGCCGTCACCGCCACCGCGCTCTCGGTCACCAAGAACCCTGTTACGGCAACCGAAGCCGCCGCAGCCGCTCGCGTTGTCGTCACGGTGACGGGTGTCAGCGCTGCCGGGATCGCGGTCGTCACTCGCGCGTACTCCGGCGAACAGAACACCACCCACAACGGCATTGACATGGTCGGCCTCGGCGCGAACACCGGTGGCACCGGGGGCGTGAGCGAGGCCTTCGATGAACCGCTGACCTACGATGACGTGATTTTCATCATCAAGGACTTCGTCATCGGGTCGACGCCATGAACGGCGACGTCGTGAGCGCGGCCGTGGTTGCTCGGCGTGACGCGCGAGGCACAGTCGGGGTCGCTCGGACACCGACCGCGGGGCTCTCCGACGAGTCCTTTAATTCGCCTCCGGCAGATAGTCCTCCATCACGGTCATTGCGGCCCAGCGCGAGCATCCCGGCTCGCCGAGTCGCTCCGGCCACCTCACCGCGTAACAACCCCTCACCTCCCCGAGGAGGCACCATGGGCACTCGTAAGTTGGTCACAATGGCGTTCGGGCTGGCACTTGGCCTGAGTGCATTCACGCCCACCCGTTCGCACGCGCAGAGCGGAACACTCGTCGGAACGGTGACGGACGCGTCGAGCGGACAGCCGATCGCTGCCGTCCAGATCGGCGTTCAGGGCACGACGCGCGGGGCGACATCGAACGAAGCTGGTCGGTACACGATCGCCAACCTGTCGCCGGGCACGTATACGGTGACCTTCCGACGGGTTGGTTACACACCTGTCAGCCGTGCGAACGTAAACGTTCAGGCAGGGCAGCCGACGACGCTCGATGTCGGCCTTGCGGTGTCGGTGCTGCGCCTCCAGAGCATGGTGGTGACGGCGACGTCCGACCCGATCGAGGGAGTCAAGTCCCCCTTCACGACGGGTCGCGTAACGGCCGAGGACATCAAGTCGGTCCCCACCACCAACTCGGCGGCCGCCGCGATTCAGGGCAAGGTCGCCGGCGTGAACATCATCCGTGGCAGCGGCCAACCGGGTGACGGTGTCGGTGTCCAGCTCCGCACTCCGCAGAACATCAAGAAGGGCAACAGCCCGATGTATGTCGTCGATGGAGTGATCCTTGGCTCGGAGTTCACCGGAACGACGGTTGATCTCGAGTCGCTGGACATCGAATCGATCGAGGTGATCAAGGGCGCGTCGGCGGCGGCATTGTACGGGTCGCGAGCGGCGAATGGCGTCATCAGCATTCGAACGTCGCGCGGCAATAACATGCCCGAGAATACGACGCGCATTTCGACCCGCTCCGAGTTCGGGAGCTCGTACGCCCCCTCGAATATCGACGTCAGCAGGCACCACCACTTCGCATTGAATTCCGCCAACCAGTTCATCACGGCGTCCGGCGGTCCGACCACGGATCGCGCGAACCGTGCGGTCGACCCGAACGGCTTCGCGGACAACGAGTATCCCGGGCAGACCTTCGACAACATCGCGCGCTTCTTCAATCCAGGTCAGTTCCAGACGCACTCGGTGAACCTGGCCCAGAATGCGGCGTCGACGAACTTCCTGATCTCCGCCAACCAGAAGCGGGAGGCCGGGACGCTCGCCGGTGACGAGGGGTTCGTTCAGCGGAGCGGACGCGTGAATCTCGATCACCGCCTTGGTGAGCAGGTGGCGTTCAGCGTCAGCGGATTCCACAGCCGCGCAAATCAGGCAAACGCAAACGAAGCTTTCCGTACGTTGTTGTCCTATGACTCGGATGTGGACATTGGTGTCAAGGACGCCAACGGGAAGTATCTGCAGCTGCCAAACCCATCGGTGCCGATCGAGAACCCTCTCTGGCAGCAGCAGAACGAGAATATCGGGGACAACAAGCGCGCTCGGACCCTGGCCAGCCTCGACGGCCGGTATAGCCCGCTCGGGTGGTTGAGCCTGTCCACCAACCTCAGTTACGACCGCTCCGATCTCGGGGGCGATCGGTACACCGCCAAGGGCACTTCCTCGTCGGTCACCGCCGAGACGGAGAGTAACGGCAGCCTGCGTTACACGACGGAGACCACCGACGCGCTGAACGCCTCGCTGAATGCCACGGGGCTCAGCACCTTCGGAGGCTTGACCACGCGACTGACGCTGTCGTCGATTGCCGAGCGTGAGAAGAATCTGTTCTACGCGATCACCGGGACGAATTTCACGACGAACGAGACTCCCGACATCGACAATGCCCAGACGTATACGGGCGACTCTGAGCTCATCGAGATTCGTTCGGAAGGCTACTCGGCCAACCTCGGCCTGGACTACGAAGGCAAGTACATTCTCGATCTCGTCGCTCGACGGGACGGCAGCTCCCTTTTCGGAACATCGGCACGCTGGAAGAACTATGGGCGGATCGCCGGCGCGTACCGCATCTCGGAAGAAGCCTGGTACCCGCTTGCCGGCATTGTTGACGAGCTCAAGCTGCGCTACGCGATCGGGACCGCTGGGACGCGCCCCGACTTCACCGACCAGTACGAGACGTGGACCACCGCAGCTGGCTCGATCACCAAGAACTCTCTCGGCAACCGGAATCTCCGGCCCGCGGTGACGACCGAGCAGGATTTCGGGCTCGAAATGATCATCAAGGACCGGTATTCGCTCGAGCTGGCGTACGTGCGCTCGCACACGGTCGACCAGGTGTCGGATGTCGTGCTGCCTGCCATCAGCGGCTACGGGCAGCAGTGGCAGAACACCGGCGCAGTGGAGGGTCGTGTCTACGAGCTGACGGCGCAGGCTCAGTGGATCCAGCGAAAGAATTTCACCTGGTCGAGCACCCTCATCGCGGACCGGGCCCGGAACAAGATCACGGCCTGGAACACGTCATGTGAGCTCGGCACGCTGACCTATTTCTGCACGGGCTTCAGCCTCGCGGACATGTACGGCCAGCGTCTGGCACGCTCGATGAAGGATCTCCCGGCGCGCTACGCGGGCCGCGAGAGCGAGTTCCAGGTGAACGACGATGGGTTCCTCGTCTACGTCGGCCCGAACGGCCGGTGGCAGGATCAGATGTTCACCGCGACCAAGATCAACCTCAACGGTGGGACGCTCGATTGGGGCTTTCCTATCGTGATGGAAAACGCCGGGGGCACGCGGCTCAACGAGATCCTCGGCAATGGGCATCCCGATGCCCAGATCGGCTGGCTCAACAACCTCAGTTACAAGGGTCTCAAGCTGCACGCCCAGCTGCACGCCCAGATCGGCGGCGAGGTGTACAACCAGACCAAGCAGCGCCTGTATCAGGATCTTCGGCACGGCGACGTCGACCAGTCTGCGAAATCCCAATACAACAAGAAGCCGTTCGGCTACTACTCGACGATCTACAACCGCAATGATGTCACGGACTACTTCGTCGAGGATGGTTCATACCTGAAGCTTCGTGAGCTCGCCCTCTCGTATCGCCTTACCCAGGGCCAGCTCTCGCGCTTCGGTGCCGGCCGGTGGGCCCCGGAAGGGATTGCTCTCGGTGTGATTGGGCGCAATCTCTGGACGATGACGGGCTATTCCGGCTGGGATCCGGAGGCTGGCACGCCGAACACCCGCTACGACAACTTCGACTACCCGCCCCCGCGCAATTTCACCGCGTCGGTGGAGATCACTTTCTAATGCACACCCTCACAGCGACCATGAAGCATCTTCTCAGGTGTGGCATGGCTTTCGGTACCCTGGCAGCCGTGCTCGGCTGCCAGGACCTGACCGTGCCCAATACCAATGACCCCGATCGCGACCGTGCCCTGTCGGAGCCCGCGGATGTCGAGGCACTCGCCGGATCCCAGTTTCTCGTGTTCTTCAACCGTCTCACCAACCGCACAGCGGTCTACAATCCTGTTCCGTTAATGGCGGATGAGATGACCGGGACGTACGCGAACGACGGTGCGCTCGAGATCTCCTCGGAGCCGCGCGTTGAGTTCAACAACAACTCCGAGGCCGACGTCTCCTCGATGTCGATCTTTCCGTACAAGGAGTTCAACAGCATGGTCGCCAGCGCGAACGACGTGCTGAACGTGATCGATGACGGCCTCGTGATCGAGACACCGGAAGGCGTGATTTCGACCGCGCTGACCGACAACACCTTCCGCAACAGAACGTTCGCGCTGTTCATCAAGGCGCTGGGTCAGGGCTACCTGAGCATGTACTTCGACTCGGCGTTCGTCATCGATCAGGAAGAACAGCGGAAAATCAGCGCAAATACGCTCGATGCCAAGGCACTGCCCCTGCAGCCGTCGAACCAGGTTCGCGACAGCGCGATCGCGACCATGAAGCAGGCGATCACGCTCGCCGACCAGCCCAGCAACTTCAACCTGCCGGCGCTGGTGTACTTCAAGACGCGCGACGTCGATGACAAGCTCCTTTCCCGGATCATGCACACCTACGTCGCCCGCTTCATCGTCTACGGGGCCCGCACGCCGGCAGACCGAGCAGCTCTCGATTGGTCGCTCGTCATGAGTCACCTGGACTCGTCGATCACCGAAGATTTCACACTCCCGCTGAACAACCCGCTGCTGGTCGCGGGCTACATCTCCCGCATCTCGAATTCGGGCAGCTTCTCGGCGCGGGCGGACTACAAGATGGTTGGCCCCGCCGACCAGCCAGGTCCGCGGCCTGGTTGCCCTACCTGCGATGCCGCGACCACTGCCTACCAGGCCTGGATTGCCAAGCCACTGACGCAGCGGAATCGATTCGACATCATCACACCTGACCGGAGAATTACCGGCCCGCGTCCGGACACCGCCGGCACGTACTTCCAATACCGGATCAACGATGTCATGGATCCGACGCGCGGCACCTACCACTTCTCTGCGTACCAGTGGAGGCGGAACACCTCGAGCAGCACCGGGAACATCATCTGGTTGTCGAAGGCCGAGGTCGACCTCATGAAGGCCGAAGCGCAGTACTTTCTCGGCAACCTTCAGCGCGCGGCGGACTTCATCAACATCTCGCGCGTGAACAACGGAAAACTTCCCCCGATTACGGCCGCCGGAGACACGTCGCGTGCCTGCGTTCCCCGCAAGACCGACGGGACGTGCGGGTCGCTTCTCGACGCCATCACGTACGAGCGCACGATCGAGGGCGCGGGACAGGATGCGCTGCGCACCTACTTCGACTCACGCGGCTTCGGCCGCCTGACGACCGGAACGATCCTCGAGCTTCCCCTGTCCGTTGACGAAGCAGTGGCGACGGGACGGCCGGTCTACACCTACGGCGGTGTCGGTGGGCGGCGCGCGGTCCCCAAGTGCACGGTTGTAACGCTCACCTGTCATCCAAGCTACGATTGATCAGCTTGAGCGCGTGAGTCACGCGTCCCCTGAAGGCGAATCGCAGAACGGCCACCGAAACCCGGTGGCCGTTCTGTTTTCGAGGGCATTGCGCGCCTACCGCGCGTCGCCCACGAGCCACTGCCGCCACCACGACGTCTTCCGCTCGCGCTCCGCGAGCGCAGCCTTGCGCCACGCGACCTGCATCTCGCCCGCATCGGCGAAGCGCTCGTCGGGATCGGGGGAGAGACCGCGCCGCAGCCACTCGGCGATCTCCGGCGGGAAGCGGTCGACGTCGAGCAACCCGGAAAGCTGCCGCGCAAGAATCGCCTTCGCGTCTCCCCCGCCGAACGGCGGCTCACCAGTGAGCACGAACACGACGATGGCCGCGAGGGCAAAGCAGTCGGCCGCCGGCCCCTGCGTCTCACCGAGCAGCTGCTCCGGCGCCGCAAAGGACGGCGTCCCCGATGCGCTCGCCCGGTCCTCGCCAGTAACGTTTGCAATGCCGAAGTCCGCGATCTCCCATCGATTGTAGCGGTCGATGAGAATGTTCTCCGGCTTGAGATCGCGGTGGATCACCCCGACGTTGTGGCCCGCCGAAAGCCCGTCGAGGACGAGGTCGATCTGCGCGGCAACCTCCTCGAGCGGACGTGGCCCCGTGCGCGCGATGAGATCGGCGACGGAGCCACCCTCGGCAAGCTCCATCGTGTACCACGACACGTCGCCACGGCTGTCCCAGTCGTAGATCGGCACGATCGCGGGGTGCGAGAGCTGTGCGGCGAGCCTGGCCTCGCGCCGGAAGCGCGCGACGCTCTGGAGGTCGTGAGTCACGCGTGCGTGCAGCATCTTCAGCGCGACTTCACGGCCGAGCGAGAGATCGCGAACCCGCCACACCGAGCCGAAGTTGCCGCGGCCTACCGGCGCCAGCACTTCGTAGTCATCCCCCACCGCCCAGCGCAGCCGCGATTCCTCCGTCTCGGGATCGTCGGCGGCCGCGTTCGGCTCCGCTGACGAGTGCAACACGAGCGTCCGCATTCCGATGACGCGGTCGATCGCGCGCAGCATCGCCACGATCGATGGAAAGCGGTCCGCGGGGTTGGGCAGCAGGGCGCGGTCGAGCACCGCGGCGATGACCTGCGGACACTCGGGGCTGGCGAGGCGCACCGGGGGCACCGCGCCCGACGGCGGGTTCTCACCGGTGAGCAGCGAAAAGCAGATCGCCGCGAGCTGCCACTGGTCGCTCGCCTGCGTGGGCGCCCATACGCCGTTCTCCCACTCGGGGGCAACGGGCATGCGGCTCATGTCAGGACGAATCCCCGGCGGAATCTCGCCGGGCGGCATGATCCACTCCCAGCCGAGCAGCCAGATGCGACCGGTCGGGGTGATCCAGAGCGTCTCGTCGGACAGGGCGCCGGCGACGGAGCCGGAATCGTGCAGGTAGGAGAGCGCCGATCCGGTCGCGCGAATCACCTGCAGCAGGAGCTGGACATCTCCGGATGAAACGCGACGGAAGCGCGAGCCGATCGACTCGCCGACGATCCAGCGTCGGAGGTAGCCGGGACCGCGGCGGCTGTCCTGAAACGTCGCCCAGTAATGGTAGGTCGTCGGGATCGTCGAGTGGCCAGCGTGGGCGAGATGCCGCGCCTCCGAGGCCAGCCATGCCGCATGATCGGGATTGGGCGCGCTGACCAGCGCGAGCGACCGCCCGAGTGCGTCGATCACTTCCTGGGAGTGGCGGAACTCGCTCGCGACGCCCTCCGCACCCCACTGCCATGACGGTGGCAGCTGCCAGTCCGCCAGATGGGCGGGCAGCGTCGTCTCGATCCGGGATTGTTCTCCCTGCTGCCCTTGAGTCATGGGCCGGAAATATAGAGCCAAACAGAAAGGAGGGCGAAGAGAAGATTCTCTTCGCCCTCCCGGCACTACAGTGGCGCGACGATCAGGTGTTGTCGTCGAGCTTCTGCTGGCCCTTGCCGAACGTCTGCTGCGCCTTGCCCTTCAGCTCCTGCGCCTTCCCCTTGAGCTGCTCGCTTTCGTTGTCGGTCGCATCGCCGACCTTGCCGCGCACCTTGCCTTCCGCTTCCTTCGCTGCGCCTTCAGTGCGGTTCTCCGCGCCACGCGCGTTGAGGTCTTTGTCAGCCATGTTGATGCTCCTGCAAAGGGTCAATCTTGCCGGCCATCCGCGAGTCGGGTGGCGGGGCCTACCAAGGCAAGGCACGTGCCTAGCTGGATCATGTGTTTCCGGGCAAGTCGGGCTATCGCCTACGCCCTTCGCGGCTCCGCCGGTGGATCCATGATGCTTCGAATCGTCTCATACCACTCGGTTCCCGGCGTCAGGCGCGCGAGGTAGGCTGACAGTCGCGCGCGCGCCGGCTCTCCTCGGAACGTCACCGCCGTCCTCACCCGTTGGGCCACCTGGTGCTCCCCGCAGTAGGGCTCGAGGGGAGCGCGTTGCGGGGTGTCGAGGATCGACTGCGTCGCCACATCGATGAGCGCGTTCTCGATCGGCTGAAGCCACGTGCGTACCGCAGGGTGCTGCGCGCGGAACCAGCCCGTGATCGACTCCCGGTGCACCGGTTCACTCCGGACACGCTGTACCAGCGTCTCGCGCAGGTCCGCCCAGTTGCGCTCGAGAAACCACGCAGGAGCCGCACCCGCGTCCGCACCGCGGGCGAGAATCTCCCTGACGACCGCCTGCATC
>JANPKQ010000106.1:0-8393 GCA_031426115.1 Gemmatimonadaceae bacterium | reverse complement strand
GTGCGCATGCCCGCGAGGTGCTGGACCGCGCCGGAGATCCCGACTGCAACATAAAGGTCGGGGCTGACGACGCGGCCCGTCTGACCGATCTGGTCACTGTGGGGCCGCCAGCCATCATCGCTGACGGCGCGGGTGCATCCGACCGCAGCGCGGCCGAACGCGCTGGCGAGATCCTCGACGAGGCTGAAGTTTTCGGCCGCCTTCAGCCCGCGCCCGCCGCTGATGATCACCGGCGCTTCCGACAGGTCGAGTTTTGCATTGCTTCCCTGCTGCACCGACGTCACGACGACACGCGACGCCCCCGGATCCCCGACGGCTTCGATGCGCTCCACGCTCCCCGCACGCGGCTGCCCCGTGACCGCGAACATTCCGGGACGCAGGGAGACGACCGCCGGCGCTCCCGCCGTCTCGATGGTCGCCGTGAGCTTGCCCGTATTCACGGGATGACGCGCGACGAGCGCCTCACCGTTCATCGAGACTGCGATCGCGTCGGCGATGTATCCACCACCGGCGCGCGCGGCGATGCGCGGTGCGAGGTCGCGTCCATGGACGGATGCACTGATGAGCACCGCGCGATACTTCCCGGAGCGGGCGCGCTCAGTGACGAGGGCCGTGAGCGCCTCGCCGTTGTAGTTGGTGAAGCCGGCGTGCTCGACGACGAGCACGACATCGGCGCCGTGCGCGGCGAGCTGCCCTGCCTTGTCGGCGATGCCTGAGGGACCGGCGAGCAGGGCGTGCACCTCTCCGCTCGACGCATCGGCCAGGGCGCGCGCCGCCGAGACCACCTCCAGCGCAACCTTGCGAAGCTCGCCGCCGCGATGCTCCGCCACTACCAGAATGTTCGCCATCAGAGGACCTTCGCTTCGGACTGGAGGAGACGGACCAGCTCGGGCACCGCCGCAGGGCCCTCGCCGATGATGCGTCCCGGCGGCCGGTCGGCCGGGAGCTCGATCCGCGACACCTTCGTGCGCTGAGCGCCGAGTTGTGCGGGACGACTCTCGAGCGGCTTCTTCTTCGCCGCCATGATCCCTTTCAGGTTCGGCAGCCGAGCCGTGTTGAGGCCCTCGTCGATGGTGAGCACTGCGGGCAGGGGAAACGAAAGCGTTTCACTCCCGCCTTCGAGCGAACGACTCGCCGTCCCCTTCGTGCCATCGATATCGAGCTTCGAAACGGCGGTCACAAGCGGCAGGTCGAGCATCTCGGCGACCATTGCACCCACGGCCTGGCTCGACGAGTCGATCGCCATCTTGCCGAACAGGACCAGGTCGTAGCCGCCAGCCTTCAACTCGGCGGCAAGCGCGGACGCGATGGCGAATCCGTCGGGGGGAATGGTGTCCGCCGCGAGGTGGACGCCGCGGTCCGCGCCCATGCTCAGGGCCTTGCGGATCTGCTCCTGCACTGGCGTCGGGCCGAGGGAAATGACCGCGACGTCACCAGCGCCGGCCTTCTCGCGGAGCTGCAATGCGGCCTCGATCGCGTACATGTCGAAGTCGTTCACGTCGTACTTCGCTCCCGCCTCGTCGATCGACGCCCCGTCACCGGCGATGCGGAAACGCGTCTCCATATCGATGACGCGCTTGATGCAAACGGCGATTTTCACGCTCGCTCTCCACATGTGAAAGAATTCACATGGAAGATAGCCGGGGCGCCGCGCGCCGCGCTACATGTGCCGGTAGCGCGGCCCGCTGCCGCCCTCGCGCGGTGTCCAGCGCGGGCCAACGACATCCGTTGCCTTGCAATCGATGCAGTTCGGCGCGTTGACGATGAGCTTGTCGCCATCGCGTTCGTACACCCCGGCAGGACACACGTGGGTGTAAAACTCCGCAACGCCAGGAGGAACATCCCGGCCAACGATCAGGTGCGATGGGATGGTGTCGCGCGTGGCGTTCCCCGACTTGAACACCGCATCGAGTTTCGCAAAGGACAGCTTTCCATCCGGCCGGAAGGGTTCCGGAATCGACGCCGTCCGCGGCACGGCCGCATCGGGCTCGACAGCAATCCTGCCGCCCGGGAATCGCCCCTTCGTCAACGTCATCAGCATGGCCTTCGCGCCGCCGATGAAGAATCCGCTCCTGTGAAACGCGAGGCGCATGTTGCGGCGCTCGTACAGGTCGCGCGCGATGTAGCTGTCGTTCACCAGGGTGTCGTAGTTCTTGAGCGATCCCGCGGACGTATCGCCACGCTTCAGCGCCTCGAAGATCGTGCGTGCGGCGAGCATGCCCGATCGCATCGCGTAGTGCACACCCTTCAGCGATGCCACCTCGACGAAGCCGGCGGAGTCGCCGGCGATCAGCACTCCATCGCCATGCCGCCGACTCGGGAGCGAGTAGAATCCGCCCTCGGGAATCGTCTTCGCACCCCATTCCACCATCTCGCCGCCATCGAGCAGCTTGCGGAAGTACGGGTGATGCTTCATGCGCTGCAGCATTTCGTGCACGTCGAGCCCGGCCTCGTGGTAATCGAGACCAACGACGAGCCCGAGCGCCACGAGATTCGGGGTGAGCGGGTACATGAAGCTCCCGCCGAACGCATCCGTCGGGAGCGGCCAGCCGAGCGTGTGCACGATCCGGTCGAGCGGACGCTTCGTCTCCCAGATCTCCTTCACGCCGAGCGCGTACAGCGGCGGATTCTCCGCGCCGATATTCTGCCAGCGCAGGTACGCCTGGGAGAGCGTGCCGCGGCTTCCCTCCGACAGGACGGTGACTCGCGCGGTGATGTCGGTGGCCGGTGCATGACTGCCGCCCGGCGTTCCATCGCGATTGAGTCCCGACGGCGTCGTGCGTACGCCGCGAACGGTGTTGCCCTCGACCAGCAACCCCTCGGCCGGGAAACCGGCAAAGACGTTGACCCCGAGCTCCTCCGCACGCTCGCCAAGCCAACGCACGATCTCGCACAGTGACGAGATGTACGTCCCGTGGTTGCGCATCGTCGGGGGCGTCGGAATCGGAATCGCGAGCTTTTCGGTAAGGAGGTAGACGCTCTCCTTGTCCACCGCCGAGCGGAATGGCATGTCCTCGATGCGAAGCTCGGGGAACAGCTCGCGGAACGCGATCGGGTTGACGACAGCGCCGGAGAGCGAATGCTCGCCCAGCGCCGATGCCTTCTCGAGCACTCCGATCTGGATGTCGCCGAGCGTGCCGCCCGCCTCGTTGTCGCGCTTGATGAGGCGCGCGAGCTCGATCGCCCCGGCGAGACCGGCCGGCCCGCCCCCGACGAACACGACGTCCATCGGCACCGCCTCGGGATCCGGCGCATCGCGAAGGATGAAACGATCCGTCGGCAGCTCGGGCTGGTACGCGGCCGGGACGATTGGCAGCGATCGGGATCCCGACGCCGTGCTCACGTGAACGCGCTCAGCCCGGTGATCGCCTGGCCAAGGATGAGCGTGTGCACGTCATGCGTGCCTTCGTAGGTGTATACACTCTCGAGATTCGCCATGTGGCGCATCGATGCATACTCGGCCAGGATGCCATTGGCCCCGAGCAGGCGACGCGCTTCGCGCGCGATGTTCGTCGCGATGTCGACGTTGTTGCGCTTGGCCAGCGACACCTGCTGCGGCGTAAAGGTGCCGAGATCCTTGAGCCGGCCAAGGTGCAGCGAGAGCAACTGCGCTTTCACGATCTCCGTGAGCATCTCGGCAAGCCGCGCCTGCTGAAGCTGGAACGCGCCGATCGGCTTGTCGAACATCACGCGGTTCTTCGCGTAGGAGACGGCTTCCTCGTAGCACGCCATCGCCGCACCGATCGCGCCCCACGAAATGCCGTAGCGCGCCTGGGTGAGGCACATCAGCGGGCTCTTGATTCCACCGGATTTGGGAAGGAGTGCCTCGGGGCCGACGTGCACATCCTGAAGCACAAGCTCGCTCGTATCTGATGCTCGCAGCGACAGCTTCCCCTTCTGGTCCTTCGCCTTGAAGCCCTTCGCGTCCGTCGGGACAATGAAGCCGCGGATCGACTTGTCGCTCTTGTCGTCGTCGGTCTTCGCCCAGATGATCGCGACCTTCGCCGTGGATCCGTTGGTGATCCACATCTTCGCGCCGTTGATGACATACCCGCCGTTACCCTGCCGGCGCGCCATCGTGATCATTCCCGATGGGTTGGAGCCGTAGTCGGGCTCCGTCAGCCCGAAGCAGCCGATGATCTCTCCGCTCGCCATCTTCGGCAGGTAATGCCGCTTCTGCTCCTCGCTCCCGAAGGCATAGATCGGATACATCACGAGCGCGCCCTGCACGGAGGCGAATGAGCGAACGCCGGAGTCGCCGCGCTCGAGCTCCTGCATGATGAGCCCGTAGGCAACGTTGTTGAGCCCCGCGCAGCCGTATTCCTCCGGGAGATTCGCGCCGAACATCCCGAGCTCGGCCATCCCGGGAATGAGTTCCTTCGGAAACGTGCCATCAACGTACGCCTTGCCGATCACCGGCAGCACGCGCTCATCCACGAAGCTGCCGACGCTGTCGCGAACGGCTCGCTCCTCCTCGGAGAGGACGCTGTCGATATTGTAGAAGTCGCTGGTCATGGCGCGAAAGATAGCCGGGGCTCAGCCGTCACGCGCCACCCGCACCGGGCGGGTGTCATCGGTGCTGACGACGTCGGCGTCACACGCGCGCTCCCCCGTGGCGAGGAGTCGGCGGGCCGAGGGCGTGATGCCGACGGCGCGCGCCTGCGAGCGGAAGGTGGGGCCGTGGTCGATGACGTGGCCGTGCTCATCCTGCCACTGGTGCACCATTTCGTGCAGCAGGGTGTGGAGCGCCTCGGACCATCCATGGCGGCGAATGTGGCGACGGCTGACGACGATCTCGGCGCGATCGTCGGCGCCGCGGGCGGGGCTGTAGTGGCCAAGACGGCTCTTCATCCGGCGCGACACGCGCAGCGCCACGACACCGAGCTGCCCCGCGAAATGCCGTCGATTGTACTCCGCATGCCAGGTTTCGAGCTTCCGAACGAGGGGCGCGTCGGCGGGATTCGCCGCCTCCCGGGCACGGCGGACCGGTGGCGGGCGCTCGATCGGGTACGCCAGGATCGCGCGTCGGGCGGCGGCGCGATGCGCACGGGTGCGACCACACGCGAAGGTGACGATCGACGCGAGCACCGTGGGTGGTGCGCCGAGGAACGCCTCGTGGACGCGCAGCTCGCGGCCGCTGAAGCTCACGACGACGGTGCGATTGCGCGTGAGCCGGCAGGAATCGAAGCCTTTCAGCCCGAGTGCGCGAAGTCGGAAGAACAGTTCGGTTGCCGAGCGGGGTGGCGCGGAGAGCTCGAGGACGAGCTGGGTGGGATCCGGGCGGTAGTGGCGGAGAAGGAGGTGGCTCAGCGCGCGAAGCACTGCGACGCACCGGCAACGAAGGTTGTCATCTTGTCGGACCAGACCGACGTCGAGACCTCGATGCTGGCAGGCGACAGGGTGATGACGTTCACCGACGACGGACGTCCGCCGCGCGACCGGTTGGAGACGGTGCCCGCCGTCGAGATGACGGTTCCCTTCTTCGTATGCTCCACGTAGTGAACCGCCTCCTGGTGGTCATGTCCGCACAGCACGAGGTCGACCCCGAGATCGGCGAACGCGCCGAGGATCCGCTTCGTGTTCTTCAGGCCGTGCCGCTGGGACAGCTCGCCGCGGACGGGATTGTGGTGCATGACGATCACCCGTGCCGCGTCGGCCGCGCCATCGGCGAACTCCATGCGCGCCTGTTCGATCTGCGACTTGCGCACGTCGCCAATGATCGAGATGTCCCGCATGTTCCACGTCAGGGTCCGCCGCGTGACGCCCTGTGCAGTGTTGAGGCCGACGAGCGTCGCGCCGTCGATCCGCACGACCGGCTCGAGATCACGGTCGATGTACTTGCGGTAGTTCTCGGATATGCGCCCCGGATCGCCGATCCCGAGCGGTGCCCGCCACCACTTCACATCGTGGTTGCCCGGAACGACGATCGTCTGGCTGACGCGCTCGACATCGCGAATGAAGGCTCGCGCACGCTGGAACTCGCCGGACCGCGCCCGCTGGGTGAGGTCGCCGGAGATGGCGACGACATCGAATTTCCGCTCCTGAATCAACCGCTCGATCGCGTCGATCTGCTCCGGCACGGCAGGCCGGCCGAAGTGCAGATCCGAGACGTGAAAGAGGGAGACGGTGGTCACAGCCGCGCGATGATGGCGTCGGTGAACTGATCAGTGGTCGCCGTGCCGCCGAGGTCCCGGGTCACGGTCCGGCCGTCCCGGATCGTCTCCTCGAGCGCGGTCCGGATCTTCGCAGCGCGGGCGGTCTCGCCGATATGGTCGAGCATCATGCACGCCGCGAGGAGCAGGGCCGCGGGGTTGGCCACTCCCTTCCCGGCGATGTCGGGCGCGGTCCCGTGCACGGCCTCGAAGATCGCCGCGCCCTCGCCGATGTTCCCACCTGGTGCGAGCCCCAGGCCGCCGACGAGTCCCGCCATCAGGTCGGACAGGATGTCACCGAAGAGGTTCGTCGTCACGAGCACATCGAAGGTCTCGGGCTTGATGACGAGCTGCATCGCCATCGCGTCGACGATGCGCTCATCGAACTCGACGCGGCCGGCATACTCTTTCGCCATCTCGCGCCCGACCTCGAGGAACAGGCCGCTGCTGAACTTGAGGATATTCGCCTTGTGCACGAGCGTCAGCTTCTTCCGGCCGTGCCGAACCGCATACTCGAAGGCGTAGCGGATCACGCGCTCGCTCCCGAAGCGCGTGACAATCGCCACGGACTCGGCAGCCGCTTCAGGATCGTTGCCGACGCGGATGTAATGCTCGACGCCGGAGTAGAGCCCTTCGGTGTTCTCCCGGATCAGCACGATGTCGATGCCTTCGAACCGGCCACCGGGCTGGATCGTGCGAACCGGGCGGACGTTTGCGTAGAGATCGAACGTCTTTCGCAGCGCGACGTTGACGGAGCGATATCCATCACCGACCGGAGTCTCGAGCGGGCCCTTGAGCGCGAGGTGCGTCTTCCCGATCGACTCGAGGGTGGCGTCGGGCATCGGGTCGTTCCACTGCGCCACACCCGCCTGGCCCGCGCTCTGCCTGTCCCACGCGATGGAGGCGCCCGATGCCTCGACGATGCGGACGGTGGCGTCGGTGATGCTCGGGCCGATGCCGTCGCCAGGGATCAGGGTGACTCGAGTAGTCATGCTGCTGATTGAAGGGTCATGGTGCGACGAGCAGGTCTGCAACGCGCTTCGCGAGCCCTGCGACGACCGCCCCGCCGGTGATCGGCGAGGCCACATCGGCCGTTACATCCGCGGTCCATGCGATCTCGGCCAGCCGCGCATCGACGAGCACCATGCGAAGGATGGCCCGCGTTGCGCCACCCGACTGGGGCTCGAAGCGAAGCTCGACCGGGATCAGCCCGAACCGCGCATCGGTGAGCGCGACCAGTGAACGCATCTGGGATGCCAGCGGCTCGCCAAGTCGCGGATTCGACCGGCGCACGCCAGCGCGAAGCGTCTCTGCCGAGAGTGCGTGCGGATCGGAGTTGAACGCAGGGTTGCGCTTCGCCGAGCGCGTCAGGGCCTCGGGCATCACCCAGAGCCGCGCGGTCCCACGCGCCGTCAGCTCGGCGACGATCGCGCTGTCGAGCGACGCGAGCACCATGCGGGATGGTCCGAGCCCCGAGCCCGCCGTCACCGAGTCTCCGGCACGGAGGTACTGGGCCGGTACGAGCGCTACCGCCTGAGTCGCGAGCGACGCGAGCGGCCGCGCGGGCGCCTGCGCTGCGGCTCCGCCATCCGGTGCGGGGTTGCGCGGTTTGCAGCCAGCGCCGATGGACGCGAGGGCGGCGGCGATGCCGGCGACGCGTCGAGCGCGACGCGCGAGGCGGCGCGAAAGATCGGGCTCGCGGGGGATCGGATTGGGCCCAGGCACGGAGGGGAAAGTAATTGCGGGACACGCGGTTGGCCACGGATCGCGCCACCCTGATCGAAGTGTTATTCTCTCCGCTCCACCTTCCGAGCCGACTCCATGCGCCTCCTCGTCGCTCTCGTCACGATGGCCTTCGCGTTGCCACTGCGCGCCCAGAGCCCGTCGTCGTTCGACTTCACAATCCGGAACATGATGCGCGGGCCCGAGCTGTACGGCCGCGAGCCCTCGCAGGTCCGATGGACCGCCGACAGCCGGTGGATCTACTTCTCATGGCTGCCTCCCGGCACGGACTGGCGAGAACGGCCGCGGCCATATCGCGTGAGGCCGGTTGCGGGTGCGAAGCCCGAGCGTGTCACGGACGCCCACATGGATTCCGTGGGACCCCTGCTCGGCACCGGCATCCTCTCGAGTGACCGTCGGTATCGCGCCACGGAATTTTCCGGCGACCTGTACCTCAGCGACACGAAGGCTGGAACGTCCCGCAGGTTGACCGAGACGATCGCGGTCGAGCGGGCCCCC
>JANPKQ010000105.1:0-13482 GCA_031426115.1 Gemmatimonadaceae bacterium | reverse complement strand
CGTGCGCGCGGCGGCAGGCCACTCGCTGGGCGAGTTCACGGCGTATCACGCTGCCGCGTCCGTGTCCCTCCCACGGGCGGCCGTGCTGGTGCGGCGGCGCGGTGAGCTCATGCATCAGGCGGGGGAGCAGCGGCCGGGGGCAATGGCCGCGCTGCTCGGCGAGCTGCGTGAGCCAGTCGAGGAGCTCTGCGCCCGGGCAACCACCGAGGCAGGGGAAGTGGTACCGGCGAACTACAACTCGCCGGAGCAGACTGTCGTTTCCGGTGAAGTCGCTGGCGTCGAGCGCGCGATGGAGCTCGCAAAGGACTCCGGCGCCAAGCGCGCCATTCGTCTCAACGTCAGCGGCGCCTTCCATTCGCCACTCATGGCGCCATCGGCGCCCGGTCTTCGCGAAGCGCTCGGCACCGCTGGCCTCGGTGATCCGCGCTTCCCGGTGTTTTCGAACGTCACCGAGCAACCGTGCACGTCCGCGGTGGATGCCGCCGACCTCCTGCTCCGACAGCTCACGTCGCCCGTGCGGTGGGCGGGGCTCGTCCGGAATCTCTCCGCCGCGTATCCCGGCGCGCTCTTCATCGAGATGGGCCCCGGCAACGTGCTGACGGGCCTCATGAAGCGGATCATCCCTGGCTCCCGAACCGCGACCTGCGGGACGGTGGCCGACATCGATAACGTCCTTTCGCAAGTCGCCTGATGCAAATCGATCTGTCGAACCGGGTTGCGCTCGTCACCGGAAGCACGCGGGGAATCGGCCGCGCGATTGCCGGCGCGTGTGCCGGCGCCGGCGCACGGGTGGCCGTCGTCGGGCGGGACAAGGCGAAGGCCGATGACGCGGCGGCGGAGCTGGGCGGCGACGCCCGCGGGTTCGCCTGCGACATCGCCGACACCGCGGCCGTGAACCGGTTGATCACGGACGTGGAGGCTGCCTTCGGGACCCTGGACATCCTCGTCAACAACGCCGGGCTGACGCGGGACAACATCGTCCCCCGTCTCAAGGACGAGGATTGGCAGGTGGTCATCGATACCAATCTTCGTGGCGCCTTCGCCACGATCCGCGCCGCGAGCCGCGGGATGATGAAGCGGCGCTGGGGACGGATCATCAACATTGCGAGCGTCGTGGGACTGACCGGAAACAAGGGGCAGGCGAACTACGCGGCGAGCAAGGCAGGGCTCATCGGCCTCACCAAGTCCGTCGCGAAGGAGCTTGCCTCGCGGAACGTCCTCGCCAACGTCGTGGCCCCCGGCTTCATCGAGACGGACATGACGGCGAAGATGACCGCCGAGGCCCGGGAGGCCCTTTCGAAGCAGATCCCGCTCGAGAGGCTCGGGACCGCCGTGGACATCGCCGGCATGGTGACGTTTCTTGCATCGGAGCACGCGTCGTACATCACCGGCCAGGTGTTCGTGGTGGACGGCGGGATGGTGATGTAACACTCGCGGATTGAACGCATTAGATTACCCCGACTCATCCAACCAACCCCCAGAGGACCGTTTCCATGGCCGACAACTCGAACAAGGTAAAGGACATCATCGAGAAGGAACTTGGCGTCGAGCGCGAGAAGCTCACCGCTGACGCAAGCTTCATCGAGGATCTCGGCGCGGACAGCCTCGACATCGTCGAGTTGGTGATGGAGTTCGAGAAGGAGTTCAACATCGACATCCCCGATGAGGATGCGGAGAAGCTCCGCACGGTCGGCGACGCGATGCAGTACCTGAATCAGAAGGTCGCGAACGCATGAAGCGTCGGGTCGTCGTCACCGGCCTCGGGGCCATTTCGCCAGTCGGCAACGACGTGGCGGCGACCTGGCGTTCGCTCGTCGAGGGTCGCTCCGGCTCCGGGCCAATCACGAAGTTCGACGCGTCGAATTTCCCCGTGCGGTTCGCTGCTGAAGTGAAGAACTTCGATCCGCTCGAGTTCATGGATCGCAAGGAAGCGAAGCGCGCCGATCACTACACCCAGTACGCACTCGCCGCGGCGGTCCAGGCCATGGCGGACGCGGGCTTCGCCGAAGGAAACGGCTACGACCGCGACCAGACCGGTGTCATCCTCGGGAGCGGCATTGGTGGCCTGAAGAGCTTCGAGGAGCAGCACGATGTCTATCGCGAGCGGGGACCGAGCAAGATCTCCCCGTTCTTCATCCCGATGTTCATCGCGGACATTGCAGCCGGCATCGTGTCGATGCGGTTCAACGCGCGCGGTCCGAACTACGCCACCGTGTCGGCGTGCGCCACGAGCGCGCATGCGATCGGCGATGCGTACCGTGCGATCCAGTACGGGGATGCCGAGGTCATGATCACCGGCGGGGCGGAGGCGACGGTGACGCCGATGGCGATCGGCGGTTTCGCGAACATGAAAGCGCTGTCCGAGCGGAATGACTCGCCAGCCACCGCATCCCGTCCGTTCGACGCCACGCGCGACGGATTCGTCATGGGAGAAGGCTCGGCCGTGATCGTGATCGAGGAACTGGAGCATGCTCTTCGCCGCGGCGCCCGCATCTATGCGGAGGTCGCGGGCTACGGAGCGACCGGCGACGCGTATCACCTCACGGCGCCGGCGCCGGATGGAGAGGGGGCGCAGCGTGCAATGAAGCGGGCGATGGCGGACGGCGGCCTGACGCCTGACGACATTCAGTACATCAACGCGCACGGGACATCGACGCCGGCCAACGACTTCAACGAGACGCGCGCCATCAAGGCGGTGTTCGGGGACCGTGCGAAGTCGCTGAACGTCAGCTCGACCAAGTCGGCCACGGGCCACATGTTGGGTGCCGCCGGCTCGCTCGAGTTCATCATCAGCGCGCTCGTCGTCCGCGACGGCGTCATCCCGCCGACGATCAACTACCAGACGCCGGATCCCGAGCTCGATTTGAACTACACGCCGAACACGCCCGTGAAGCGCGACGTCACGGCGGCGCTGAGCAACAGCTTCGGGTTCGGCGGACACAACGTCACGCTCGCCGTCCGTCGGTTCACGGGTTGAGATGACGCGCACCGCGCCGGCGCTCGCCCCAGACACCATGGCGAGCTCGGCCTCTCGCCGCCAACTCCCGGCGACCTTTCGTCGAATTCGCAGGCCCGGCTGATGGCGATTCGCTTCGACGCCGGAGCGCGTCGTTCGATCCTCGCCGCGACAATCGAGGCCGAGAAGCACGGACGATCACGCCCGGTGCCGACCGACCTGCTCGTGGGGCTGCTCTCGCTCCCCGAGAGTCCCGTGGGCGCGTCCCTCGAGCGGTTGGGTGCCGATGCGCGCGCCCTCATCGCCGCCGCCACCGCCGCGGGCACCGAGGGCGGTGCGCGCTACCGCGAGCAGTCACCCGCTGACGCGGAGCGGATTCTCCAGCGCGCCGCTGATCTCGCTGCGGCGCGGGGTGGTGGTGAGGTCGGCATTATTGACATTCTCACCGCGGCGCTCCAGGGCACCGGCGGCGCCGCCGCCGACGTCCTCGCGGCCGCCGGGATCACGCCCGACCGACTGAAAGCCGAGCCGGCCGCCGCGGCTTCCGCGGCCCGCGCCGGCGAGGTGCCACGGGTTGGCCATGTGCAGGGGGGGCGGACACGCGCGGGAATCGGTTATGACTCTCACCGATTCGGCGACCGCGGACCACTCGTTCTTGGCGGCATTCGGATTCCGGAGAGCATGCGGCTCGCGGGTCACTCCGACGGCGACGCGATCGCGCACGCGATCACGGATGCGCTCCTCGGAGCAGCCGGTGCAGGGGACATCGGTGAGATGTTCTCGGACACCGACCCCGCCAACCGCGACCGCGATTCGCTCGAGATGCTCCGTGCCGCCGTCGGCCGTGTACGCTCGATGGGGATGCACGTCTATCAGGCCGACGTCACGGTGGTCGCCGAGCGCCCGAAGATCGCACCGCATCGCGACGCAATGCGCGTTGCGCTCGCGGGCGCGCTCGGCATCGCGCCGGAACGCGTGAGCGTCAAGGGCAAGACGAACGAGGGGATGGGCTGGATCGGCCGCGGTGAAGGCATCGCGTGCCTCGCCATTGTCACGCTTCTCGAGGGCGCCGCACCGTAGCGTGGATGGCATTCTCGAGTGGCTGGAGTCGCTCCCGGTCGCGGCCCTCTACACCTCGCTCGCCCTGATCGCCGCGATCGAGAACATCTTTCCGCCGGTCCCGGCCGATACCGTCGTTGCCTTCGGAAGTTTTCTCGCGGCACGAGGCCATGGCACCGCGCTGGGCGCGTTCCTCGCCACGTGGATCGGCAACGTCTCGGGCGCGATGCTGATGTACGCAGTCGGCCGGCACTTCGGCGCCGAGTGGCTGGAGGCTCGCATGGCGCGGCGCGGTGGCGGGGAGATGAGCTCGAAGCTGCAGGCGATGTACGGGCGATACGGGCTGATGGCGATCTTCATGAGCCGCTTTCTTCCTGGCGTCAGGGCGCTGGTTCCTCCGTTCGCCGGTGCACTGCGTGTTCCGCCGCTGCGCGCGGCGGCGATGATCGCCACTGCGTCTGCCATCTGGTACGGGACGGTGACGATCGTCGCCTACAACCTTGGCGAGAACTGGGAGCAGGCGACGGCGACGCTCGGCGGGTATCAGCGCACGATCGGAATCGTCGTCGGGGTCATCGTCCTGCTGGCGGTGGCAGTATGGGGAGTGCGCAGGCGCAGGCGGTGACAGCGGCCGGACAGGGCGACCCGGCGATCGTGCGCGCGTTTCGCATCGACGCCTTCAACGACTTCCTCACCCTGGAGCAGGGATCCTCGCCACGGACACTCGAGGCGTACCGCCGCGACATCGAGCGCTTCGCCGTCTTTGCGACCGTGCGCGGAACCGGGACACCATCGACGGTCAGCGCCCGCGTCCTCAGGGATTACATCTACCACCTCAAGGACCTTGGGCTTGCCCCTGCGTCCATCCGCCGAAACATCTCCGCGGTGCGCACCTACTTCCGCTTCCTCCTGGCGGAAGGGCACGTCGTCCGCGACCCGAGCGAGCGGCTCGAGAGCCCACGCCGCTGGCGCACCTTGCCCGAAGTCCTCACGGTGGACGAGGTGGAGCGGCTGCTCGCCGCACCGACGCTCGATGACCCGCTCGCCTTCCGTGATCGCGCCCTCCTCGAGCTGGGATACGGATCGGGACTGCGGGTGTCGGAGTGGATCGAGCTGTCCGTGCGCGACATACTCTTCGAGGAAGGCCTCGTGCGCGTGTTCGGCAAGGGAAGCAAGGAGCGCCTGGTCCCAATGGGGCGCCGTGCGGTCGGCGCGGTGGCGATCTATCTCCGTGAGCTGCGTCCTCGCCTGGAGAAGGGGGAGGGCCGCGGGAAGCTCATGCTGAATGCACGAGGGCAACCGCTGACCCGAATGGGCGCCTGGAAGATCCTTCGCAAGTACGTAGAGCGGGCCGGCCTCACCAAGCACGTCTCGCCCCACACGCTGCGCCACTCGTTCGCGACCCACCTCCTCGAGGGGGGTGCAGACCTCCGGGCCGTGCAGGAAATGCTGGGACACGCCGACATCTCGACCACCCAGCTGTACACGCATATCGATCGGGAGTATCTCCGGACGGTGCACAAGCAGTATCATCCCCGCTCCTGACCGGCTCCCCATGATCCTCGTCATCGACAACTACGATTCCTTCACCTACAACCTCGTTCAGTACCTGGGCGAGTTGGGAGAGACGCCCGTTGTTCGACGAAACGACGCGATCACGGTGGAGGAAGTCGGCACGATGGGAGCGCGGGGAATCGTGCTCTCGCCCGGTCCCTGCACGCCCTCCGAAGCGGGAGTGACGGTCGGGGTCATCAGGCGCTGGGGGGCGACGATCCCGATCCTCGGCGTCTGCCTCGGGCACCAGGCCATCGGGGAGGCGTATGGCGGTGCCGTCGTCCGCGCCCGTCAGGTGATGCACGGCAAGACCTCGCGGGTGCTTCACGATGGCCGCGGCATCTTTGCCGGAATCCCATCGCCCCTTCAGGTGATGCGCTATCATTCGCTGACGGTGGAGCCATCGACCCTTCCGGCGGAGCTCGAGGTCGCGGCGCACGCCGTGGATGATCCGACGGAGATCCACGCGGTCCGACATCGCACGCATCCGGTGTGGGGCGTCCAGTTCCACCCGGAATCCATACTCACAGACCATGGGCGCGACTTGCTCGGCAACTTCCTGACGCTCACGCGATGAGATTTCGGCGCGCCTTTACCACCGTCACCGCGCTCACGGCGCTCCTTTCCGGCAGCGTCGCGTCCGCGCAGATCATCACCCTCGCCGACCCCGGCCCCCGCGCCGCGAGCCGCGAGCTTCGCGCAGTCCTCGCGCGACCGTACCGCGTCATCGCCGGCACCGACAGCGTGCTGTCGTTCCCCAGGGATTCGACGCTGACGGGGACCGTCATCATCATCGGCGTGCCCCGGGTCACGGTTGCCAGCACGGTGCAGGGCAGCGTTGTCGTCATCGGTGGGGACCTGTGGCTGCATCCCGGCGTGGCGATCACCGACCATGCGATCGTGTTCGGGGGTGGCGTCTACTCGACCATGCTTGGCTCGGTCGGGGGACGAACGATCGCGTACCGGGACTTCACCTACGACGTCGCCGAAGCATCCGGCGGCTACGCGCTGACGTACCGGTCGCTCGCGCTCGACGAGTTCAAGCCGATTGAATTTCCGGGCGCGTACGGCGTCAGGGTGCCGTCGTACGACCGGGTTAACGGGCTCTCGCTCCCATTCGGGCCGCGGTTCTGGCTCGACAGCACTCGCTTTTCCGTGGAGCCGATTCTCACCTGGCGCACCGACCTCGGCGCAATCGACCCGGAGGTGCGCGCAACGATGTTCATGAGTCGGACGAACACCGTGTCTCTCATTGCCGGGCGCCGGACGCTCACCAACGAGGACTGGATTCGTGGCGCGTTCGTCAACTCCCTCGGCGCGCTCTTCACCGGCACGGACGCGCGGAACTACCGTCGGGCCGACCGCGGCGAGCTTCGCTACAGCCGCGAGGTGGAGCGCGACAACGGGATCATCACGCCGTTCGTCGGCGCGGTGACCGAGCGCGCGTGGTCCGTTGGCCCTCGCGTGGGGGCCACCAGCAGTCCGTGGAGCCTCTTCGGCCGCAAGGATGAGGAAGAGGGAATGCGTCGGCCCAACCCGCCTGTGGCGCGAGGCCGGATTTCGTCCGTCATCGGTGGGGCCGACGCCGAGCTCCAGTTCCAGGACGTCGAGTTCCGCGGAGCGTCAGCCGTTGAAGGCGCCCTCGACGCGCCCGGCGACGGACGGTTCGTCCAGACGACGCTCGACGGTCGCGTTCGCTTCCCCGCGATCCGAAATCATCGGTTCCAGCTCGAGATGCATTCGTTGCTGACCTTCGGCGACGTTGCGCCACCCCAGCGCTTCAGCTACCTGGGGGGCTCTGGCACCCTCCCGACACGACAGCTGCTCTCAATGGGCGGCGACCAGCTGCTGTTTTTCGAGAGCATGTACACCATTCCCATCGACCGGATCAGCGTCAAGTTCATTGGCTCACCCTCGATCGCGGTGCGCCACATGATCGGCTCCGCGGGCGTGGACCGCCTTCCCGGCTTCGTCAACAACGTCGGTCTTCGCCTCAGCTGGTCCCTGTTCAAGGTCGATTACGTCATGGATCCCGAGTCGAGAGATACGGATTTTTCGGTTGGTCTGAGCTTCGCGCGCTGAGCGGCGGTTCGGGGTCTTTTGCATTTGATTCTCGGGCGACCCCGACCTATATTCGTTGGCGTGCCTTTTGCAGCCAGCCGCCCGATTTCCGGAGTATGGCGATCCTCGCGGTGATTCCCGCGAGGATGGCAGCCACGCGGCTCCCCGGTAAGCCACTGCGGGACCTCGGTGGCGAGCCCCTTGTGATCAGAGTCTGGCAGCGTGTCATCTCACTCGGCATCGCCGACGATTGCGTCATCGCGACGGACAGCGAGGCCGTCGCCGCGTCGGCCCGCGAGGCGGGCGCCGCAGTGGCGATTACGAGCGACCGGCACCCGTCGGGAACCGACCGCGTTGCGGAGGTCGCCGCCCTCGCGCGCTATTCCCGCTTCGACACGATCGTGAACGTCCAGGGCGATGAGCCGTTCGTGTCTCGCGATGCCGTCGAGGGCGCGGCCGGTTTCGTGGCGAACGGAATCTTTCCACTCGGGACTGCATCGACGACGCTCGCGCCGGGAGCGCTGGATCGGCCGGACGTCGTGAAAGTCGTACGCGCGGATGACTCACGGGCGCTCTACTTCTCGCGAGCCCCGATCCCGTACCTGCGGGACGCGTCGGACACCGCTGAACGCAACGGCACCGTGCGACAGCACGTCGGCGTGTACGCTTACTCCCGGACGGCGCTTGCCGCCTGGGTCGCGCTGCCGACTCACGTGCTCGAGCGCATCGAGCGCCTGGAGCAGCTGCGCCCGCTCGCCGCCGGCATTGCGATGGGAGTGGCGGACGTCGCCGGCCCGGTGCGCGGTGGAATCGATACCGAAGATGACCTGCTGGAGGCCAACGCCCATTGGAACGCGTTCACTGCCGGACGGAGTTGACATGCCCATGACCAGCCCGCAACCGACCAAGTTCATCTTCGTGACCGGCGGCGTCGTCTCGTCGCTCGGGAAGGGGATCGCCGCCGCATCGCTCGGGCGACTCCTGGCGGAGCGGGGGCTGCGGGTGACCGTGCTGAAGTTCGACCCGTATCTCAATGTCGATCCCGGCACGATGTCCCCCTTCCAGCATGGGGAGGTTTTCGTCACCGACGACGGCGCCGAGACGGACCTCGATCTCGGGCACTACGAGCGGTTCATCGATCGGTCCCTCTCGCAGCTCAACAACGTCACGACCGGCCGCATCTACCTCAACGTCATCACGAAGGAACGCCGCGGCGAGTTCCTCGGGTCGACGGTTCAGGTGATCCCGCACATCACGGACGAGATCAAGGCGGCGATGAAGCGCATCGCGCCGGACAACGACGTCGTCATCGTCGAGATCGGCGGGACCGTTGGCGACATCGAGTCACTGCCGTTCCTCGAGGCCATCCGTCAGTTTCGCCAGGAGATCGGGCGCGATAACGCGATCTTCATTCACCTCACGCTGGTGCCGTACATCGCCGCAGCAGGCGAGGTGAAGACGAAGCCCACACAGCACAGCGTGCGCGAGCTCATGGAGATCGGGATCCAGCCCGACATCCTGATCTGCCGCTCCGAGCGAGCCCTCTCCGAAGATGTGAAGCGCAAGATCGCGCTGTTCTGCAACGTCGAGTTCGGGGCCGTCATCGAGAGCCGCGACGTACCGTCGATCTACCAGATTCCACTGCTGTTCAACGATCAGGGTCTTGACGAGCGGGTCGTGAAGCGACTCAACCTCGAGGTGAAGCAGCCGGATCTCACGGTGTGGCGCGGCCTCGTGCAGCGGATCATTGCGCCGCGTGAGCGCGTTCGGATCGCCGTCGTCGGCAAGTACACTGATTTCGTTGACAGCTACAAGAGCGTGCAGGAAGCCCTCGTCCACGGCGGGATCGCGAACGACGTCGGCGTCGATATCTCCTGGACCTCGAGTGATGCGTTCACCAGCGCAGAGCGATCGACGGAGCTGCTGCGCGACGCACACGGCCTGCTCGTTCCCGGCGGCTTCGGGGTGCGCGGCGTGGACGGCATGGTCGAGGCGATCCGCCATGCGCGTGAAACGGGCCTTCCGTTCTTCGGCATCTGCCTCGGCCTGCAGGTCGCGATCATCGAGTTCGCGCGAAACGTCATGCGGCTCGAGAACAGCCACTCGAGCGAGTTCGCCCCGGACTGTGCCAACCCCGTGATCTCGATCATGGAGTCGCAGCAGCACGTCACCGACATGGGCGGCACGATGCGCCTCGGGCAGTATCCCTGTCGCCTCAGCCGTGGGTCACGTGCCGCCGAGGTCTACGGAGTGCCCGAAGTCAGCGAGCGGCACCGTCACCGGTATGAAGTGTCGAACGTCTACCGGGACGCGTTCCTCGAGCACGGGATGCGCCTTAGCGGACTCTCTCCCGACGGATCGCTCGTCGAGATCATCGAGCTCCCCGAGCACCCGTGGTTCATCGGGTCGCAGTTCCATCCGGAGCTCCAGTCGCGTCCGACCCGTCCACACCCGCTCTTCGCGGCGTTCATCGCCGCGAGCGTCAAGGCGAAGCGCCGTCGCGAGACTGCCCGACCGACCCCGACCTTCGTCGAGGCAGCCGATTAGCTCCGCGCCGGTCTTCCCGACGAACGCCCTGTTTCTCATTGCAGGGCCGTGCGTGCTCGAAAGCGAGGCGCTCAACATGCGCGTCGCCGAACACCTCGCCCGGCTCGCGGAGCGTGTGCCGGGGGGAATCATCTACAAGGCAAGCTTCGACAAGGCGAATCGCAGCAATCCCGGTGCGGCGCGCGGACCCGGCCTCGATGAGGGACTCGAGGCGCTGGCCCGCGTGCGAGCGGCCAGCGGCCTCCGCGTGCTCACCGATGTGCACCTCCCCGATCAATGCGCGGCCGTTGCCGACGTGGTGGACGTCCTCCAGATCCCTGCGTTCCTCTGCCGCCAGACGGATCTGCTCGTCGCTGCGGGGAGAACGGGACTTCCGGTGAACGTGAAGAAGGGACAATGGATGCACCCGGAGGGGATGCGTGGCGCGGTGGAAAAGGTTCGCCGGGCGCGGCGCGGACCCGACAATGTCGCGGTGACGGAGCGCGGAACGTTCTTCGGGTACGGCGATCTCGTCGTGGACATGCGCGCTTTTGCCCGCATGCGTGAGGCCTGCGGAGCGCCCGTGATCTTCGACGCGACGCACAGCGTGCAGCGGCCAGGGCAGGGTGAGGGTGGAGCGAGCGGCGGGGCGCGGGAGTTCATTCCACCGCTCGCCATGGCCGCGGTTGCCGCGGGCGCCGACGGCGTCTTCATGGAGACGCACCCCGATCCCGACAACGCGCCGAGTGACGGCCCCAACATGGTCCCGCTGTCCGAGCTCGACGGCCTGGTTGACCGGCTGCTCGCGGTTCGCGAGGCGTGCACCGCGTGATGGACGCCGCGCTCGCCAAACGAATCCGTCTCGTCGGACTCGACGTCGACGGAGTGCTCACCGATGGCGGGATCTATCTCGGCGCATCCGATGGAGTGCCCGTTGAGCTGAAGCGCTATCACATTCAGGATGGCCTCGGCATCAAGTTCCTGCGCGATGCCGGCATCGTCGTCGCGATCGTCACGGGCCGAGTGTCCGACAGCGTCCGACTCCGTGCGGAAGAGCTGGGCATCAGTGATGTGATCCAGGATCCGCACGCGCGAAAGCTGCCCGCGTTCCTGTCGATCCTCGAGCGCCACGGCGTGTCTCCGGCGGAGGCGGCGTTCGTCGGCGACGACTACCCCGACCTCGCCATCCTGCGGGTCGTCGGGTTGCCTGTCGCCGTGGAGAACGCCGTGGACGATGTGCGTGAGATCGCTGCCGTGCGGTTGAAGCGAGCCGGCGGCAATGGCGCGGTCCGCGAGTTCACCGAGCTCCTCCTCCGCGCGCGCGGGGAGTGGCGGACGATCGTCGAGCGCTATGTCACGGAGCGCGCGGGCGCCGCGGAGGTCGCGCGATGAGCGCCACCGAGACCCTCGAGCGCGGTCGGCGGGTGCTTCGCCTGGAGCGCGAGGCGATCGCCCAGCTCGAAGCGAGGCTCGACGACAACTTCGTGCGGGCCGTCGAGCTCATCGCGCTGTCGCCGGGCCGCGTCATCGTGGCGGGCGTGGGAAAGACCGGGATCATCGCGCGGAAGATCGCGGCGACGCTGACGTCGACGGGGACACCGGCCATCTTCCTCCACCCGGTGGAGAGTGTTCACGGCGACCTCGGACTGGTCGGGCCCAGCGACATCGCCATTCTCGTCTCGAAGAGCGGCGCAACGGGCGAGCTGCTGATCCTCCTCGAGGAGCTGAAGCGGCTCGGCGTGCAGGTCATCTCGATCACCGGCTGCGTCGATTCCTCGCTCGCCCGGTATTCGGATGTGGTGCTCGATGCGTCCGTCGGCGAGGAGGCGTGTCCGCACGACTTGGCGCCGACTACCAGCACGACCGCGGCGCTCGCGCTTGGGGATGCGCTGGCCGTGGCGTTGCTCGAGCGCAAGGGATTTCGTCGCGAGGATTTCGCGCGGCTTCACCCTGGCGGCGCCCTTGGACGGCGGCTGCTGACGCGCGTGGCGGACGTGATGCTGACGCACGATCTTCCCGCTCTCCCGCGGAGCGCGACGATGCGGGAGGCGATCGTGCAGCTCGCGGAGCGCCGCGGTATCGTCATGGTGGTCGATGCCGCGGGCAGGCTCGATGGGGTGCTCACGGCGGGAGACCTCACGCGACTCATGGAACGGGAGGAGAACGTGTTCTCGATTGCCGTGACCGAGGTGATGAACACCCAGCCAAAGCGTGCCACGCCGGATGAGCTGGCGAGCGCCGTCGTCTTCAGAATGGAGCAACATGGAATCATGGCCATGCCGGTGATCGACGATGCGGGACGCATCGCAGGCGTGATCCACCTGCATGACCTCATGCGCGCAGGCGTCACATGATGTCCATGCGTGGCATCGTCACGGTCTGTGCGATCGCGATCGCTGCCGTCAGTGGTTGCAAGGGGGAGCCCGCTCCGATCCTCACGGTGCGCTCGCCGCTCGCCGACTCGGCGGACCAGGTGCTCTCCGGGGTCGAGTTCCTGTTGACCGACGGCGGCATTCAGCAGGGCAAGCTCACCGCCGACAGTGCCTTCATGTTCGAGAACAGCACGCGGATGGAGCTTCGGCACGTCCACACGGACTTCTTCACGAAGACCGGGGACTCGACCGGCACGCTGATATCCCGCGAGGGAACGTATCTCAAGTCGCAGGGGAGCCTCGAGGCGCGCGACAGCGTCGTCGTCCTTTCCACCGATGGACGGCGGCGGCTCACGACGCCACAGCTTCGCTACGAGGAGCGAACGAATCTCATCACGACCGACAGCTCCTACACGTTGACCCAGGACGGGCAGGTGTCCCGCGGCGTTGGATTCTCGACGGATCCCGACTTCAGGCGGTTCCAGTGCAACGCCTCGTGCAGCGGCGTCTTCGTCCCGCCGCCGGCGTGACGGCGACCTGGGTGGCGGTGCGGGTGCTGTCGACGGCAGCCCTCGTGGTGGCGTCGAGCGGGCTTGCGCTCAGCCCTGCGGCGGCCCAGACGCAGGGACAGCGGTGCCGTGTCATCGAGCTCGTGCCGCGGGACACGACATCCCGGTACGCGATCGTGCAGCAGCCTAACGGGACGCGTGCCACGTATGCCGGCGGCGGTATCAATGTGCTCTGCCGGAACGAGGGGATCCGCCTGGAAGCAGACAGTGCGGAATACTATCAGGTCTCCGAGGTCGTTTATCTGTTCGGTAATGTGCACTATACCGAGAAGGGAACGTCGGTCGATGCGAATCGCATCACCTATTGGAAGAACGAAGAACGGATCCTCGCCGAAGGAAACGTCGTCGCACGACTCGCGAACGGAACGCGGATGACCGGACCACG
>JANPKQ010000104.1:0-1725 GCA_031426115.1 Gemmatimonadaceae bacterium | reverse complement strand
GCTACCTCGCTGGGACCGGAAGGGCGAAGGCGACGTACGTTCCGCCCGATGGCGCGTCGTTCTTTCCCCCACCGCACGCGATGACGAGGTACTCGCGCCCGTTCACCATGTACAGCGATGGCGTCGCGTTCCCCGACGCGGGCAGCGTCGTCTCCCACAGCAGCTTGCCCGTCGTCTTGTCGAAGGCGCGGAACTTCCTGTCGTAGGTCGTTGCTCCGATGAAGAGCAGGCCGTTCGCCGTCACCACCGGGCCGCCGTAGTTATCGGTGCCCGTGTTCTTCAGTCCCTGCGCCGCGAGCGCGGGATACTCGCCGAAGGGAATGCTCCAGCGGATTTCGCCCTTGTTCAGGTCGATGGCGTTCAGGGTGCCCCACGGCGGCGTGATCGGCGGGTAGCCGTCGCGATCGAGGAAGATCTGGAGGCCCGAGCTCCGGTACTTCAGGTAGTTCGGATCCGTCCCGGCCCGCGTCGCGACATCGACACCGGTGATGAGGTAGCTCACGAGGTCGTTGATCGCGGCGTTGTCGAGCGTGCCGGCGAATCCTGGCATCCGGCCGGTGCCCTGGCGGATCATCGAGGCAATCTCATCGCGCGTCCTGCGGTCACCGATGCCGAGGAGGGTCGGGGCGGTCGCGGTGCCCGCGCGATCATCGCCGTGACAGCTCGCGCAGTTCGCGCCGTACAGCGATTTGTCGCTGCGCTCGACGAGCCTGTGATACCAGGGCATCTCGTTCGCGTTCACGTAGAGCAGCCCCGTCGCCGGGTCGAAGGCGGGGCCACCCCATTCGCCACCGCCGTCCACGCCAGGAAAGATGATGGTGCCGCGTGTGTTCGGCGGATCGTACATGCCGCTCGTCCTGTAGGCGCGGAAGAACGCGAGCGCCGAGTCGTGCGCTGCGGGCGTGCGGGTTGTGATCATGTCTTCGGTGAGCGTCTGCCGCACGAAGGGAGGCGGCGCGACCGGATACGGCTGTGAATCGGCGGCGACCTCGCCTTCCATCGTCGATGCCGGGACGCGGCGATACGCGATCGGAAACACGGACTTTCCCGTCGTACGCTCGAACACGTAGACGTAGCCGGTCTTCGTGATCTGCGCGACCGCATCGATCCTGCGCCCATTGCGCGTCACGGTCACCAGCGTCGGCGCGGCTGGGAAATCCCAGTCCCAGAGGTCGTGATGGATCGCCTGGAAATGCCAGAGCCGCTTTCCGGTCTTCGCATCGAGGGCGAGCAGGGTATTCGCAAAGAGGTTGTCACCGATGCGATTCACTCCGTAGAAGTCGGATGCGGCCGAGCCGGTGGCGGCGAAGACGATGCCGCGCCGCTGGTCGATGGTGACACCCGCCCATGCGTTGGCGCCGCCTGCCACCTTCCACGAATCGGGCGACCATGTCTCGTAGCCAAACTCGCCCGGGCGCGGGATCGTATGGAAGACCCAGCGGAGAGCACCGGTCTTCACGTCGTAGGCGCGAATGTCGCCGGGCGATGATGGCAACGCCTCGCTCACGGTGCTGCCGATGACATACAGGTCGCCGTAGACGACACCCGGCGTGCTCGCGCTGACGGTGATCCGCTCCGCGGGGCGGTCGTAGGCGTTCCGCATGTCCACGAAGCCGCTGCTGTCGCCGAACGACGGGATGGGCTGGCCGGTGCGGCGATCGAGCGCGTAGAGCTTGTTGCGGTAGGTGACGAGCACGCGGTCGCCGGTGACGACGAGCCCGCGAT
>JANPKQ010000103.1:0-8624 GCA_031426115.1 Gemmatimonadaceae bacterium | reverse complement strand
TCGCCGCGGCCCTCATTCCATTCCTCGAGCACGATGACGCCAACCGCGCGCTCATGGGCTCGAACATGCAACGCCAGTCCGTCCCGCTTCTCAACCCCCGCACGCCGCTCGTCGGCACGGGACTCGAGGAGAAGGTCGCGCGCGATTCCGGCGCGGTCATCATCGCGAAGCGCTCAGGTGTCGTGAGCAGCGTCACGGCCGATGAGATCATTGTCGATGCCGGCCCGGCGGAGCGCGCTCGCAAGGATGAGGATGCGCCCCTGGCGCGCCTCACTCAGCACGACCGCTACCGGCTCAAGAAGTATTGGCGCACGAACCAGGACACGGCGATCAACCAGCGCCCACTCGTCCGGCTCGGCCAGAAGGTGAAGACCGGCGACGTCCTCGCGGACGGTGCAGGTACCGAGATGGGCCAGCTGGCCCTTGGCGCGAACGTCACGGTGGCGTTCATGCCGTGGTACGGCCACAACTTCGAGGACGCGATCGTTCTGTCCGAGCGCCTGGTGAAGGACGACGTCTATTCGTCGATCCATATCCAGGAGCTCGAGCTGCACGTCCGCGACACCAAGCGCGGGCAGGAAGAGATCACGCGAGAGATCCCGAACGTCGCCGAGGAGTCGCTGGTGGACCTCGACGAGCGCGGCATCGTGCGCATTGGTGCGCAGGTGAAGCCGGGCGACATTCTCGTCGGCAAGATCACGCCGAAGGGCGAGACGGAGCTCTCGCCCGAAGAGAAGCTCCTCACCGCGATCTTCGGTGAGAAGGCGAAGGATGTGAAGGACTCGTCGCTCAAGGTCCCGCCGGGAATGGAAGGCGTCGTCATCGACGTCAAGATCTTCTCGCGAATCGAGGATCAGGTCGTCGAGAAGGATCGCGGCGAGCGGATCGGCGAAGTCCGCCGGCTCGAGGGCGAGGAGAAGATCCGGGTCAACGACGTGCGCGACGCCGAATTGGCGGAGCTGCTCGACGGGGAGTCGGTGGCGCTCGCGCTGAAGAGTGGCACGGTCGAGGAAGCGATTCCGGCCGGCACGACGCTCACTGCGGCGATGCTGCGCGACCTGCGCATCTCGACGCTCGACCTCAAGACGTTCCGTGTCGCGGACCGCAAGGCGAACGACAAGGTGCGTGCGGTCATCGATCTCGCCAACAGCGAGAAGGCGCGGATCGAGGAGCGTGCGGAAGAGCGGATCGACCGGATTCTCCAGCCGGATGAGCTGCCGCCCGGCGTGATCCAGCTCGTGAAGGTGTACCTGGCGGAGAAGCGCAAGATCTCCGTCGGCGACAAGATGGCCGGACGCCACGGCAACAAGGGTATCGTTGCCCGCATCGTTCCCGAGGAGGACATGCCGTTCCTCCCCGACGGCCGTCCGGTCGACATCGTATTGAATCCACTCGGCGTACCGAGCCGAATGAACGTTGGCCAGATCCTCGAGACCCACCTCGGGTGGGCGGCGCGGATCCTTGGCTTCTATGCAAAGACCCCGGTGTTCCAGGGCGCGAACGAGCGCGAGATCGGCTTGCTGTTGAAGCTGGCCGGCCTCATGTGGGCGCGTAACGCGCTCCGTCTCACGACGCCAGCACCGGCGATCGATGACACCGTGGTTCGTCGCCTGCTCGCGGACGTCAAGCCGGAGCATGGTGTGCACGGGGAGCGGGTGAACCTGCTGCATGATGCGACGATCAACGACCTCGCCGGCCGGACGATGTCACAGGGAACCCGTGATGTCTTCCATGCGGTGCGAGACTTCCTCGCCGCGGCGGCGAAGGAGCTGGCCGAGCGGGAAGCGGCCGACGTCGAGCACCAGGCGGCGTTCCACCGCGCCGGTTCCGACGATGAAGAGAGCGCGGCGCCACGCCGGACGGAGCTCAAGAACGCGCTCCGGAATCTGGAAAAGCGTCAGGGCCAGGATGCGGCCGCCGCCCTCGAGGAGATCGAGCTGCCCGGCCTCGCCGGAATGCTCGGGAAGAAGTCCGAAGCCGATGTGGACGCGGCGACGGTCGAGTTGCTTCGCCTCGCGGGTCTGTCGCCGGGTGGCAAGATCACCCTGCGCGATGGCCGGAGCGGAGAGACGTTCGCCAACCCGGTGACCGTCGGCGAGATCTACATGCTGAAGCTGTCGCACCTCGTGGATGACAAGATCCACGCACGAAGCATCGGACCCTATTCCCTCGTTACGCAGCAGCCACTCGCCGGCAAGGCGCAGTTCGGCGGCCAGCGATTCGGAGAAATGGAAGTCTGGGCGCTGGAGGCGTACGGCGCTGCACACACGCTGCAGGAAATCCTGACCGTCAAGTCGGACGACGTGAACGGACGCAGCCGCGTGTACGAGGCGATCGTGAAGGGTCAGAACCTTCCCGAGCCGGGCATTCCGGAATCGTTCAACGTGCTCGTGAAGGAACTGCAGGCACTCGGCATCAAGGTGACGCTCGGTCAGAGCGTCGACGGCTACTACGGAACCGGCATCACCAGCGGCACGAGCGGGAATGCAAACGGGACGAGTGGCGGCAGCAATGGAACCCAGGAGTAATCGATGATCGATTTCCGCAGTGCGCGCGAAGCCCGCGCGTCAGCGTTCGACTTCATTCAGGTCCGAATCGCCTCGCCCGAGGAGATCCGCGGCCCCAAGGACACCAAGGAGCGCGAGCGGCTGGAGATGGCCGGCCTCCGCAACTGGTGGTCGTGGGGCGAGGTCCTGAAGCCCGAGACAATCAATTACCGGTCGTTCAAGCCTGAAAAGGACGGCCTCTTCTGCGAGCGCATCTTCGGTCCCGTCAAGGACTGGGAGTGCCATTGCGGGAAGTACAAGCGCATCCGCTATCGCGGCGTCATCTGCGATCGTTGCGGCGTCGAAGTGACCCTGTCGAAGGTGCGGCGCGAGCGCATGGGTCACATCGAGCTCGCCGTACCCGTCGCGCACATCTGGTTCTTCAAGACGTTGCCGAGCCCCATGGGCAATCTTCTCGATCTCACGCTGCGTGATCTCGAGAAGGTCATCTACTACTCGAATTACGTCGTCATCGAGCCGGGCAAGCAGGAAGTCCGGATGAACCAGCTCCTCGACGAGGAGGAGTACCTCACCCTCCGCCAGAAGTCGAAGGATGAGGGCGATGAGGCGTTCAAGGCAGACATTGGTGCGCCAGCCGTCCGCGAGCTCCTCAAGAAGCTCGACGTCGACAAGGTTGCCGAGGAACTTCGCGTCGGCGTCATCGACGAGACGTCGCAGCATCGGAAGAAGCAGACGCTGAAGCGACTCAAGATCGTCGATGCGTTCCGCAATTCCGGCGATGTGGGCGACACGCGCAACCGGCCGGAGTGGATGATCCTGGACGTCGTCCCGGTGATCCCGCCCGACCTGCGTCCGCTCGTTCCACTCGACGGGGGCCGTTTCGCGACGTCGGACCTCAACGACCTGTACCGCCGCGTCATCAACCGCAACAACCGGTTGACCAAGCTCATCACCCATCGCGCTCCGGAAGTCATTCTCCGGAACGAGAAGCGCATGCTCCAGGAGGCCGTGGACGCGCTGTTCGACAACGGCCGCCGCTCGAAGGCGATTCGCGGCCGCGGCAAGCGCCCGCTCAAGTCGCTCTCGGACATGCTCAAGGGCAAGCAGGGCCGCTTCCGCCAGAACCTGCTCGGCAAGCGCGTGGATTACTCGGGCCGTTCGGTCATCGTCGTCGGCCCCGAGCTGAAGCTGCACCAGTGCGGCCTGCCGAAGGCGATGGCGCTGGAGCTGTTCAAGCCGTTCATCATCCACAAGCTGGTCGAGAAGGGCATCGCCGAGACGGTCAAGCGCGCGAAGAAGATCGTCGAGCGCGAGAGCCCCGAAGTTTTCGAGATCCTCGAGGAGATCATCCGCGATCACCCCGTGCTGCTGAACCGCGCGCCGACGCTCCACCGCCTGGGCATCCAGGCGTTCGAGCCCGTGCTCGTGGAAGGCAAGGCCATCCGGATCCACCCGCTCGTCTGCGCGGCGTTCAACGCCGACTTCGACGGTGACCAGATGGCAGTGCACGTGCCGCTCTCGTACGAGGCGCAGCTCGAGTGCCGCCTGCTCATGCTGTCGTCGAACAACATCCTGAAGCCGTCGGACGGCCGTCCGGTCGCGGAGCCCAGCCAGGACATCGTCCTCGGCTGCTACTACGCGACGCGTGCGCCGTTCGACTTCGAGAACGTCGGCAAGACGGCGCGCCGCTTCTCATCGGTGGCCGAGGTGGAGATGGCGATGTCACAGGGCACCGTGACGAATCATACGCCGGCGAAGTTCTACGTCGACGACGAGCAGGGCGCGCGGTGGGAGACCACGACGGTCGGTCGCATCCTGTTCAACGCGATCGTGCCGAAGGAGCTCGGCTTCCAGAACAAGGAGATGAAGAAGAAGGTCCTTGGGGAGCTCGTGTTCGAGTCGTACCGGCAGGCGGGCCTCGGCGGCACGGTCGATTTCCTCGACCGCCTCAAGGAGTTCGGCTTCCGCTATGCCACGCGCGGCGGCATCTCGATCGGAATCGAGGATCTGCACATTCCGGCGGAGAAGGAAACACTGCTCGACGAAGCGGAGACGCGGGTCGAGCGGTTCCAGCGCGCGTACCAGACCGGCAACATCACGAACGGTGAGCGCTACAACAAGGTCATCGATACGTGGACGCACGCGAACAACGACATCGCCGACGCCATGGTCAAGGCGATGCGCGAGTCGAAGCAGGGGTTCAACCCTGTGTTCATGATGTTCGACTCCGGCTCACGCGGTTCGCGCGACCAGATCCGTCAGCTCGCCGGAATGCGCGGCCTGATGGCGAAGCCGCAGAAGAAGCTCACGGGTGGTATCGGCGAAATCATTGAGAGCCCGATCAAGTCGAACTTCCGTGAAGGCCTCTCCGTGCTCGAGTACTTCATCTCGACGCACGGCGCACGAAAGGGTCTGGCCGACACGGCGCTCAAGACGGCGGACGCCGGATACCTGACGCGTCGCCTCGTGGACGTCGCGCAGGACGTGACGATCACCGAGGAGGATTGCAGCACGATCCTCGGCCTCGAGGTCAGTGCACTGAAGGAAGGCGAAGACATCATCGAGCCGCTGGCCGAGCGCATTGTCGGCAACGTCGCGGCCGAGGATATCGAGGATCCGCACGAGCTCGACGAGGCCGGCCGGCGCACTCTGCTGGTCGAATCCGGTCAGCTCATCGACGAGGAGACTGCCCGCGCAATCGAGGAGTCGGGCATCGAGTCGGCGCGCATTCGCTCCGTGCTCACCTGCGAGGCCATTCGCGGCCTTTGCCGGATGTGCTACGGCCGAAACCTCGCGACGATGGAAATGGTGGACCTCGGCGAGGCAGTCGGCATCATCGCTGCCCAGTCGATCGGCGAGCCGGGTACGCAGCTCACCCTGCGCACCTTCCACATCGGTGGTACGGCAGCTCGTATCGCCGAGCAGACGGCCCGCAAGTCGAAGGTTGCCGGCACCATCGAGTACGGAGACCGGCTCGTCGCGGTCACCAACGCCGAGAACCAGCGGATCGTCACGTCGTACGAAGGCGAGATCTACATCCGCAACTCGGCCGACAAGTATGCCTCGGTCGGCGCACGGCTGCAGGTACCGCTCGGCGCGATCCTCATGGTCAACGATGGGGATGACGTCAAGAAGGAGCAGGTGATCTTCAGCTGGGATCCGTACACCAACCCGATCATCGCCGACGTCGAAGGCACGATCCGGTTCGTGGATCTCGTCGAGGACGAGTCGGTCACCGAGGAGCTCGATGAGCTCACCGGCCTCCGGCAGACCGTCGTCATCGAGGACCGCGAGAAGAAGCTGCACCCGCACATCGAGATCTGGCAGGAGAAGAGCGGAAAGGAGAAGCGTCTCCGCGACTTCGTGGTCCCGGTGGGCGCACAGCTCACGGTGCAGGACGGACAGAAGATCACGGCGGGTACGATCATCGCCAAGATCGGCCGCGAGGCGTACAAGACCCGCGACATCACGGGCGGCTTGCCGCGCGTCGCGGAGCTGTTCGAGGCGCGTCGCCCGAAGGATCCGGCGACGATCTCCGAGATCGACGGCGTCGTCCGGTTCGGCGAGATCAAGCGCGGCAAGCGCGAGATCTTCGTCACGCCGATGAAGGGCGTGGCCGATGGCTCGACGGTGGTGGACGATACCCAGGAGCCGCAGCTGTACGAGGTCCCCGCGGGCAAGCACTTGCGCGTGCACGAGGGTGATCGCGTCCGGGCCGGCGACCGGTTGTCGGAAGGCCCCGTGAACCCGCACGACATCCTGCGGATCAAGGGCCCGCGCGCGGTGCAGGAGTACCTCCTGAACGAAGTGCAGGAGGTCTACCGGCTCCAGGGCGTGAAGATCAACGACAAGCACATCGGCGTCATCGTGCGCCAGATGCTGCAGAAGACCCGCGTGCTCGATCCGGGGGAGACGGAATTCCTCGAGGGCGAGCATGTGGACAAGCAGGAGTTCCGCGACGTCAACGAGCGGGCGAAGAAGAAGAAGGCGACCGCCGCGACGTCCGAGCCGCTGCTGCTCGGCATTACCAAGGCGAGCCTCACGACACAGTCGTTCGTGTCGGCGGCGAGCTTCCAGGAGACCACGCGGGTCCTGACCGATGCGGCCATTCGCGGCGCGAGGGACGACCTGCTCGGACTCAAGGAGAACATCATCATCGGTCACCTGATTCCGGCGGGTACGGGCATGTACCGGTATCAGGAAGTGGATGTCGAGATGGCGGCCCCGCCGCCGACCGACCCACTGCCGACGATGGATGCGTCACTCGCGGCGTTCTTCACGCCGACGATGGCGGATGCCGGGTTCGGGTCGGGCTCGGCCCCGCTCGGTGCTGGTGGACTGGGCAGCGGCGGCATGGACGAGTAGCCTTCCACTGTTGCCAGCATGCAGAACGGCCCGCACCGAATACCGGTGCGGGCCGTGCTGCGTTCGGGCGCGGGCTCGCCGCGCGCCGACGCTCAGGAGCCCGGCGTGAACCGCTGGAGGGCGTACACGAGACGCGATCTCCGGAACAACCGGCCCGTGGCGTCGTACGCCTCCAGCAATCCTGTCACCTTCTTGACGATGCCGACTCCCGGTGCGACGAAGTACGTCGTGTAGCCGCCGATGTCATACCGAATCGTCCGGAATTCGCCCGCCGGAACGCGGATGGTCGTGTCGGTGGCGGTGACGAACGATGGAGGGAATGCCGTGGACTGGTCGCCGCGTTTTGCCGGATACCTGAAGACTCGAAGCGCGAGATCGAATCCGATTGGAATGAGCTCCGACGGGGGCTGGCGCTCATAGAGGCCATCGGCGCGATTTCTCAGGTAGACCCGTCCCTCGTAGTTGTCGTGCAGCAGAAGTTGCGCATTCTCGACCACCGCCCAGCGCTCCCGCCCGATCGTCGTATCAGTCAGGACTCGCATATCGAAGTGTTGAGCCGGCGAGCCGCTCGGCAATCCGATCTCGACGGAGTCGCTCTGCTCGTAGCGCCATTCGGTTCCGCGTGTGAGCGGGAGGAGCTGTGAGCGGTACGCCGGGGCGCCGGGATCGGAGCAGGCAGCTGCGCCGACCACCAGAAAACCAAGGACCGTGAAGTGGGCAGAATGCATCGGTGTTCCCTGGTGAAGGGCGTCGCCAGGTGCTTGAACGGGCCTCGCCGTTCCGGAAACATGTTGGTTCCTGGCGGACATGGCCAGGCTGCGAACGATGGCGGCCTCCCAGCGACCCGTTCGCCTTGACTGGCCACCGGGCCCTGTCTATCTTCAGCGGTCTATGGCGCCCAACCTGGGCGCATTTTTTCTGTTCTACCTGAAGACATGCCGACAATCAATCAGCTCGTCCGGCAGAGCCGCCGCGACGTCGAGAAGAAGGAAAAGGCGCCGGCTCTCAAGTCCAACCCGCAGAAGCGCGGTGTGTGCACGCGTGTGTACACGACCACGCCGAAGAAGCCGAATTCGGCGCTTCGCAAGGTTGCGCGCGTACGCCTGACGAACGGATTCGAGGTCACCGCCTACATCCCCGGTGAAGGCCACAATCTGCAGGAGCACTCGATCGTGCTCATTCGCGGAGGCCGCGTGAAGGACCTTCCCGGCGTTCGCTACCACATCGTGCGAGGCAGCCTCGACGCTTCCGGTGTGAACGGCCGCAACAAGAGCCGCTCGAAATACGGCACCAAGAAGCCGAAGCCGGGCGCCGCTGCCAAGACTGGAGGTAAGAAGTGAGCCGTCGCAAGAAGTCCGTGAAGCGCATCATTCTTCCCGATGCGCGATACGACAGCCAGACCGTTTCGAAGTTCATCAACGTCCTGATGTATCAGGGCAAGAAGTCCACGGCCGAGCGCATTTTCTACAGCGCGATGGATCTCGTGGAGTCGCGGACGAGCCAGCCGGGTGTGAACGTCTTCAAGCAGGCGCTCACGAACCTGAAGCCTGTGGTGGAAGTGAAGAGCCGTCGCGTCGGTGGTGCCACGTACCAGGTCCCGGTCGAAGTCCGTCCCGATCGCCGCACGGCGCTTGCGATGCGCTGGCTGATCAGCTACTCGCGCGACCGCAACGAGAAGTCGATGCCCGAGCGCCTCGCAGCCGAAGTCATCGCTGCCAGCAAGGGCGAAGGCAACGCGATCAAGAAGAAGGA
>JANPKQ010000102.1:0-3752 GCA_031426115.1 Gemmatimonadaceae bacterium | reverse complement strand
GTCCGTCGAGCGTCTTGCCACGGAAGTCATAGGGGCCGAACCGCAGGGTGATGCGGCCCCAGTGGTTGGTGCGCACGCCGAGCATGCGCGCGCGCCACAAGTTGAAGCGTGTGCCCGGCGCGCGCGTGTACGGCTCGCCCTCGATCTCGAACCCGCCGTCGCACGCGTCGAACTCGCCGAAGGGACGCGTCTTCGTGGCGGCGCCACGCCGCGGCGATGCGTAGGACGGCATCAACATGTTCGAGTCGCGCGAGGCGTACCACGCCGGACCCGCCTCGAGCATCACGACGTTCGCCCCCGCGGCAGTGAGGGTGTGCGCAACCATGCCGCCGCCGGCGCCGGAGCCGACGATGCAGACATCGTACACGGGGCGTTGCTGTTTGATCATGACATTCCAGAGGGGGCCCCGCGCGGTGGCAGAGCCGGACCGTCGATCAGAACTCGAGCGTCGAGAGATACTGGTAGCTGGTCGCGATCGATGCGAGTGGATCCGCGGGCTGGTCGTGCTCCACGAAGACGTGCTGCACGCCTGCCTTCATCCCCTCGGCAAGGATGCTCCGGAAGTCGATCGTGCCCTTGCCGACCTCCACCATGTCGTGCTTCGGCGGACCGCCCGAGTCCTTCGCGTGGAACATCGAGAAGCGGTTGGGGAAGCGCCGCAGGTATTCCAGCGGATCACGACCGGCGCGCACGACCCAGTAGATGTCCATCTCGAAGGTCACGAGCTTCGGGTCGGTCTCGGCGAGCAGGACGTCGAACGGAACGACTCCCGCGACCGTCCTGAACTCGAAGTCGTGGTTGTGGTAGGCGAATTTCAGCCCGGCGCCCTTTGCCTGGAACGCTGCCTGATTGAAGAGGCTCGCGGTCCGCTTCCAGGTATCGACCGTCGCGCGGTCGGTGTCGCCGAGCCATGGAATCGTCAGGTACTCATGGCCGATGACCTTCGCGTCGTCGATGACTTTTTGCCAGTTGCCGCGGATCTCGGCGACCGGGATGTGCGACGAGGGTGCGCGCAGGCCATAGCGGGCGAGCAGGTCACGGATCTCCACCGGCAAGCGACCGTGATAGCCGGCGAACTCGACGTCGCGATACCCGATCTCGGCGATCCGGGCGAGCGTGCCGGGGAGATCCTTCGCGGCCGCGGCGCGCACCGTATAGAGCTGCACGCCGACGCGATTCAACTTGCGCGAGCCGACTGCGCCGGTACGAAACGCAGCCGCCGGCGCCGGATCTCCGGTCGCGCAACCAAGGGCCGCAACGCCGAGCGTCGCGAGGAAGGAGCGTCGGTCCTGTAGCGTCACGGGAGGTGGGGAGGAGGGTATCGCAATATGGTCCGCTGGCCGGACAGGGGCAATCTGGGCCGGCGCCGCAGGCAGCGTCTCGCGGCGACGGGGACCGGCATCTATCATGTGCGCGGTCGTATCCATGGTGCCGTCCCCCCCAGTCGATGCCCGATGCGCGCACCCCACCTCCCTGTCGCAGCAGCTCCCCGGGACGGATCCGCCGGACTTGCGCGGCGCCTCGGCGCGTTCGACGCGACGATGATCGTGATGGGCGGCATCATCGGCGCGGGCATCTTCATGAACCCGTCGGTGGTGGCGCGGCAGGTGACGACGCCAGGCCTCATCCTCGGAGCGTGGGCGGTCGGCGGGCTCATCGCGCTCATCGGGGCGTTCGTCTACGCCGAGCTCGCGGTGCTCCGGCCGGCGGTCGGCGGCCAGTATGCCTATCTGCGCGATGCCTATCACCCGCTGGTCGCATTTCTGTACGGGTGGACCCTGCTGCTCGTCGTGCAAACCGGCGGAATGGCGGCAGTGGCGATGACCTTCGGCAACTACTTTCGGGAGCTGAGCGGCGTCCCCGTCCCGACGCCGGTGCTGGCTGTGATCACGCTCGCAGTGCTCACGGTCGTCAACTGCCTCGGCGTGCGCGCGGGTTCGAACGTCCAGAGCGCCCTGATGGTGATGAAGGCCCTCGCGATCATCGCGCTCAACACGATCGGGTGGATCGCGGCAGGGGGGGCTGCACCGGTGAGCGCTACCGCGATGCCCGGCGGGCGCAGCACCATCGCGGCGTTTGCGGCGGCGATGGTCCCGGTGATGTTCGCCTACGGCGGGTGGCAGACGGCCAGCTTCGTCTCGGGGGAGCTGCGGGATTCGCGGCGGGACCTGCCGCGCGGAATGCTCGCCGGAGTCGTCGGTGTCATTGTGCTCTACCTCGCGGTGAATCTCGTTTGCCTCCGCGTGCTCGGCGCCGGCGGTCTCGCGGGCACGACCACGCCGGCGTCGGATGTCATGCGTCTCGCGCTCGGGCCGCGCGGGGCGCAGCTCATCGCGGCGGGGATCGCGATCTCGACGGTAGGGTTCCTCAGCCAGGGAATGCTGACGGCGCCGCGGGTCTACTACGCGATGGCGCGCGATGGGCTCTTCTTCGAGCGTGTGGGATGGCTCGACCCGCGCACCCAGGCACCGTCGGTCGCGATCGCGCTCCAGGGTGTGTGGGCGGTCGTCATCGTCGTCTCGGGGCGATACGAGCAGATCCTCAACTACGTCGTCGCGATCGATGCCCTGTTCTTCGGGCTCACCGGCGCGGCACTGATCGTCTTTCGGCGGCGAGCCCGCCTGGCGACCGCAGAGCGCACGGAGGGATCAAGCACCTTCAGGACGCCGGGCCACCCGTGGACCACCCTCGTGTTCGTCGCGACCATATCGATCATCGCGATCAGCACCGTGGCGCAGTTCCCGACGTCGGCGGGAATCGGCGTGCTGATTCTCCTCGCCGGAGTTCCGGTCTACATGTACTGGCGGCGACGTCGGGAACCCTGGGGAGTTCCGGGGTAGAGGCAGTCTGGAACGCATTCCGCCAGACTCTCCCGGAGATGCCATGTCATCGTTCATCCGCCGCCAGATCGCGCGACGCCGCCCCACCGGCACCGGCTCGTCCAACCTCAACCTCGTCCCACTGATCGATGTGCTGACATCGATCGTGTTCTTCGGCCTCCTGACCTATGCTGGCACGCGCACGATGGCGGCACTCACTGCGTTCGACCTCGCCGTGGCGCCGGCGACGGGCGGATCGGTTGGGAGCGTCGGCCTCGAACCGTCGCCGACGGGCATGACCCTCCGCGTCGATCGCCACGGGGTGTCGATCACACGGGCCGGCGAGCGCGAGGAGCGTCGCTTCGAGGGATTCTCGGACGAGACGCTCAGGGGATTGAATCGAGCGGTTGCCGAGTATGGGCGCGGAATGCCGGTTGGCGCGAACGTGTCGGTGATCCCGGCGGATGACCTGAGCTACGACGACCTGATCCGCGTGCTCGATCAGGTGCGCATGGCAGGTCAGGCGCGCATTGCGCTCGGGGTCCTGCCCCGGGCCTGAACCTGCGGCTTGGCTCGTGCGTTGAGATCGGGACGGTCACTCCGATCCTGATTCAGCGCCGCGCATGCCGACAGACCAGACAATCCTCACGTTCGACAATCGCTTCGTCGCCGAGCGTCCCGGCGAGCCACTGAACTCGCCGCAGCCGCGGCAGGTCGTTGGCGCAGCATGGAGCCCGGCAATGCCGACTCCGGTCGCCGCGCCGCGAGTGCTTGCACACGCGCGCGAGGTGGCCGAGCTCGTGGGCTTTGCGGAGGACGATGTCGCCGCGCCCTGGTTCGCCGCCGTGTTCGGCGGCAACGCACTGCTGCCGGGGATGCAGCCGTATGCGGCGTGCTACGGCGGGCATCAGTTCGGTAACTGGGCCGGTCAAC
>JANPKQ010000101.1:0-5175 GCA_031426115.1 Gemmatimonadaceae bacterium | reverse complement strand
CATCGCTTCCTTCTTCAATGCGACCTCGCCGAGCCACCCCACGATCGCAATTGCGCCGGCGCCGGCGCATGCACCGATCAACGCGTCCTGTGGACCGACAAAGAGTGCCCCGTCGCCGATGAAGACCGCGATCATCGCGCTGAGGAGCCCCCAGACGAGGCCGAAGACGGTGAAGCCGTCCGGGATGAGGTACCGCTGCGCATCGGTGACCGCGATGCCGAGGAGCACAGTCCCGAAGATCGCCAGCCGCAGCGCCGTGAAGGTGGGCCCGAACGCGAGGACCGACGCGGCCCACCCAAGGCCGACGACGAGCTCGACACCCGGGTACAGCGGGGAGATCGGCTCGCGGCACCCGCGGCATCGGCCGCGAAGCACCAGCCAGCTGAGCACCGGGATGTTGTCATACCAGTCGATCTGTTTCGCGCACTTCGGGCAGCGCGACCGCGGGCTGACGACCGAGAGGTTGTCGGGCCAGCGCGAGATGCAGACGTTCAGGAAGGAGCCGAAGATGGCGCCGACGAGGAACGCGAGGAGTGCGGGAGCGAGCGTTATCATGGCCGCAGGGCGTAGAGGAGAATGCCGGCGGCGACGGCAACGTTGAGGGATTCGACCGCATCGGTCACCGGAAGTCCGACGAACCGGGAACACCTGCCCCGGGCATCGTCGCGCAGCCCGCTCCCCTCATTGCCCAGGACGAGGGCGAGGCGAGCGGGAGCGGTACCGGCATCAGGAGGCGCGCCTGCACCATCTGCTCCCCAGACGACGATGCTGTTCGCCGCGAGGAACGGATCGAGCTCTTCCCAGGTAGTACGGAAGGTGAGGTGGTGAAATTGCGCGCCCATTGCGCTACGGACGACTTTCGCGTTCCAGAGGTCAACGGTTCCGGGCAGGGCGATGGTCGCGGTGACTGCCAGACCGGCCGCGGTCCGGAGAATCGTCCCGACGTTGCCGGGGTCCTGGACCGCATCGAGGATGAGCACCCGGGCTCTGGTGGGGAGCTCGACGGCCATGAGGTCCGGCCGGGGCATTTCGCCGATGGCAAGCACGCCCTGTGGCGAATCGGTATGGGCCGCACTCGCGAAATCGCGGTCGCTGACCGCGACCACCTCTTCGCTGCGGGTGCGGAGGGCAGCAATGAGGGCCGCCCCGCGCGGGGACTCGCCGAATTGCGGGGCGAGCAGGGCGCCGCGGATCCGGAGCTGGGAGCGGACGAGCTCCTCCACGGCCCGGATGCCTTCGGCGACGAACAGCAGGTCGCGCTCGCGCGCTTTCCGCCGCCCGAGGTCGCGAGCCAAGGTCAGTACCTTCACGGATTTACCGCCGACGTGGTTGGAATAGGTCTTGCCCAACAGGCGGCTGGACACTCTCTCGCGCAGGAGCACGAATGAGACGATTCGCCATGGCCGCGCTGGTGGCAGGTTCGATCACCGCATGCGGCGGGGTCTCGACCCAGCAGGAAGTTCAGCTCGGCACCGACTACGCCAGTCAGATCAATGCGCAGCTGCCGATCATCCAGGATCCGACGATCTCGCAGTATATCAACCTGCTCGGCGACTCGATCGCCCGGCTGGCGGATGATCGCAACCTCGATTGGCACTTCTATGTAGTTGACAGCCCCGAGGTGAACGCGTTCGCCGTCCCCGGGGGCTTCATTTACATGAACCGAGGCCTCATTGAGCGGGCACAGACGCTGTCACAGGTCGCCGGCGTGCTCGGTCACGAGATCGGCCATGTCACGCAACGCCACTCTATCCAGCAGATGGAGAAATCGCAACAAGCCAACATGGGGTTCGGCTTGCTGTGCATCCTCACGCCATCTGTGTGTCAGAGCCAGGCGGGAAGTGCCGCACTGCAGATCGGTGCAGGTGCCCTGTTCGCGAATTTCAGCCGGAAGGATGAGCAGGAAGCCGATGTCGACGGAATCAAGAACATCATTCGGGCCGGGATCGACCCGAGCGGAATTCCGGAGATGTTCGAGATCCTCCTCGCGGAACGCGAGCGCTCCCCCGGTGCCGTCGATGCGTGGTTCTCGACGCACCCCACCGAGGAGAGCCGTATTGCCGACACCCGAAAAGTGATTGCGAGCTACGACCCGCTCATCCTTCAGGGGCTGACCAAGGATTCGCCGAACTTCCAGCAGTTCAAGCAGCGTCTTCGCTCGCTGCCCCCCTCCCCGCCGCCAAAGCGTCCACCGGGTCTCTGACCGAGCGGGCAAGGAAGCATTACCGCGCGCTGCCGAACGTCGGCAGCGCGCGGTTCTGCGTTCGGGAGCGACACATATGCCCGCCCTGCGCCTGATTCAGGCGAGGCGCGAGATCCAGCGGCGGACGAGGGTTCGAAACTGCCCGCCGGCCCGCTCCGTTACTTCGAGCACTTCGGCGTGGGACAGCGGCGCTCCGGTGCTTCCGCTGGCCGCGTTGGTGATGAAGCTCACCCCGGCGACGCGCATCCCGAGCGCGCGTGCGACGATCACTTCAGGGACGGTGGACATGCCGACCGAGTCCGCACCGAGGCGCTGGAGCATCCGTACCTCCGCCGGCGTCTCGTAAGTCGGACCCATGAGGCCGACATACACACCGTCCGCGAGCGGAATTCCGGCGTCGAGGGCGGCGGTGTGCAGCTCAGCACGCAGTTCGCGGTCGTATGGCTCCGACATATCGGGGAAGCGCGGGTCACCCTCGGTGAGAGGGCCGATGAGCGGATTGGTCCACATGAGGTTGATGTGGTCGGCGATGGCCATGAGGTCCCCGGGCTGAAACCGCGGATTCATCGCGCCGGCGGCGTTGGAGACGAACAGCGTGCGTGCTCCCAGCGCGTGCACGACCCTGATCGGGAACGCCGCGTCCTGCGCCGACCAGCCCTCGTACATGTGCACTCGTCCTGCGAGCGCCACGACCTCGACCCCGTCGAGCCGTCCGCTGACGAGCGCTCCCTTGTGGCCGGCGACCTGGGCGACCTTGAAGCCGGGAATCTCGCCGAAGGGGATTCGCACAGGCCGCTCGATCTCATCGGCGAGCGCACCGAGTCCCGAACCCAACACGAGGGCGAGCCGTGGCGATGCGATGCCAAGGCGCGGGCGCAGCTCCCGAGCGACGTCGGCCGCCGACTGGGCCGCCGAGGCGCTCATGGCTTCTCCTACAGCGCGGCCTCGGGCCACGGTGTCCGTCACCCCGCCGCCGACGTCAATGCCGCGATCTCGGAGCGGGCCGTCTCGACCATGCGGGCGCGCGCATCCCAGGGCAGGAAGGCGCTGGCGAAGCCGTTGAGCGCAAGCTCGCCCAGTTCGTCGAGCGTGAACCCGAGGTCGCGCATCGCGTGCTCGTATTCGTCGGTGAGCGTCGTCCCGCTCATGAGCCGATTGTCCGTGCTCAGCGAAGCGTTCATGCCCGCGTCGTAGTACCGACGCAGCGGGTGACTGCTGTACGACGCGACCGCCCGGGTCTGAACGTTGCTCGTGAGGCAGATTTCGAGACCGATCCGGCGGTCGTTCACGTACTCCATGAGCGATGCGTCCTCGATCAGCCGTGTCGCGTGACCGATGCGGTGCGCGCCGCAGACGTGTACGGCCTCGCGAATCGACTGCGGTCCGTCGCCCTCCCCTGCATGCACCGTGCACGGCATGTCGTGTCGGCGAACGTGAGCGAACGCTTCCGCGTGGGCCGCGGCGGGATTCCCGAGCTCCCCGCCGGCCAGGTCAAAGGCGACGACCCCCCGGCCGCGGTACGCCACCGCGAGCTCGGCAAGCTCCATCGACGCGGACGGCGGGAGGTGACGCAGCGAGCAGATGATGACGCGACCGACGACGCCGAGCTCGGCCTCCGCGCGAGCAAGGCCGGCGATCGCCGCATCGACGGCGTCGGGTTGCGTCAGTCCGCCACGCACGTTCAGCACCGGAGCGAACCGTACTTCGATATAACGAACGTTCTCATGGGCCGCGTCCTCGGCCAGCTCGTAGGCGATGCGCTCGATGGCCTCCCGCGTCTGCATCACTGCCAGGGTGATGTCGAACCGCTCGAGGTAGTCCTCGAGGTGCCGCGCGTCATCCACCCGCATGTGGTCCCGCAGCAGCTCTTCCTCGGCGTGGGGCATGTACACGCCGTACTCTCGGCCGAGCTCGAGCATCGTCGTCGGCCGGAGCGATCCGTCCAGGTGACAATGCAGCTCCGCCTTCGGAAGGCGTCGAAGGAGCTCTCGCGCCATTCCCGCCGCAGAGTCACGGGTGGAGGCTGGCGGGGCGGTTGTGCGGCGCGAACGCGCTCGAGGCATGCGCGTCACCTCGGCCGCGGAATCAGGCGGATCTCGGTCGGCGCCGCGACGGGCTGCGGACGAGCACGCGAATAGTCGATGAGGGCGTCCAGATCGATGATGTCGAGTGACACGGCGGGTGAGGCAGCCGCAGGGAGCGCGAGCGCATCTCCGCCGGTGACGAGAAAGTCGTTGATCGTGATCGTGTAGGTCGCCCGGTCGTCGAGCGGCCGGCCGTCGCTCATCGTGACATCGAGAATGCGCGACCCGCCGGGTTTCGCCGGGTCGTAATGAACGACTACGCCGCTGACGTGGGCGTTGAGTGTCTGCCTCGCCACGATTCGCTCGAGGTATTCGCGCAGCGCCAACCCGGGAAGCGAAGCGCGATAGAGAATGTTCGCGAACGGCTGGACCTCGAAGAGACTCCCATATGTTGCCTGCCCCGCAAGCAGGTCAGTACGGATCCCACCGTTGTTCATTACCGCGACGTCTGCCTTTGCAGCCCATCGCTGCGCATCGGCGACGTAGTTCCCGAGCGCGTACTGCGGTCCGGACTTCGTCATCGCCGTGCCGAAGCGCGCCACCGGCTGGTTTACCTGGCTGGCGATGGCGCTGCGCCAGCGAGTGACCATCGAGTCGACCGCCCGCACACCGGGAACCGAGTCCGCGAGCACCGGCCGGAGCTCCGCACGAACGGCGCGCGTGCCGCCGGGCGGATCGAGCGGTATGTCGAGGACCGCAATCGCGCGCGCGGATGAGCGCGCCTGAATGATGGGAATCCCGCGCACCTGGGTGTCGAGCGCGGAATGACTGTGCCCGCTGACAATCGCGTCGATGGGCTCGGTGAGCGCCTGGGCGAGCTGGAAGATCTCGCCATTGCATCCTGATGCCGCATCGACTGCGCATGTGCCACCCACATGCCCGACGACG
>JANPKQ010000100.1:0-4367 GCA_031426115.1 Gemmatimonadaceae bacterium | reverse complement strand
ATCGTCGCCGAGCGGTTCCCGAGCGCGCGGATCGCGCGCATGGATGTGGACACGACGAGCGGGAAATGGGCGCACGCCGAGATTCTCGACCGCGTCGGCCGCGGCGAGGTGGACATCCTCCTCGGCACGCAGATGATCGCGAAGGGGCTCGACTTCACAAACGTGACGCTCGACGGCGTCATTGATGCGGACGTCGGCAACAACCTGCCGGACTTCCGCGCCTCCGAGCGGTGCTTCCAGCTCCTGAGCCAGGTCGCGGGCCGTGCAGGTCGCGGTCCGAAGGGTGGCCGTGTGCTCATCCAGACGCGTGCCCCCGGCCATCACGCGGTGCGGTGCGCCGTCGCGCACGACTATCACGGCTTCGTGCGCGAGGAGGCGCAGGGACGCGAGCAGCCGGTCTACCCGCCCTTCAACCGGATCGCGAACATCGTCTTCAGCGGCACCGCCGAAGCCCCGACCGCGAAGCTCGCCATCCGCGGCGCGGATTGGATCAAGGCGCTGCTGCGCGACCGGGCGGGCGCGGTGACACTCATTGGTCCGGCCCCGTGCCCGGTGCAGCGCATCAAGACGCGCTGGCGCTGGCACGTGCTGCTGAAGACCGAGCAACCGGGGGAGCTCACGCGGGTGCTTCGGTATTTTCTCGAGCGGTTTCCAATTCCGAAGACTGCATCGTTGAGGGCGACGGTCGATCGGGATCCGGTAGCGTTGCTGTAACTGCCAACTGATCATTACAAGCTGTGAGCTGTCGGTTCTCCAGACACCAGCTCTGAGCTGCGTGGTCGGGAGGTCTGGTTGGAAGACCACGTGCGAGGGGCCAGAGGCTCAGGGGCCAGCCGAGAGACTCACGCGTTGGTGCGCAGGTGGGAGAGGAGGCCGTAGAGCATCTTGCGGACTTCGACCAGCTGCTCGATCAGGCCTTCGAAGTCGCTGTCACCGACCACGCGGATATCGTGTGCCATGGTGAGGTGGTATTCGAGCTCGGAGGCCGAGTTGATGGCGTAGCGGACGAACCGGGCGAAGTCTTTCGCGCTTTCCTGGCCTCTACCTTCGACGATGTTGGCCGGGATGGATTGTGCCGCACGGATCATCTGATTGCGGAGCGATGCGTTCTCCGCGCCGCGGATCCTCGAAGCCACGCGGTGCGTACGAAGTGCCAGCGCATGTGCCTTTTGCCAGACGAGGAGCCGCTTGAAGTCGCCCATGGGAAAAACCTAGGGAAGTTGTTCCGCCGTCTCACATCAATCGGCTGTGGAATGACCAATTCCATTGCCCACCGAGGTGGCGGCCACTGCTCTGGGTTGGCTGGCCCCTGCGCCTCTTCTGTTGCTCGCACGTGTTTTTTCAGCCATACCGGCCCCCAAAAAGCAGCTCACAGCTGTCGTTTCAGGAGGCTGGCAGCTACCGGCAGTCGGTGACACGCCCGCCGTTCCCGCAAGCGGCTTCCGAACCCCTCCCCCCGCGTCCATCTTTGACCCCGTGAGCAGCTTCTCCCATCCCGACTTTACCGCCCCGGCGTTCGCGGGCGCCCCTGAGGCACGTTTCGTCCCGGCCCCTGCCGACGGCGTCCTCCCCGAGGATTTCTTCTCGACGACGAACCTGCCCACCTACGTCCGGGTGAAGGGCGAGTGGCGGATGCCGCGTGAGCCGCGCATGGACTCGGCGCTGGTCATCGATGCGGACGGGGTTCTGTGGATCCGCGAGGGGCGTCGCGTACGGAAGGGCGACCGGGTCGCGGTTGGCCACCACGAGGACGGCAGCGACGGGATCTACGTCCACGCGGGGGCGTTCCTCGGCGTCGGTGCGGATGGCGAGTTCAAGTTCATGACGAGCGAAGTCTCGCGGGAGAAGCCGATCGACTACGCCCAGATGGCGCGGCTGCTCATCGAGGAGCGGGAGCGCGGCGGGTATCCGGTGTGGGTGACAGGGCCGGCGCTCGTCCACTCGCGCGCGCGCGCCGACATGACGTGGTTCGTCGCGAACGGGTACGTCGGCGCGCTGCTCGCCGGGAACGCGGTCGCGGTGCACGACATCGAGGCCTCGATCTTCGGCACGACCCTCGGCATGACGGGCAGCGGGGAGGCGACGAGCGGCGGGCACGGTCTCCACATGCGCGCGATCAACAAGGTGCGCGCGGCTGGCTCGATCGAGCGGGCGGTGGAGCAGGGGATCATCACCGACGGGATCATGCACGCGTGCGTCGTGCACAAGGTGCCGTACGTCCTGTGCGGCTCGATCCGCGATGATGGCCCATTGCCCGGCGTTTTCGCGGACGCCCTCGCGGCGCAGGACGCGATGAAGCGGCATACTGTCAAGGCGACGATGGCGATCATGGTCGCGACGGCGCTGCATGCGATCGCGACCGGCAACATGCTGCCGGCGTTCGTGACCGAAGCCGACGGATCGCTGCGGGAGCTTACGACGATCTGCGTGGATTCATCGGAGTTCGTCGTCAGCAAGCTCAAGGACCGCGGAACGCACCAGGCGTTCGGCGTCGTCACGAATGCCCAGGACTTCATGCACATCCTGCGACTGTACGTGGAGCGGGAGCTCGATGCCCGCCGCCTGCTCACCGCCCGCCCGCCCGCGGCGGCCGCACGATGACCGACGACACGCGCGAGCGATTCCTCCGGGAGATCACGGCGCAGGTACCTGCTGACCAGATCGCCGAGCTGCACCTCTTTCGCCCGCTGCGCCGCGGCGCGACGGAGACTGGCGTCGCGGTGATCGCGGCCGAGCACGCCGACATGGCGCTCGCATCCGACACCACGAGCCCTGCCCTCGCGCCGCCCTCGGCGAGTCCTGGCCCCGTGCAGCCCTCGCCGAGTGGGACGTTCGCGGCCGAGTCGCCGGATACCGTTCTCCCCGATCAGGGTCCGTATGCCGACGTGCCTGCGAACGCTGCCGCGGATGTCGAACACCCTGACGCTGCGGCCGACGCCCCGGCGGATGCGCCGCTGCAGCGCCACACGGTGTTCACGGCGCGTTACCGGCTGACGATCAAGGGCGCCGAACGCGGGAAGTGGGAGTTCGATGTCGTCGCCGATGCCGACGCGCCGCTCGGCACCGTCGACACCGTCGTGCGCGGTGTCCTGCGGCGCGCCGGGGATGATGAGGAACCGGAGCGCCTCAGCGCGGACGGCGTGCGCGCGGCGCTCGACGGCCAGTCGTGGCGACCGACGGCGTAATCGACGCGTTCCGCGCCTACCTGCGCGAGCACAACCTCCCGATCACGGCGCAGCGGCTGGCGATCGCCGACATCCTCCTCGGGTCCGCGAGCCATCTCTCGGCCGAGGACATCATGCTGGAGCTCGGCGCGCGCGGCGCGTCGGCCGGCACGGCAACCGTCTATCGCACACTCGAAGTCCTGCTGCGCAGCGGCCTCGTCGTCGAGCGGGATTTCGGCGAAGGATTCAAGCGCTTCGAAGCCGCGCGCGACATCCCGCACCATGAACACCTGCTCTGCTCCCTCTGCGGTGAGGTCACGGAGTTCCGTGACGAGCGGCTCGAGCGAATGACGATGCACATCGCCGATCAGCATGGATTCACGCGACAGGGGCACCGGCTCGTTATTTCCGGGATCTGCGCGGTGTGCCGAGCGAGATAAGGGGGCGGGAAGAAGTGCAACTGCGTGTGGCAGGGCTCTGAACTGCAACGGCGAACATGAAGGCTCAGGAGCGCGCTGAGCGCTGATCGCGGAAAAACGCTGAGCGCTGGTCGCCTGACGGCGGTGAATTCGGGCCAGTGGTGTGGCGGACCGAGTCCCGGCGCCGAGGGGCCACCAATGCTGTTGCCGTTTCCGTGGCCTCCGTGGCCATTACTCGCAGTTGCAGCTGTCCGCGTGGATCCGCGTTTGTCCGCGGCCAACAAATGCTGTTGCCCTATCCGCGTCGTTTCCGCGTAGTCCGCGGCTGCAGTTAGCCCGCGGTCGAACGTCCGCGGCGACGTCAGTCGCGACGGCTGGTTTTCCGGAAGCGCGCATTCTCCGTCGCCCCACCCACGCGGAACGAACCGACAAGGGAGTCGTTGACGATCGTGCCGGTGAAGAAGGCGACGGTGTCACTCATGTCGTTCCCGAGGAGCGCGAGGTTCAGCCTCTCCGCGGTTCGCAGTCCGACGAGGGACCCGGAGCGAAGATCGACGCTCCCGTAATGCTCTCCCGTGATGAAGTCAAAGGTGCCGGCGCGGCTCTCGACGTAGAGCTTCATCGTCAGCGGCGCGATGGGACCCTGACGATTCGTGAGCTCGTACCATCCCTCGAACGGATCGTCGAGGTCGGCGGAGACGAAGACGCTGTACGAGTACAGCTCCGCGAGGCCACCGAAGATGCCGACGCCGCCGACGAGACGGTTGATCAGCCCCGTGCCGGT
>JANPKQ010000099.1:0-8739 GCA_031426115.1 Gemmatimonadaceae bacterium | reverse complement strand
AAGGCGACCGAGACCGAGTTGGGGCTGGACGCCATTTTCCGCGACCGATACTCGCTTCAGCTGTCGTATGCGCGCGTGACGGTCGTTGACGAACTGCTTCAGATTCCACTCGCCGGGTTTTTCGGCTACGGGAACCAGTGGCAGAACGCCGGAAGCCTGAAGGGCAATACCATCGAAGCCACGCTGGAAGCCCGGTTGATCAGCCGGCCCAACCTGTCCTGGCGCATGGGCATCGTTGCGGACCGCTCACGCCACAAGGTCACCGAGTTCAATCGCGCCTGTCAGCCGACGCAGACCGTCGCGTTCCACTGCGCGGGAGAAACGCTGGGCGCGATGTACGGCTTCCACTTCATCAATTCGATCGACGAGCTTCCGGTCGCGGCGCAGGCACGCGCCAACGAGTTCGCCGTGAACGATGAAGGCCTCCTTGTCTATGTGGGATACGACTCGGTCTCCTCGCCGGGGTTCCGCCAGCCCTACAAGTACACCGAGGGTGAAACCAAGCGGCGGTGGGGCGTGCCGTCCGTCACCATCGGCGGGGCTAGCTACGCGTTCGGAATGCCGATCGCGGCGCGCGACTCGACGGGAAGCAACGCAGTCCGCCGGATCGGCGATGGAAACCCTGATTTCCATTGGGGGCTCTCGAACAACGTCACCTGGCGCGGCGTTTCGTTCTATGCGCTCGTCGATGCACAGGTTGGCGGCGAGAACTACAATCAGACCCGCCAGCGCATGTACCAGTGGGCGCGACACGGGGACGTGGACCAGGAAGGCAAGCCGCAGGACCTCAAGAAGCCGATCGAGTACTACAGCAACCTCTACGCAGGCAACAATCCGACCGACTACTTCGTCGAGCCGGCGGGGTATGTGAAGCTGCGCGAGGCCTCGGTCAGCTACCAGCTCAGCGGGCGACTGCTCGGTGCCGTGTCGCGCGTCGGGGCGAAGGGTGCGACGCTGTCGCTGATCGGTCGTAATCTGCTGACCTTCAGCGACTACTCAGGCTACGACCCGGAAGTCGGCAACACCCTCGTCCGTCTCGACAGCTTCGACTATCCACGCTACCGGACGTTTTCCGGCAGCTTCCAGCTTGTCTTCTAGGTGAGAACCCAGATGCGCTACGCCATTGCCGTCCTCGCGCTGCTGGTTGCCGGCTGCCAGGACCTCACGGTTGAAAACCGGAACCTTCCGGATCGCGACCGTGCAACTCAACAGCCGACCTCGACCGAGGCATTCGTTGCCGGAGCCTTTCGTACCTGGTGGGTCGTCGGGGGGCACGACGACTACCCATCGTGGGCCTTCTCGACCATGGCACACGAGATGACCTCCGGATTCACCGACTTCGGCCAACTCGACACCTCGGCGGAACCACGCTCGGCCTGGAACAACAGCCCGTTCAATGCGCAGTTCGCGGTTGCGAACACGCCGTGGTTCGGCTTGTACCGCACGATCTCGACCGTCAACGACGCGATCATTGGAATCGACTCCGGGCTTGTGATTGTCACCCCCGGGAGGACCAAGCGAGCACGGGCCGTCGGCAAGTTCATGCAGGGCATCTCGCACGGCTACCTCGGTCTCTACTACGATAAGGCCGTCATCGTCGACGAGCGCGTCGCCGTCGACACCATCAAGGAGCCGGTGTTCTCCGCGTATCCCGTGGTGGTTACCGCGGCGATCGCGCAGCTCGACTCCGCGATCGCGGGCGCGCCGGGGATGGATACGCTGCCACTCGTGGGCTTTCTCTACACGCGGATGGCTGCACCCGACTTCATCAAGGTGGCGAACTCGTTCGCCGCGCGCCTCATGGTGTACTCGGCCCGCAGCCGCACCGAGCGGGCGGCGGTGGACTGGCCGAAGGTCATCGCCCGGATCGATGCGGGTATCACCACCGACTTCGCGCCCACCGCGGTGCAGGACGTCCTGTTCGATGACTGGAAGCGGTTGATCTCGCGAGTTCGCGCCGAAGCCCGGCCGAGTGACTTCGGACGGCCCAGCAACTGGCTGCTCGGTCCCGCGGACTCGGCGAACGGATATGTGAACTGGCTGAACACGCCGATCGGAAGCCGCGTGGCGTTCCAGATTCGCACGAAGGACCGGCGGATCCAGGGGACCACCGGCCCGACATCGCCGGGCAAGTACTTCGGCTACAACCAGAACGACATCTTCGCCGCCAATCGCGGAACGTACCGGTTCTCGCACTACTACATGCGACGCTTCGGCAGCAGCACGACGAACAATTCGCATCAGAGCGGACCGCAGCTCGCAATGACCATCACCGAGATGGACCTGCTGAAGGCCGAGGCGTTGATCCGGCTCAACCGCGCCCCGGAAGCGGTGCCCCTGATCAACAAGACCCGCGTGGCGAACGGAGAGCTGCCGCCGGTGACGATCGACGGCCCCCCGATCGAGCCCGGCTGCGTCCCGCGGAAGATGAACGGGGATTGTGGCAGCCTGTGGGACGCCCTGCGCTACGAGAAGCGGGTCGAAGGCGCCGGCATCAGCGGCGTCGTCGCGTTCTTCGATGCGCGCGGGTGGCAGGACCTCGCGGAAAACACCTTCGTTCACATGCCCGTTCCGGGCCGCGAGCTCGCGACGCTGTTCCTGCAGAACTACACCTTCGGTGGGCCCGGCGGCCAGGCGAGCGCACCAGCGCCCGACTCGGAGCGGTGCCCCGTCGCACTGCCCCGCTGTCCGACCTGATCGATCGCACTACCCCGAAGCACGACGGCCCTCTCGATACTCGCCACCGGAGAACACCCATGCGCAGTCGCGATCGTAGCTATTTCTCCGTGCGTACATGTCGGCCATGCCAATGGCTCGGTGCCGCCATGTTCCTCACGCTGCTCTTACACGGTAGCGAAGCCAGCGCGCAGGGGCGCGGCGGCGGGCGCGGCGGAGGGCGCGGCGGAGCGGCGGCGCGTGACACGACGCCGCTCGACCCCGCGCGGGCTCGCGAGCTCTACGTCAGCAGTCGCCCGGAGGACCATCCGGTCTCCGACTATGCCGCAGCCATCGCTGGCAACGCGCGCACGGACAGCATTTTTCGCGCGGAAGCAGCGGGAGCGTACGAGTACAGCAAGGTCACCTACCGCAGCAGCGTTGGAGATCTCGACATCCCGGCCTATGTGTACCAGCCGCTCCAGAAGCGCGGAGCACGCGGACACGCAGCGCTGATCTGGGTGCACGGCGGCGTGCACGGCAACTGGACGCCGAGTTACCTCCCATTCATCAAGGAAGCGGTCGCGCGAGGGTACGTCGTCATCGCGCCGGACTACCGCGGGAGCACCGGATACGGAAAGGCGTTTCACGAGGCAATCGACTACGGCGGCTATGAGGTGGACGACGCCATGTCCGCCCACGGATACATCGCCCGGAGTCTTCCCCACGTCGACCCGGACCGCGTCGCCATGATGGGATGGAGCCACGGCGGCTTCATCACGGCGCTGTCGGTGATGCGCGAGAAGCATCCCTTCAAGGCGGGCGTCGCGATCGTGCCGGTGACGAACCTGATCTTTCGCCTCTCGTTCAAGGGGCCAGGCTACCAGCGCAGCTTCGCGACGATGCAGCGTGTGCAGGGACTTCCCTACGAGAAGCGGGAAGAGTACGTCGCACGCTCACCGCTGTATCAGGTGGACAAGCTGAACGTGCCGCTGCTCGTCCACATCGCGACGAACGACACGGATGTGAACTTCGAGGAGGCGGAGATGCTCGTCAACGCGCTCCGGGTGAAGAAGCCGGAGCTGGCCGAAACGAAGATCTACGTGAATCCGACTCCCGGCCCCGCGTCGGGCGGTCACACGTTCAGCCGCCGCGTGAACCCCGAGACCTTCGAGCGCGATGACTCGCCCGAGCAGCGAGACTCGTGGAACCGCACGTGGGCCTTCCTGGAGTGGAACCTCCGGCCGTACGAGACACGTCCGATCGCGCCGCCCGCGAATCGCTGATCGGACAGGTGATGGACCCGAAACACGACGGCCCCGGACGCATTGTCCGGGGCCGTCGTGCCATCGCCCGCATGCTGGCGGGAGGGCGACTCACACCACGATGTTGATCAACCGCCCCGGCACGAAGATGATCTTCTTCGGCTCGCCCGTGATGAACTTCGCGATCTGCACATCCGCCCGCGCCGCCGCCAGGGTCGCGGCCTGATCCGCATCCTTCGCGACTCTCACCTTGCCGCGCGTCTTCCCGTTCACCTGTACGGCAATCTCGATCGTCTCCTCGCTCGCGAGCGCGGGATCGTACTCCGGCCACCCGGCATCCATGACGCTCCCGTCGTGCCCCAGGCGCTCCCAGAGCTCCTCGGCAATGTGCGGCGCGAACGGCGACACGAGCTGCACCAGCGGCTCGATCTCCGCGCGGTGAGGCACCCGTTCGTGCGCACGCACGACGTTGATGTACTCCATCATCGCCGCGACCGCCGTGTTGTAGCTCAGCCGCGGGATGTCGTCGCCGACCTTCCGGATGGTCTGGTGCAGCTTGCGCATTACCGCATCGTCCGGCGTGCCATCGGTGCGTGCATTCCCGACCGAGGACCAGAGCCGGTCGAGGAAGCGCTTCACCCCGGAGATGCCGCGGTCGCGATAATCCCCACCGTCCTCGTACGGCCCGAGGAACATGAGGTAGGTCCGGAATGCATCCGCGCCCCACTCATCGATGAGGTCGTCGGGATTCACGATGTTGCCCTTCGTCTTCGACATCTTCGCGCCGTCGCGCACGATGTGCCCGTGCGCGCGGAACTTCGTGAACGGCTCGTCGAAGTCGATGTGCCCGGCGTCGTGGAGCACCATCGTGATGAACCGCGAGTAGAGCAGGTGCAGCACCGCGTGCTCGTTGCCGCCGATGTACGAATTCACCGGGAGCCACTTCTTCGTCAGCGCCGCGTCGAAGGGAACATCGTCGCGATGAGCGCTCGGGTAGCGCAGGAAGTACCAGGCGCTGTCGAGGAAGGTGTCCGACACATCGGTCTCGCGGCGCGAAAGCGCCCCGCACGTCGGACAGGGCACGAGATACCACTCGTGATGCCGCGCGAGCGGTGAGATCCCGGAGTCATCCGGCGTGAAGTCGGCGATGTTCGGGAGCAGGACCGGAAGGTCGGACTCGGGCACCGCCTGCGGGCCACAGGCGTCGCAGTAGATCACCGGAATCGGCGGCCCCCAGTACCGCTGGCGCGATATGCACCAGTCGTGCAGTCGGTAATTCACCACCGTCCGCGCGGCTCCCATTCCCGAGAGCCACTCCGCGGCGGCGCGCTTGCCCTCCTCGACGGTCATCCCATCGAGACGGCCGGAGTTCACGAGCCGACCTCCCTCGTTCTCCGTGAACGCGGCTGTCAACGGCGCGTCGGGCGCCTCCCCATCCGCCGCGACGACGCGCGGAATCGGGAGCCCGTAGACCTGCGAGAACTCGAAGTCGCGCTCGTCGTGCCCCGGCACGGCCATGATCGCGCCGGTGCCGTACTCCATCAGCACGTAGTCCGCGATCCAGATCGGGATCGGCTGGCCAGTCGCGGGATTCCGCGCGTACGAGCCGGTGAACACGCCGGTCTTCTCCTTCGTCACCTTCCGGGCGACGAGGTCCTGTTTGGCCGCGCGCTGGCGATATGCATCGATCTCCGCGCGCTGCGCGGGCGTCGCGAGGCCCACGACGAGCGGATGCTCCGGTGCGAGCACGAGGTAGCTCGCGCCGAAGATCGTGTCGCCGCGCGTCGTGAACACGTTGATCCGCGGCGCATCGCCCGTGCTCGCACGCGCGCCGCCGTCACCGGATGCCAGCACCTCGAACCCGATCTCCACGCCCTCGGATCGCCCGATCCAGTTCCGCTGCGCGGTCTTCGTCGTCTCCGACCAGTCGATCCAGTCGAGGTTCGCGAGCAGCCGCTGCGCGTACTTGGTGATGGAGAAGAACCACTGCTCGAGAAACCGCTGCTCCACCATGGTGCCGCAGCGCTCGCACGCACCGGCGACGACCTGCTCGTTGGCGAGCACGGTCTTGTCCTTCGGGCACCAGTTCACCGCCCCCTTCTTCTTGTACGCGAGCCCGCGCTTCAGGAGCTGGAGGAAGATCCACTGGGTCCACTTGTAGTACCCCGGGTCGGTCGTCGAGACCGAATACCGCCAATCCACCATCAGCCCCGCGCGCTCGAGCTGCCGGCGGAAGTTGGCGATGTTCTTCGGAATGAGGTCGGCCGGATGCCGGCCGAGCTTCAGCGCGTAGTTCTCGGAGTGAATGCCGAAGGCGTCGTAGCCCAGGGGCTCGAAAACGGTGTGCCCTCGCAGACGGTGGAATCGTCCATAGATGTCATTCCCTGTGAACGCGAAGAGGTTGCCGACATGCAGCCCCTCCGCCGACGGGTATGGGAACATCATCAGGGCGTAGAACGGCCGATCGCCACCCGCGAGATCGGTGGCGTTGGTGCCGCGCTCGCGCCAGCGCGTCTGCCACTTGTGCTCGATCGCGGCAGGATCGTAGCCCCCGGCCTCGTTGGCGGGGGGCTGTGTGATGGGTTCCGTCATGGATTTGGTGGCGGGGACTCTCTTCGTCGCAATCTAGCAGTGCGGGTAGACCGCACAAGCGAGCGCACGCGACGCGCTCATCCTCTCGCGAGTCGACGTCGTCATGCGCGCAGCACCACCATCGGACTCCGAACCCACCAGCCGCACCACCGGCTCGCTGAGCAGCAGCATCATCCTCGCGCTCGGCGCCGCGTCCGTGCTTGCGCTCGCCGCGCTCGCATGGACGGGAAGCAAGCTCATTCGCGGCTACATTTCCGAGCAGTCCGACACCCGCCTGGCCGGCGCCGCCGATCAATCGGCCCTCGTCATCAGCCGCATCATCGCCGAGCGTGAGCGCCAGGCGGCGCTGCTGGCATCGCTGCCCGCGATGGTGGACGCGGCGCGTGCAGGATCGGAGCGCGCACGGGAGCTCGGACTCGTCGGGCAGTCGATCGAGTCGCTCGAACGCCGCTTCGACGAGCAGCGCACCCTCGACGTGGACTCGCGCGTTCGGCGCTTCCTCACCGACCGGAGCGCATCGCTCGACCTCGCCGAGGTTCTGCTCACCGATCGCAACGGCTTCAATGCAGTGACGACGTCGCGGACCTCCGACTTCGTCCAGAGCGACGAGGAGTGGTGGCGTCGCGCCTTCCGCGCGGGCACCGCCCCGTCGAGCGCGTCCTTCGACGAATCGGCGAAGCGCGTCTCGATCGCCGTCTCGGCCTCGGTGCGCGACGCGGAGGGCGATGCGCCATCCGGCGTGCTGAAGGTCGTGTACGGCCTCACCCCCATTCAGGAAGCGATCGCCCGTTCAGCCACAGGAAGCGGTGCAGTGATCGACCTCGTGGACGAGGACGGCAACGTCATCGCGAGCTCGGGCGATTCAGCCGGCCTGCGCGCGCTCCCCGGCTTTGCAACGGTGCGCGGTTCACGTGGCGATGGGCTCATTGACTACAATGTCGGCACCGACCAGCGCCGCGCAGCCGTGCGCATGGCGAACGGTGGCACCTGGCGGGTCATCGCGCACACGAGCGCTTCGGCCGGCGCGGCACAGCTTCGCACGGCCCTGATCTGGCTCGGACTCATTGGGGCCGGAATCCTCGTCGCACTGCTCGGCGCGCTGGCGGTCGCGAGCATGTTCATGACTCGCCGCATCTCGCGGCCCGCTGCGGCGCTGGCGGCCGCGACCGAGTCGGTCGCCGCCGGCGACTTCTCCGTACGGATCGTCACCTCCGACGCAGACGACGAAATCGGCCGGCTGAGCCGTGCCACGGGCAAGATGATCGGCGAGCTTCGCCGACTGGCGACGGCGATCATCACGTCAGCGCGCGAGACGGCGACGATGGCGATCGAGATCACCGCGGGCGCCGAGCACATGGCGTCGGCGGCGCAGCAGATGGCCGACACATCGGGGGACCTCAGCGCGCAGTCGAGCGACATGGCCGAGACGATCCAGGAGATGGCGACCGACGCGGCGCGGCTCGTCGAGCTCTCGGGGGCGCTCACCGCCGGCGCTCACGATGGCCTCGAGCGCAACCAGAAGCTGCGCGAGCTCGCGCGCGAGAACCGCGCGCGCTTCGACGCGAGCGCCCGCGAGCTCGATGCCCTCGTCGAGGAGGTGCAGTCGAGCGCCGCGTCCGTCGAGGCGCTGGCCGCGGCCTCGGGCGAGATCAAGGCGTTCGTCACGCTCGTCCAGAAGATGGCGCGCCAGTCCAAGCTCCTCGCCCTCAATGCCGCCATGGAAGCCGCGCGGGCGGGCGACCAGGGCGAGGGCTTTGCCGTCGTCGCAGGCGAAGTGCGCCGCCTGTCTGCCAGCTCCTTCGAAGCCGCCGAAAAGACCGAGAAGCTCGTCGTCGATGTGCTCCAGCGCATCGAGCAATCCCGCCTCTCGAGCGCGCGATCGGCAGCCGCGGTCCACAACGTCCGCGAGCTGACACGCCATGGCCTCCAGTCGTTCGGCGAGGTCGAGCAGGCGGTGATCGACACCGAGGCGTGGACCGGTGAGATCGACCGCGCAGCGGGCACAATGAATACCGTCGTCGCCGAAACGACCCACCGGCTGGAAGCCCTCGCGCGGGGAACCGAGACCTTCGCCGCGGCAATGCAGGAAGTCGCGGCGTCGTCCGAGGAGCAGAGCGCGAGTACCCAGGAGATCGCCGCCGCGGCAGGATCGCTCGCGGCCGCCGCCGAGCGGCTCTCCACGCTCGTCGCAAAGGTTCGCCTCGAAGAGGACGTGAAACCCGCGGCG